>CAXUDN010000047.1:0-25971 GCA_964249715.1 uncultured Acidobacteriaceae bacterium
GCTGCTTCCGCGACGAAGACCTCCGCGCCGACCGCCAGCCCGAGTTCACCCAGATCGACCTCGAAATGACCTTCCCCCAGCAGGAAACGATCTTCGCCGTCACCGAAGGCTTCCTCCGCGCCGCCTTTGCGGCCGCCGGCGTCGATCTGCCCCCAAACAGCTTCCCCCACATGACCTACGACCAGGCCATCGAAAAGTACGGCATCGACAAACCCGACACCCGCCTCCCCGCCATGGTCAACCTCTCCGCCACCCTCACCCTTGACCTCCGCGAAACCCTCAAAATCGACCCCACGCTCCCGGTCTACGGCTTCACGGTTCCCAAAGCCGCCGCCGGCATGAGCGGCACCCAAAAACGCGCCCTCATCGAAGAAATCCGTAAAACGTTCGGCGACACCGGTCTCGACTTCCTCGACGTAGCTCGCCTCCGCACCAACGAAACCTTCTTTCCCCTCGCCGAGGCCATCGCCGCCAAACTCACCGCCGAACAACTCGTCTTCTCGGGCGAACCTTTTACCCAGGACGACCTCGCCATCGTCATCACCCCCAAACCCAACACCCCCGCCACGTGGGGCAACGACCCCCACTGGATCCCCAAGCGCATCGGCCAACTCCGCCTCGAACTCGCTAGAAAATACGCCGACAAACACAAACTCTTCGATCTCACCGGCACTGCCAAAGATTTCCACTTTCTCTGGGTCACCGACTTCCCCATGTACGAGTGGAACGAAGACGCCCACCGCTGGGACGCCGCCCACCACCCCTTCACCTCCCCCCACGAAGAAGACATCGCCTCCGGCGCCCTCTGGAACGACAAGGGCTCCGTCCGCGCCCTCGCCTACGACGTCGTCCTCAACGGCACCGAACTCGGCTCCGGCTCCATCCGTATTCACCGCAAAGACGTCCAGACCGAAATCTTCAAAACCCTCGGCATGACCGAAGAAGAAGCCCACGAACGCTTCGGCTTCTTTCTCGACGCCCTCGAATACGGCACCCCACCCCACGGCGGCATCGCCCTCGGCCTTGATCGCATCGCCATGATCCTCGCCGGCGCCCAATCCCTCCGCGAAGTCATAGCCTTCCCCAAAACCGCCCGCGCCATCGACCTCATGGTCGACGCCCCCACCCCCGCCACCGACCCCCAACTCAAAGAACTCAACCTCCGCATCCACCACCGCCCCTAACCCTCCCAAACTCCTGCCATCTCGACCGGCCCAACGCACCCACCGTCATCTCGACCGCCCCAACGCACCCACCGTCATCTCGACCGGAGCGAAGCGCAGTGGAGAGACCTGCGTTTCCTGTTGCCCTTGCCTTTCTTGCTTGTCATTCCCGCAGGGAACCTGCTGTTTACCACAAGCAGCAAACCCTACCCACCGCCCGACCGGCCCACGCGACCTCCGCACCGCCAGCGTAGATCCACTGCCCAAACACCTGCTCCCCATGCCCCTTCCCCGAAAACTTTGCGTGTTCGCAACGTACACTTGGGTAGAGCGCACACAACCCCTCAACCCCCGACATGACATCGTCTCTCCCAATACGTCGCACTGCGACAAAACGCAGCCTCCTCCTCCACGACGGCCTCATATTCCTCGCCCTTTGCGGCGTCACCATTGCGCTTTTCCTCGTCACCTGGATCCTCTTCCAATCCTTCGAAACCCATCGTGAAGACCTGGGCAAGCGTTGGGCAGCGCGCGGACAACTCGACCTCCAGCAAGGCCATCCCGCGGAAGCCGTCACCGCCCTCCGCACCGCGCTCACCTACCGCGAAAACCTTCCCGGCCAGCTTCTTCTCGCGCAGGCGCTCGCCGATGCCGGCCACCTCGAAGAAGCCTCCAATTATTTCCTCAACCTACGCGAAACTCGTCCCGGCGACGGTTTCATCAATCTCCAGCTCGCCCGTCTTAACCGCAAACAGGGCGACGCGCAGGAAGCCGTCAACTTCTACCGCGCCTCCATCTTCGGCGACTGGCAGGGTGACGGTGCCCTCCGCCGTCGCGAGGTTCGCCTGGAACTTGCCGACTACCTTGCCGGGCGCGGCGACCTCGCAGCCGCTCGTGACGAAATCTTCGTCGCCGCCGGCAACACCGCCGAGACAGCCAGCGCCGACGTTCTCTTCGGCGACCGACTCGCGACCATCAAGGACTCCCCCGACGCCCTCACTTTTTATCTCAAGTCCCTCGAGCAAAAGCCGCAACAGCGAGAGGTCCTCGCCAAAGCCGGCCGTCTCGCCTACGCCCTCGGCAACTTCGCCCAGGCCTATAAGCTCCTCACCGAAGCCACCGAGCGCAAACCAGGCGCGCCCGCCCAAATCCCTGAAGAGAAAGAAATCCTCGCCCTCGCTGCGAACGCACATCGCATCCCGGAGCTCACCTTATCCCGCGAACTGCCCGCCGCCGAACGCGCCGACCACATCCTCCTAGCCTCGGAAATCGCCCAGGCACACCTGGCAGCCTGCGCCGCAGGCACGGCCGCCAACTCCTCTGCACCCGCCCTCTCCGCACCGCCGTTCCCCGTGCTCCAGATTCTCAAGTCCCGCTGGGCTGCCGCTTCCGGCCAGCTGAACAAACGCGCGCTGGAACGCGATGCCGCCATCGAAGACAACGTCACCCAACTCATCAACGACACCGAAACCCAGACCGTCACCCCCTGCGGCTCCCCCACGGGCGACGACGCGCTTCTGCTCCTGCTTGCCTCCTCGACCCACGCCTCGCAGTAAAGTCCAAGAAAACCATGCAAACCCAAAGCAGCGAAACCCAGCCCAGCGAAACCCAGCCCGGCGACACCCAAACCATCGCCGGCGCGCAAGCCAAGGCGGCTGTCGTTGACATCGCCCCCGCTCGCGAAGAGCGCCTCTTTCTCCTCCTTTCCATCTTCATCGGCATCATCGCCGGCCTGCTCGTTGTCTGCTTCCGCATGGCCATCGAGTGGCTCAGCCTCCTCCTCCAGGGCTCCGCCCCCGCACCCCACCAGATCCGCCTCCTCCTCGCGCCCTCGCTCGCCGGCATCGTCATCGCTCTCCTCACCCGCTTCGTCTTCCCGCAGGTCCGCGGCAGCGGCGTCAACCAGACCAAAGCCGCCCTCTATATCCATAACGGCTACATCTCTATCCGCACGGTGGTCGGCAAATTCCTCCTCGCCTCGCTCGCCATCGGCAGCGGTCACTCCCTCGGCCCGGAGGACCCCTCCCTCCAGATCGGCGCCGGCATCGCCTCGCTCATCAGCCGCCGCGTCGGCCTCTCCCGCGAGCGCCTCAGAGTCTTCGCCCCCGTGGGCGCCGCCGCCGGCCTCGCTGCCGCCTTCAACGCCCCCATCTCCGCCATCCTCTTCGTCATCGAAGAAGTCATCGGCCAGTGGACCTCCGCCGTCCTCGGCTCCGTCGTCCTCTCCGCCGTCTCCGCCGTCGTCGTCGCCCGCTGGTTCTGGGGCGCCGAGCCCATGTTTCGCATCCCCTCCGTCACCCTCCGCGACCCCCGCGAGCTCATGGCCTACGCCGTCCTCGGCCTCGTCGGCGGCGCAGCCTCCCTCTTTTTTGCGAAGTTCCTCGGCTATCTCCGCCCCACCCTCCGCCGCCAGCCCGAGTGGTCCCAACTCCTTCAACCCGCCCTCGCCGGCCTTCTCGTCGGAGCCATCGGCTACTTCGGCCTTCCCCAGGTCATGGGTGCCGGCTACGGTGCCATCGACCAGGCCATGCACGGCCAGTTCGCCTTCAAAATGCTCCTTCTGCTGGCCCTCTTCAAAATCATCGCCACCACGGTCAGCTTCTCCAGCGGAACTCCCGGCGGCATGTTCGCCCCCACCCTCTTCGTCGGCGCCATGCTCGGGGCCTCCGTTGGCGCCTTCGAGAAAGTTTTCTTCCCCTCCCTCACCGGCTCGGTCGGCTCCTACGCCCTCGTCGGCATGGGCGTCCTCTTCGCCGCCTTTCTCCGCGCTCCCCTCACCTCCGTTTTCATGGTGCTCGAGGTCAGCGGCAACTACTCCATCATTCTTCCCGTCATCCTCGCCAACACCATCGCCTACCTCATCTCCCGCGCCCTCCAGCCCGTCCCCGTCTTCGAGCTCTTCACCCACCAGGACGGCCTCTACCTCCCCTCCATGGAAGAGCAGCGCGAAGAAACCGAACTCCACTTCGAAGACGCCCTCATACCCGTCTCCGTCCCTATCCTCACCGGCAAAGAAACCCTCTGGAACACCAAGAACCTCCTGAAACAGGCCGAAGCCAAACAAACCGAAGCCAAACAAGCTCAGCCCGACGCCAAACAGCCCGACACACCCGCGGACAACCGCGGCTACCTCATCCGCTGCAGCGACGGCCTCTGGTACGCCGCGCGCAACGACGAACTCAACACCATCCTCGACGCGGTCTCCAGCCAGGACAGCCCCGAAGCCCAGGAAACCCTCGAAGCCCGCCTCGGCCCCGAACGCACCCCCATGATCTTCCCCGATCAAACCCTAGCCAGCGCACTCCCTCACTTCCGCCGCTGGCCTCTCCTCCCCGTCCTCAACCGCGCCATCCGCGGCGCCATCGAAGGCGTCCTCACCCTGGACGACGTCCTAAAACGCTACCAACGCGCCTAAACCCTGCCGTGCGCCCTGGGCTCTCCCACACGAATCATCCACCGGCGACAGCCTGACCCGCAGTCCCGCGCAAAACCGCAGAACTCTGCATCTCCTTACGTCGGCACCGTCGCCGCGCAGAACCTTGGCTGCTCTCGCCTTGTAGATCCCCGGATTCCGGCCCCGCGACGCCGATTTCCGATTGCAAAATCTCCTTCACGGTATAAACTCCCCCAAACACTACTGACAGAAACCAGACCCATCCGGGCCCACTTGGGAACTGCGCGTTCCTTATTGCAGCTTCGCACCCATTTTCCAGGAGATTCCTCATGCGCACACTTCACAACACAGCCGCGATCCTTGGCGTGCTCCTGACCGCAGCCGCACCCGGCTTCGGTCAGGCGACCGCAAGCGGCAATATCGTCGGCACCATCACGGACAGCGCAGGCGCAGCGATCCCGTCGGCAACCGTCACCGTCACCAATCTCGCAACCAACACCAAACGCAACACCAAGACCAACGCCCAGGGCGAGTACCGCTTCGACCTCCTCATCCCCGGCAACTACGCCCTCACCGTCCAGACTCCCGGCTTCGCCCTCTCCAAGGTCGATTCAGTCCAGCTGCTCGTGGGAGGCACCGTCACCGAAAATCTTCCGCTGCAACCCGGCGGTCAAAACACCACCGTCGAAGTCACCAGCAGCAACCAGCTCCTCGACACCGAGAAGACCGACAGCTCCACAGCCGTCACCCCCGAACAGATCACCGACCTCCCCATCAACGGTCGCGACTTCGCCAATCTCGCCATCCTCGCCCCCGGCGTCAAGCTCGTCGATAGCTACGACCCGACCAAAAACCGCTACGCCGTCTATGCCGTCAACGGCTCCAGCGGCCGCAATACCAACACCACGGTCAACGGCATCGACAACAAGGACAACACCGTCGGCGGCGCCGTCATGCAGCTTCCCCTGGAGGCCGTCGAAGAATTCAAGATCAGCACAAATCGCTTCTCCGCCGAAAACGGCCGCAGCGAAGGCGCCGCCCTGAACGTCATCACGCGGTCAGGCACCAACCAGTTCCACGGCGCCCTTTATGGCTTCTTTCGCAGCGACACCTTTCAGTCCCTCAATGCGCTGGACAAGGCCGCGGGCAATCCCAAACCCTCTTACAGCAGGCAGCAATACGGTGGTTCTTTCGGTGGTCGCATCCGCAGGGACAAGGACTTTGGCTTCTTCGCCTATGAAGGCATCCGAGAGCGCTCCAACATCTCGGTCGACGCCGGCACCCTCGCCGAACTGACCCTCGCCGTACCCCTCGGGGCGCAACCGGAAACGGCCATCCCCACGCCCTTCGATGAGAAGCGTTACAACGGCCGCCTCGATCACAAGTTCAGCGACCGCGAGCGAGCCTTCGTCGTCTACACCGCACAGGACAACAAAAGCCAGAATGACCAGTCAACCAACCAGGTCGACGCCACCGAGGGCAACTTCACCCTCAACGACCTGATCCTCACCAACGTCGCCCTGAACTCAATCCTCAGCTCCAAGGCCGTCAACAACTTCACTGCCGGCTTCCAATACTGGAACAACCTGATCGACTCAGACCTTCGCGTTCCTTACTTCACCTTCCCGGACGGAAACAGCTTCGGCACAAATCCCAACGTTCCGCAAAAGTCCAGCCAGCACAAGTTCCAGTTCCGCGATGACTTTTCTTACAGCCTTGGGCCGCATACCTTGAAAGCCGGCGGGGACTTTGTCTACGAGCCGCAGGTGGGTGGCTACTTCGAGAACAACCCAACGCCCGAATTTGACTTCTTCGATACCGCCGCCAATCTCCTGAACAAATCGCTTTACCCCAACGGCTTCTCTTCTCCCGGCGTCATTCAGAGTTCCACCGGCACTTCGGGCGATCCGACCTTTGATCTCTCTCCGAAGATGGTCGGCGTTTACTTCCAGGATGACTGGCGCGTGAGCCGCCGTCTGCTGCTCAATCTGGGCATCCGCTATGACCGCGACATCGATACCTACGGCATCGCCAAGCAGTCCATCGCGAGAACCCACCAGGAGCTCGTCGCAGCCTTTGCCGCGACGCCGACAGCGCTTCCCGCAATGCGGATCAATGAAATGGGCGCGGGCTATACGCCTAACCTCGGCTACCTCGGCGGCTCCTACACCGGCCTGCCTCATAACGACAATTTGGACATCAGTCCCCGCGTCGGCTTCTCTTACGACGTAACAGGCAATGGCCGCGTTGTCGTGCGGGGCGGCTATGGCCTCTACTTCGGACAGACCTTCGAAAACATCCCGCTGTTTATGATTCAGCAGGCCAACAACACCGTCTTTGCCAACACCTTCTCCATTTCCTGCGCAGGCCCGACAGACACCACCTGCACCCAGAACGTCCCAGGCACCACCATTCCGCTCAGTCAGTACCGCTACGGCGTCGATCCTGCTCCGGTCATCCCCCCAGCCAGCTTCAATCTCACGGCAGGTTCGACCGGTCGTCTCATGGACCCCCGCTTCCGCAACCCGTACACGCAGCAGGTCAACTTCGGCCTTCAGTACGCACTTACCGCGCGGTCGGTCCTGGAGGCCGAATACGTACAGGCCCGCGGTCTGCACGAGGACAAGACTGTCAACATCAACCCCACGGAGTACTTCAACGGCGGCATCCGTCCTCTCTCTGCCGCCTTCGCCGCCGCGGGTGTACCCGTTCTCGGCCGCTTCGGCGAAGAGGAATCCATCGGCCGTTCCTATTACGACGCGCTCAACCTGAGCTACCGCGCCAATATCAACAAACGCATCAATGCCACCGTCAACTACACCTGGGGCGCTGCCTTTGCCTTTGAGGGCAACCCAGCCGCCTTCCGCAACACCGCGACCAACCCCTTTCTTGGTCAGTTCCGCCGCGCTGACTTCGGCTTTGCGCCCAACGACGAGAAGCACCACGTCACCGCTGCCGGCACATTCACCCTTCCCTTCCGCATCGAGATTTCACCCATCATTCAGGCAGGCACCGCCCGTCCCGTAAACTCCGCAAACGGCGATATCGTTGAATCCACAAGCGACCTGTGGGGCGTAGGCTCAGGCCGTAGCAATCCGCACGCTGTCGTCTTCGTCGGCCAGAAAAAGACCGTCGCGAACTTCGTCAGCACGTATCAGGCAGCCAAGGCCAGCGGCAGTGCCAGCACCTTCTATAAAACCTGTCTCGCCGTGGGCAGCTGCTATGAAACCAGCTTCGACCAGATGCGTGGTCTTCCCTTCATTCAGCTCGATGCGCGCGTCGGCAAAACGATCGCCATCAAGGACCGCTACAACGTCAATCTCTTCTTCCAGGCCTTCAATCTCACCAACCGCGCCAACTACGGCGGCAATTACGACGGCAACATCTCTGATTACGCCGCGGGCACGACCGCGCTGACACCCCTCGGCTTCGTCAACCCCAGCAGCACCATCGTCCCACGCTCCTTCACAGGCGAGTTCGGCGGCCGCTTCTCCTTCTAACAATGGGTCGAGCCACCTCTCGGACCACAGCCAGGTGCCCCTTCATCGCTGAAGCGATGAAGGGCTTCCACTCTGCAGAACGCCGGAGCGCATCGACCAAATTGCCCTCCGCAATACAGCGACAAAGTCAACCCATTACCTAAACTCACGGCCAATTGCGGAGCACCTGCGTACAATTACTCCCGATGCCGATACACTGGCCCTATACAAACAACCAACACCTCAACCCGCTCCCCGGCGCGGAAGCCTCCACGCCCCACTTCACCCCGAAGTACCCTCCTAAGTCCTTTATCGAACGTACTTTGAAACAAAAGTACACCGGGGGGAGGGGTGCCGCCGCCGCAGCTCTCCTCCTTCTTCTCCTGACCCTCAACCTCCACGCCCAAACCCCACTCGATCCCACCCTCGCCATCACCACGATCCCCCTCTACCCCAACACCGTGCCCAACGCCAAAGGCACGGCGCCCGCCGACACCCCGACCCTCTCCCTCTTCCGCCCCAACCACCCCAACGGCACCGCCGTCATCATCGATCCCGGCGGCGCCTACCTCAACCTCGCCGCCATCCACGAAGGCCGCCAGGAGGCCGACCGCCTCACCGAAGCCGGCGTCACCGCCTTCGTCCTCAAATACCGCCTCGGCCCCACCTATCTTTACCCCGTTCCCCTCGACGACGCCCGCCGCGCCATCCGACTCGTCCGCTCCCTGGCCACCACCTACGGCTACAGCCCCAACCGCATCGGCATGATGGGCTTCTCCGCCGGCGGCCACCTCGCCGCCACCGCTGCCACCCTCCCCACCCCTATCGGCCCCGACCCGGGTGATCCAGTGGACCACCAACCCTCGGATCTCAACTTCCTCATCCTCATCTATCCCTGGCTCAACGCCATGCAACCGCCGGTTCCCAATCCCTACCAACCCGGCTCGAAGTACATCAACTACTGCTCCGTAACCAAAGGCCTGACCCAAGCCGACTGCGCCCGCCTCAACTCCCAATACACCCCCACCGACCACATCACCGCCGCCACTCCACCCACCTTCCTCGCCGCCACCGCCGATGACAACGTCGTTCCCGTAACCGTCTCCGTCGACTTCTTCACCGCCATGCACCGCGCCAACGCCGACGCCGAACTCCACATCTTCCACCACGGCCCCCACGGCTTCGGCACCGGCGTCGACCAGCCCGAGCTGGGCATCTGGCAAGACCTCCTCCTCACCTGGCTCCGCACCCACAACCTCCTCACCCCACCCACTCCGTCAACCCATTAGAAAGCCATCCTTTGCCGACGATGGACCCGAACCGCTTCGGCTGGTGCGGCAAAAGTGACCTAAAGCCCGATTCCAGGAGTCCTGCGGTTTCCTAGAGAGAGAAGACCTCACTGTAATCTTGCAATATTCAACTTGCCAAAACGATTGTCCACATGGACCGTCGATCCTTCAGCCAGTTGCATTTGCCGCGCCAACCATTCCGGCAGCACCACCACTAACCGGTCATCCTCCTCATACGAGGTGGACTTCGCCACATGCTTCAGCTTCTCGCCGCCCGCATCCAGCGGCACACGCAACACCAACTGGTCACCCAGGCGCTCTACAGGTCCTTCGACCGCTACAAAGTCGTTCGTTTGCATGCGCAACGTTCTATGCACCCGAGGTAACGACTCGCCATCCCACAAAGGGATTACGCGCTCAGAGACACTCCCGCAATGATTCGCGCGCAGCCTGAAGGACTGCATCCACCTCAGGCTCCCCATGCGCAGCCGACACAAACGCCGCCTCATACTGACTCGGCGGCAGCCACACCCCCCGCTCCAGCAATCCCCGGTGGAATCGCGCAAACCTCCCCATATCGGAAGAACTAGCGCCGCCGAAATCCCACACCGGCGTGCTGGTGAAAAACCAGGTAAACATGCTGCCTACCCTGTTCGTCTGCATGGGGATCCCCAACTCCGCCGCGATCGCCGCTACGCCATCCGCCATCGCCGCGGTAGTCTGCTCCAGCTTTGGATAAACCTCCTCCGCGTGCTCCAGCAGGTAGCCGATCGTCGCAATGCCCGCAGCCATGGCCAGCGGATTTCCGCTCAGCGTGCCCGCCTGATACACCGGTCCCACCGGCGCAAGCTGCTCCATGATTTCAGCCCGCCCCCCAAACGCCCCCACGGGCAATCCACCCCCCAGAATCTTCCCTAAGGTCGTTAGGTCCGGCCACGCCGTCACCGATCCGTCACCACCAAGTTCCTCTCGGAATAAGCCCTGCGCCCCACCCGGCGACAGCCGGAATCCTGTCATCACCTCGTCGAAGATCAGCAAAGCTCCGTGCTTCCACGTAAGCTCCCGCAACCCGCGCAGAAACCCAGGCGCAGGCAGCACCGTCCCCGCATTGCCCACCACGGGCTCCAGGATGATGCACGCAATCTGGCCTTGGTGCGTTGCGAACGCAGCCTCCACCGCCCCGAGATCGTTATAGGGCAGCGCTAGGGTATGCATGGCCGTCTCCGCCGGCACACCCGCAGACCCGGGAATGCCAAACGTCGCCACCCCCGACCCGGCCTTCACCAGCAGCGCATCCGCATGCCCGTGGTAGCAGCCCTCGAACTTGATCACGAACGGCCTCCCCGTATACCCCCGCGCCAGGCGGATGGCCGACATGCAGGCCTCCGTGCCCGAGCTCACAAAGCGCAGCTTCTCGATAGAAGGAAAACACCGCTGCACCCATTCCGCCAGGTCGGCCTCAGCCGCCGTGCTCGCGCCAAAGGAGGAGGAACGCCCCGCCGCTTCGCGAATCGCCTCCACCGCGGGCGGAAACGCGTGCCCAAGCAGCATGGGTCCCCATGAGCCAAACAGATCCACGTAGCGATTGCCGTCCGCATCGACCAGGTAGGCGCCCGCGGCGCTGGACACAAATGGCGGATGTCCGCCTACTGCGCGAAATGCGCGCACCGGCGAGTCGACCCCGCCAGGAAGGAAACGTTCAGCCCGGGCCTGTAGAGCCGCCGAGCGCGTAAGCGAAAGAGCCATAACTCCAGTATAGGAAGGTGGGCAATCCGCGGACCGAAACCCGTCGCGACCCTTTTTAGGGGGCGTTCGGTACGGGCGTCAGGTACAGCATGAACCCCAACAGCAACACCAGCGCGAGGAACAAAACCAACGTCCGAGAGTGCGGCTGCTCCGGCGCATCCTTCGTAAAGCAACGCCAGCCCATCCCTGCGGCCACAAAGAGGAACACCCACTGTGTTCCGCCACGCTTCGCAGTCGCATCCGCCACGGTAAGCGCGAAAAACAAGATCGATGTAGCCGCGATCATCCCACGCTGCATACGGGATAGCGCAAAGGTGGCCTGGGCACCGTCGAAACCGAAGATGGGCGTCAAATTGAACAGGTTGTACCAGGCTCCAATGTTCGCCAGCAGCAAAAACAGGACGCTATGCTGCACCCAGGCAATGGCCAGGCAAAAAACCGCCGCTCCAAGGCCATACAGCGGCCCGGCCAGCGAAATCATCGCCAGATCTTCCCGCGATACCCCCATGGAGTACCAGCGCACATACGCGCCCATCCCCGGGATGAACATGGGCAACTCGGCCTTCAGCCCCCGCCGCTTCACTGCGACAAAGTGACCCATCTCGTGGATCATGATGGACACCGTGAAGCCGAGCGCGAAGCGCCACCCCCCCAGCACCCAATAGATCCCAAAAAACGCAAACAGACCCAGGAAGAACTTCAGTTTGAACAGCAAAAACAGCGCCGATTTCAGCTTCAGCAAAAAAAGAAACAACGGCGCAAACGGCCCCAGGCGCTTGGTCCATTTCGCCTTGTTCGCCTCTTCGGCCTCTAACCTCGAGTCAATCTCACCGATATGCTTGCGGATGCTTGTGGACTGCTCTGTCCCCTCGGGCAGCCACACCAGGGTTGAGCGCCAGCAATCACGCGCTTCCACGAATTTTCCCCCCTGCTCCAGCGCCTGTGCTTCCTGTGCAAGCTCGCTCAGATGCCGGCCATAGGTCAACGTCTGGCAGTCCGGGCAGGCCAGGGTCCCTTCGGGCAGCCAGTGGCTGCAACTCGGACAGCTATGTACCGGCTCCGGTGCGGCAGGTTCAGGCGAAAGCACAACAGCGTTGGACATGGCCACACCCTAGTTTACGGCTCCAGGCATTGCGGGTCCAAACCGGCGCGCCGATTACTGGATCTGTACCAGCCCCGCAGCGTTGCCCTGGCCCATCGGAGCCGTCTCCGGATGCTGCGGCGCACGCCAGTGGTCGATGTAGCTGACCTGGTGCACGCAGGAGATCGTGCAGTGCGGGGCGCAGCCCTTTTCGGTCAGGAACTCGCGCTCAATGTCCGCGCGGCTGTACTCGGCAATAGGCACGCCAGGATAGCCGCGCTGCTGCGAGCAGTAATGCACCAAGCCGTTTTCGCAGATGTACAGGTAGCGCGAACCGGCACGGCATCGCCAATCATTCGGTTTGCCATTCGCAATCGCTTCCTGGAAGTGATTGAACCGCGAGTAGGATCTGCGGGTCAGACTGCGTACCTCGTCCCACACCTTGCGCTCGCGTTCACCCAATGGCTTCAGCTGTCCGGAACCATC
Source organism: uncultured Acidobacteriaceae bacterium (assembly GCA_964249715.1). GTDB lineage: Bacteria > Acidobacteriota > Terriglobia > Terriglobales > Acidobacteriaceae > Granulicella. The sequence continues at coordinate 12,639 of CAXUDN010000047.1, forward strand.
GTGGATGATGCCGATGGTTGAAGAAAAGCCCAACTCCAACGCGCGCTTGGAGACCACCAACGCATCCTCGGGATTCGGGATTCCCCCGCCTACGACGGAGTTGATATTCACATGAAAATCAGCGTGCTCGGCCAGCATGCGCAGTTTGGCGTCCAACACCTTCAGGGACTTCTTCGAGACCTCGTCCGGCATCACGTTGTCGATCGAGATCTGCATGTGGTCCAGCCCGGCCGCATTCAGCCGCCGGATCCGGGCCGGCATCAGCAGATAGCCGTTGGTAATCATGCCGGCGATGGCGCCTGTGTGCCGAATCCGCCGGATCACATCGTCCAGCTCGGGATGCAGAAGGGGTTCGCCCCCGGAGATGGTGATCACCGCCGTGCCCAGCCGGCCAAGCTCATCCACCCGGCGCCGCATCTCCGCGATCGCGACCGGCTTCGACACATCGTCGAACTCATTGCAGTAGGTGCACGCCAGGTTGCAACGGCGCATCGGCACGATGTGGGCCATGTAGGGGTGCGACGTGTCCACCAACGCGGATCCGATCGACTTCAGCTCACGCAAGCGGCGCTCCGCGGCGAGAAGGCGTCGCCTCGCGGTTGTGCGGCGTTGGGCGGGAGCGGTTCCCGCGGCAGGGCCCTTCATCTCAAACTTCCCAGACACATGGTTTATTCTAAACGCCGCACCAGCATTCTTCCGCTGCCTGCAGTTTTACGGACACAGTTGGTCATCGCGCCATCTTTCGAAACGCTGATCAATCACGGAGGTTCGAACCCGGGCCGAACTTACAGGACGCAGATCTGACCACCAAGGCCAAACGCATCCCCCAACTGGACGGCCTCCGCGCGCTGGCAATTCTCGCGGTTTTTGTTGGCCATACCCTCCAGATCCGCATGATGTGGATCGGCGTGGATCTGTTTTTCGCGCTTTCAGGTTTTCTCATTACGGGCATCCTGCTCGATGCGCCGAAGACGGGCTTCCGGTCGTACATTGGCGCCTTCTATGCGCGCCGCGTCCGCCGCATCCTTCCTCCTTACCTGCTCCTCCTCGTCACCATGAGCCTCCTCTTCGGCCTGGGCTGGCTGCGGCACTGGTATCTCTACCTGGGTCTGATGAACTACACCGGCTTCTTCTACCACGAGCAGCCGTTCATTTCGCTTGAGCCGCTATGGTCTTTGGCCGTCGAGGAGCAGTTCTACCTGATCTGGCCGCTGGTGGTCTTCTACGCCGGCGTGAAGCGTCTTCCGCGCATCCTCATCGGCGTACTTGTCCTGGTGCCCCTGCTGCGTGCCGCTTTCACACCCTGGCTCTCGCACCAGGCCTTTGACGCCTCGCACTGGTTCATCTACCGAGGCACGCTTTTTCGGTGCGATTGCCTCGCGGCCGGAGCGTTGCTTACTTTTGTGTGGCGCGCCTATAGCGACAAGATCACGAAATACGGCTATCTGGGCCTCATTCCCGTCGCTCTCACGCCGCCTACCGTCATTTTATTGAGCCACGTGTTCCCCGGCTTCTCCACGTACGGCACCAGCATCCCGGCAAACATCCTGCTTTACGAGATCTCCCTTGTCGCCGTCTGCTGCACGCTGCTCTGGGCACTGGGCGGCCGCTATACAGGTGTTCTCACGGTCGCACCTATGCGCTGGCTTGCGCGCATCAGTTACACCTTCTACCTTGTCCACCAGGGCTTCCATATCTATGCAAACAGCCATCTACACAGCAAGGCTGCTGTTGCTCTCGCCACGGGAGTATCAGCTGTAGTTTTCGCCGAGCTCTCGTGGCGCTTCCTCGAAAGCCCTATCCTGCATGGGGGCAACCGCAAGGCGGCCCGCAGGGAACTGCAAGCAGTAGAACCCGAGCACGGTCAGCCTCAAGCGGCCGCCGCGCTGGACAGCCACTCATTCGGAGACCCTATGCCTCGCGATATTACCTGGACCGATGTGCTCGAGATCGGCATTCAACTGCAGGAACGCTTCCCTGACCTCGACCCATATAGCGCTCGCTTCACCGATCTGCACAAATGGGTGACCGAGCTTCCGGGCTTCGTCGGCGATCCGAACAAGTCAAGCGAGCCTCTCCTTGAGGCAATTCAAACGGCGTGGCACGAGGAATACGAGGACGCTAAAAGCGGATAGGCCGATCCCAGAGATCCGGGCCACCCTGCCGCGCATCCCCACATCTCATTTTGCGAGGAGGGCCTATTGAAGCTTTTCCGAACAGCAACTGCTCTAAGCCTCGGCGTCCTACTGGCAGCCCCCGCGTTTGCCCGTCAGACGAATGAGCAGGATCGCAAAGGGACCAAGGCCGAGTTGAAACAACAGCATAAGGCTGACAAGGCTCAGGCCAAGGCCGATAAATCCGAGCGCAAAGCCGTTGGCACGAAACAGGCAAAGAAGGCCGCCAAGGATCAGGACAAGGCCACCGCGGCACAACCGCAATAACATCCAACAGTGGATAAGCCCAGGGATCATCACTCTGGGGATAACTAGAAGCTGACCTTCATCATGCGGCTGACTGGCGCTTCCGTAGCACCTGCTCCGGAAGCTTTGAGCCTGTCAGCCGCAGCAGCGTATAACTCACGCTACCCCAGATTGCGCTTCCTGTCGCAATCACCCCGACATCCGCGGTATGGCTGTGAGCGGCGGGCATTCGGTACACCACAAATCCGACAGCAACAGCCGCAAATACAGCAGCAAGCAGGGATCGGCCAATCTCGGCATACTCCACGTGGGCCAGTGAGACCAGCCGCTTCCTGTGGAGGAGAATAGCCAGCGCGGTGGTTTGCGCGATCATAGCGATGTTTGAAGCCACAGCGAGACCCCGCAGTCCACTCGCCCGAAAGAGCGCCCAATATAACGGAATCGACAGCACAGTCGCCGCGATCCCGGTGAAAGCTGGGGTTCGGGTGTCGGAGGCCGCGTAGAACGCCCGGGCGTAGATGCCCTGCACAGCCCAGAAGGCAAGCGTAAGGGCGAAGATCGTGAACAGCGTGGCAGTTTCACGCGCATCGCTGCGCCGGAAAGCGCCGCCACGAAAGATGTCCATCAGCCACGGCGCCAACGCGATCATCCAGGCTGACACCAGCACGCCCACAGCAAAAAGCCGCGATACAGAGCGTCCTACTGAAGCCGAAAAATCATAGGACCGCTGCTGCTGAAACAACGATGCAAAGAAGGGCAATGAAGCTGCTCCGGCAGCAGGTCCTATCACGTTGAACGGTGCGTTAAACAGGTCCTTCGCGGTCTTGATCAGTGTCAATGACCCTACCCCGGATGAGGCAAAATACGTCAGGATCCATTCGTCCGCCTTCACCAGGGATACGCCCAGCAGCAGCGGTAGCGACAGCACCAGCCACTCCCGAAAAACTGGGTGCCGGAAGTTAACGTAAAACCGAAAACGCATCCCCGTGCGCAAAGCTCCCAGCGTGTTCAGGAGTGCCGCCCCGAGCACCACGCCGACAATGGCCCCGATCGCAAGGGAGTAAATACCAAACTGTCGGTGCAGAAACACCGCCCCCAGGATGATGCCCGCGTTATAGATCAGTGGCACAAAGGCCTGGTAAATGAAAATTTTGCGCACCTGCAACCGCGCACTCATCATGCTGCCGATAAAGAAAAACAATTGCACCGGCAAGAGAATGCGCGTAAGGGCAACACACATCGTGTAACGCGCTGAACCGGGCACAAAGCCTTTGATAAAGACAGAGACGTAAAGCGGGGCGATCACTTCGGCAATGAGAACTCCGGCGAGCAACACGGAGAACATCGAAGAGATAATGACGGACAGCGCCTCATCCTCAAGCGCGTCGTCATTCTGTTCACGGTAACGATTGAGCAGCGTGACCAGTGAGATCGAAGCCGCTGATCCAGCTAGGAAGTAGGCGAGCATCTCCGGCAGTTGGAACGCCGCGCGATATGCATCTTGTCGGGCATCGGCGCCGAACAGGTAATTGATGTACTTGATCCGGACCAGCCCAAAAACACCTGATAGGAGCGAGCTCATCATGAGGAGCATCGCTGCCGAGCTGGCTGTATGGCCCTTCGACGGAGTTAGTTTTAAATGAAAGCGATTCGACGGAGTAGTTTCGACAGGAGATAGCGCCACTTACGCTAGCCTACTCGCCTGGGAACAAATCGCCCTGTTGGCGTGGATCCGTTACCAGCCGCAGAGTCTCAGGGAGCATGAAGGCAGGCTTGGACCCGAGCACCAGGCGCGGACGCATCGCCTGCAACCTGGATGCGGGCCGTATTTCTTCAGCAGGCAGACAAATAGGCTGTTCCAGGATTGTGAGTAGGGCTGCAAATTCCTCCCGCAACGCCCGCAAGGCTGCCTTCCGGCGAAGATCATCACCGCGTCCGACCTCGGCGCCCCAGGTGCTGGCCGATGTCGCCGTCACATCCGCCGTACGGACGGGTACTGGCGCAGCGTTCTCTACCGCTGCCATCTCGCGCTCCCGCGCTTCGCTCTTAAACACCTGTCGTGCCCCAGGAATCGTATATCCCTGATCGTACAGCAGCGACTTGATGCGCATCGCCATCTCTACATCGCGCTTACGGTAGAGCCGCTGGCCGGTGCCACCCTTATTCGGCCGCAATTGCGGAAACTCTGTTTCCCAGAAGCGAAGCACATAGGCCGGTACTTCGCACAGCCGGGCAACATCCCCAATCCGGAAATACAGCTTATCCGGGATCTCCGGCGCAACATACTTCCGAATTGGCTGAATGCCCATAACCCCTCTGCGCGAGCCGCTCTCGCCTGTGACACCTCGGAGTATAGGTGCGGGCCGGTCTGAAACCCAGTGCTTAGTGCGGTTCCGTTGCCTTCCTGAACACCTGCCGCCAAGCCGGAACCTAAGAGGTAAACACCCCCTTCAAGTGGCACTTGAAGTTCCGCCCCCGCTACTTCGAGCGAGTCGCAGCGGTGTGATGAACCGCCGTTCCAGGCGCATGCGTCGTATCGGCCTGAGCCTGATCGATCGCCGCATACATCTGGTCAACATCGGCGACCTCGATCCAACGATTCGGGGTCACAACGAAAATAGTAGGCGTATGCTGCAACCCGAACTTCATCCCTTCTGCCGTGCTTGCGTTCACCTCACGGTCGTATTCGCCCGTGGGATCGACCACAAAGGGCATTTGCTTACCGGCTTTGTTCATAAAGGTTTGCATGAAGTTGTGCAGATCGTCCTTGGATGAAATCCGGAACTGTGACGCAAAGACTTCCCGGCGAAACTCCTCTGCCAACTGCGGCGAAACCTTGGCTTTGAGGTAATGCGCAAAGATTGCGGCATCATGACTCCAGATATGGCTTTGGATCTGGAAATCGTTCTCTTCCAGCGGGACGTGGTAGTGACCCGCCGCCGCGTGCACGATCGGGAAGGCGTGAGCACAGGCAGGACATTCCAGATCCTCGAACTCCACGATCGCGACCTTCGCCCCTGAAGGCGGCTTCAGGAAGGATGCGTCACCCTTGATAGACACCTGGTTCGGCGGAACGGAGCTCTGGGCTGAGACGACCAACGAAGACAAAGAAAGCAGCAGAGCAGACGCGAACAAACGGGACATAAGCATAGGACGGAGGCAGAACCCTTCAGCGAGCGCGAAGCGCTCAGTCTTATTCAATCACCAGAGGCTCGGAAAGGGGAGATCGGACCCGCTTTTCCGCAGCCTTTGCCCTATTCTAGTGCTATCCTGCGAGCGAAGGAAAGACGAATGCTGCCTGCCCTCCTCGCGCTTCAGGCCCTTGCCCTGCTCTTGTTGCTCTTCCTGCTTCTCCGCCGCTCCAGGCCCACGCCCGAGCCGGCCCCGGACCAACGCCTTCTGGCCCTGCTCGCGGCCGATATTCCCACCCAGATCGCCCGCGCCGATGCACGCGCCGAAGGCGTGGAGCGCTTGCTGAGAGCGGAACTCGCCCTGCTCCGCGGCGAGTCGGCAGAAGCTGCCGCGCGCGCGCAATACACAGCAACCCAGCACGCGGAAACCTTCCGCCGCGAACTGAGCGCCTTCGGCGAAGGCCACCGGGCAGCCTTTGACAGCTTCCGCTCCGCGAACCAGGGAGATGCCGAGCAGTTTCGCAACCTCCTCGACCAGCACCTCACCGGCCTTCGCCACCACCTTGGTGACTTCAGCCTGCAGGTCACAAAGGCGCACGGCGAGAACCGCGACGCCCTCCATGCGCGCCTCGCCGACATCGCAAAGGCGCAGCGCGAAGACCAGGACAAGATCCGGCTTACCGTCGAGAGCCGACTCGATAGGCTCAACGAAGCGAACAGCGCCAAGCTCGAGGAAATGCGCGCCACGGTGGATGAAAAGCTTCATGCAACCCTGCAGACCCGCCTTACGGAAAGCTTCGGCGCGGTCACCGATCAGCTCACCAAGGTCCACACCGGCCTTGGCGAAATGTCCAAGCTTTCCGCAGGCGTTGACGATCTGTCCCGTATCTTCACCAACGTAAAAAGCCGCGGCGGTTTTGCCGAGGTGCAACTCGGCATGCTGCTCGAGCAGATGCTGGCTCCCAACCAATTTCTGAAGAATGCCAAGATCAAGCCCAACACCGGCGAGATGGTCGAATACGCCGTCAAGCTCCCGACGCCCCACGGCGAGGTCCTTCTCCCGATCGACGCCAAGTTCCCTCGCGAAGCGTGGGAACGCCTCGAAACGGCGTACGCGCAACGCCCCGAGGACGTAGCCGGCGCAGGCAAGGCTTTTGAGGCTGCCATTCGCACGGAAGGCAAGCGCATCTGCGAGAAGTACATCGCACCGCCCACCACAACCAGCTTCGCTGTCATGTTCCTGCCCACCGAAGGCCTTTACGCCGAGGTCATGCGGCGCGATGGGCTCCAGGCCGACATTCAGCAGAGCTGCCGCGTCACCATCGCCGGCCCGAGTACCCTCTCCGCCATCCTCAACAGCTTCCAGATGGGCTTCCATATGCTGCAACTGCAGAAAAAGGGCGACGAAGTCTGGAAGGTCCTGGAGCGCACCAAGGACGAGTTCGGGAAATTTGAAGTCCTCATGGGCTCCATGGAGCGGCAGGTCGGAACCGTGCAGAACACCATCGAAAAGCTGAATACCCGTACCCGGGCCATTAATCGGTCGCTCCGCGACGTCAGCCTCGATGAAACGAAGGCAGCGCTTCCCAGCGGCAATGGCGCGCCGAAGAACGGCTACGACAATCTGTTGCCGATGCTGGTCGCCAACGAAGACTAGGCCCGGATCGCCGATGTGCTGTCAGTCTTCCGGCCAGAGTCGCGGAAGAACACCCGCCGTCGGCAGGAAACGCACTCCCAGGGAAAGAAGCCCAGCCAGGTCATCAGGGTCCGCTGCAGCACGGTCGTGCGGTTTACCCGCCGGAAAAGTCCGGGATGACATCGGCTGCAATACCTGCGCCCGTCTCTTCGTGGAGCGCCTGCATGCTTCTCCCGGGCCCCTCCAGTCATGCACAACATGCTACCTGAAACTTCGCGTTATCCGCACCCGTTCTTTACACCTGCGGAGCGCCCCAGTATGCTTGGGCACTGAGGCTGGGCACGCCAAACTTGTTCGCGGAGGCCAGCAACCGGCAGTAGAAAGAGGAGATTTTTAGCGATGGCAGCAGTAGACGAGAAGGTCAAACAGATTATTGTCGAGCAGCTTCAGGTGGACGAGGCCGAAGTGACGCCGGGCGCGAGCTTCCAGGAGGACCTCGGCGCTGATTCGCTCGACGTCGTCGAACTGGTTATGCAGTTCGAGGAGGCCTTCGACATTCAGATCCCTGACGAAGACGCGGAGAAGATCAAGACCGTCAAGGACGCCACTGACTACATCGAGCAGCACCAGAAATCCAAGTAACGACTCCACAAACAGCAGCGGAAGGGCAAGCAAGCAAGATGGAGCATCGTCGTGTCGTCGTCACAGGCCTCGGTCTGATTTGCGGCGTGGGAAATACTGCGCCCGAGGTCTGGGACGGTCTCATGGCAGGCCGTAGCGGCGTTGCCGAAATCACTGCTTTTGATCTGGAAGGCCATCCCGTTCGCATTGCTGCGGAGGTCAAGCACTTTGACCCCACCAAGTTCGTTCCGTTGAAGGAGGCCCGCAAGATGGGCCGCTTCATCCATTTCGCCATGGCTGCCGCGCAGGAGGCCATGGAGCACTCCGGACTTAGGGCCAATCCCGAAAACGCGGACAACTTCGGTGTTCATATCGGCTCCGGCATCGGCGGCTTCGACATCATCGAGCGCGAACACACTGCACTCCTGAATGGCGGTCCGCGGCGCATCTCGCCGTTTTTTATCCCGGCCTCTATCGTCAATCTGGCGGCCGGACACGTGAGCATCCGCTGGGGCGCGAAAGGTCCCAATGAGGCAACCGCTACAGCCTGCACCAGCTCCGCGCATTCCATCGGTGACGCTTTCCGCATCATCCAGCGCGGTGACGCCGACGCCATGATCGCCGGCGGCGCCGAGGGGGCCATCACTCCCCTTTCCGTGGGCGGGTTCGCGGCCATGAAAGCCCTTTCCACCCGCAACGGCGACCCTACCCATGCCTGCCGCCCATGGGATCGTGATCGTGACGGTTTTGTCGTCGGCGAGGGTGCCGGCATCCTGATCCTGGAAGAACTTGAGTTCGCCAAGGCGCGCGGGGCCAACATTCTCGCCGAGATCATCGGTTACGGCATGAGCGGCGACGCCTTCCACATGACCGGTATGGCGCCCGAGGGCGAAGGCTGCCGCCGCGCCATGCAGAATGCGCTGCGCAGCGCCGGCATCCAGCCCGAACGAATCGATTACGTTAATGCGCACGCCACTTCCACACCGCTCGGTGACGCGCTGGAGTCGAAGGCCATGGAAGACATCTTTGGCGAGCGTGCTCTCAAGGGCGATCTGCTGGTCAGCTCCACAAAGTCCATGACCGGCCATCTGCTAGGGGGCGCCGGCGGCTTGGAAGCCGGCATCAGCATCATGGCCATGCAGCACGGGATCGCACCGCCCACGATGAATCTCGAGAATGTCGATCCGGCCTGCCGTCTCAATTACGTGGCGAACAAGCCGCAGCCCGCAAAAATCGACTACGTGCTCTCCAACAGCTTCGGATTCGGCGGTACAAACGGCTCGCTTGTCTTCAGACGGTGGGGCGCCGAGTAGACGGGTCCAGAATGAAATAAAAAAGCCCGCCAGGCGCGGGCTTCTTCATTCTCATCGTGTCAGGAGCACACCTCCCTGTACCGCATCTCAAGCAGGGGAGGACAACACAGATGGCACATCTGAAAGTCGGCAAAGAAAATAGCGCAGACATCGAACTTCACTATGAAGATCGCGGTGACGGACCACCGGTCCTGCTCATACACGGCTGGCCTTTAAACGGCGCCTCATGGGAGCGTCAGACATCCGCCCTGCTCGCAGCAGGCTACCGCGTCATCACCTACGACCGGCGCGGGTTCGGACACAGCTCGAAGCCCTTCGGCGGCTATGACTACAACACCCTCGCGCGCGATGCCGCCACGCTCCTCGAAACGCTGGACCTGCACGGTGTCGCACTCTTTGGCTTTTCGATGGGCGGCGGCGAAGTCGCGCGCTACATGGGCAAGTACAACGATGGCCGCGTCACAAGGTGCGGCTTCCTGAGTTCCATCGCACCAGCGCTGCGCAAAGACGGCAGTAACCCCGACGGCGTAGACCCGGCCATCTTCGAGCAGATCAAAGGCATGATCGAAAAGGACCGATTCGACTATCTGCAGACTTTCACGAAGATGTTCTACAACCAAAGCGTGTTATCGCACGCTGTCTCGCAAGGCAAGCTGGACGCGGACTTCGTCGTAGCCTCACAAGCCGCGTATCACGCCATGCTCTTCTGCGTAGACGCCTGGCTCGAGGATTTCCGCGACGACGTTAAGCAGATCCAGGTGCCCACCCTCGTCATCCACGGAGACGCCGATAAGATCATCCCCCTGGCAAACAGCGGCGCCCGTATACCGCAACTTGTCCCTTCCGCCAGGCTGCATGTCGTTCAGAATGGCCCTCATGGCCTGATCTGGACTCACGCCGCGGAGGTCAACACAGCACTTCTGGAGTTCCTCCGCGCCTAAGCCCAACGGCAGATCCGCCGCGCCCTACGGGCCGGCGCTCTGCCGCTCGCGTTACGAGCTAATCGCCGCTATCGCCGTACGAACCAGCACGATCAGTACAAACCATCCAAACACCGCTATATAGCCAGCACTTCGTTTCGTGCGGCCTACAATCGAAACACCGATGCTAAGCAGCACCAGGGTCCAAATGGTGAAGACGTCGAGCGTACTGAGGAAGGTCTTCAAAGCTCCCGACGTTTCAATGTAATAGCCGGGGTTACTGCCCAGCATCGTTTGGCTTGTGAAGCTTTCCGGACTTCGCCCCGCAAACAGCATCACACCCGCCAAAAGACCAGATATAGCCCCAGGCAGAGCGGCGTACATGCCGACACAAAACAGCCGCCCAAAAGTCGCCGAGCCCCCGAATCCGAAGTTTATAGTCGCCCAGAGCACAAGAGCGCTAATCGCCACGAACAGAAGGTTCAGCAAAGGCGCGGCGTAGAAGCCTCCCTGAAAGCTGTAAAGCATCGCCTTCTGTTGGGTCGCCACCTGCTCGGGAGGGATCGAGGACATTCTGTCCGAGAGCTTGGGGTTTGCATGGATCTCGTTCTCAATCAGTTGGGTCCACCCCACCTTGGACTGGATCGCCCCGGTGAGAAAATACGAAGCCACCACAATCAACAGAAACGGCAACCACCAACTCGCGCTGCGAAAGACATCCGCAAACGTCTTTGAAGGTGACACAAAGGTATCCACAACACGTTCAGCCTGCGAGAGCGGTTTCGTCTCCGCAGCCATCGCCGCTTCGGGCATAGTTCAACTCCTTGCACAACACTGGGGTGATTGCTTGCCAGTGTATACGCGAAGAGTTGTTTTCAGATTCAGTATGTGCCGCGAAAGGTGCTCCGGATCAGCCTTCGGTTGCGGTGCCCAACGCGACCAAAAGCTGCACCGCAAAGGACAGCCCCCGTTTGCCCGCCGGGGATGTCGCCTGTCTCAAAATCCGGAACATGCTAGGCGTCTCGCCATCCGGCTTCGGCCCCTGCATGCCCTGATCCATTCCCTTCGCCAGGCGGTGCAGCACCTCAGGATCGAGCGCCGCCACGATTCTTCCCAGCGCGATCAGATTACGCACGGCGTTGATCGACTCTGCCTGCACCATCGCCGAAGCCAGCTTACCCGCAATGACATCGCGCCCGCCGATCAGGCCATGCAGCAGGTCCAGAATGCCCTGATCGTGCGCCGTCTGCAGCGTATCCCAGGCCGCCAGCAACGCTTCGGCATGCTCACGCGGTGCCGCTTCCACCTTGCGCATCAACTCCACGTGCGGGTCAACGGGCTGCGGTACGAATGTGATCGGATGCGCCATCTCTACCTCACCTCACGGCCTTGCCTAGGAAGGCTCTGTCGTCTTGATCTGCACTAATTTATCTTTGAGCCGTGTGCCCGGAAACCAATACTCGCCATTCGCCCACTTCTTCTCTACTTCCACGCCGTCCGTCGGCGTGCGCGAGCCAAAACGGAAGTTGCGGCGCGGCAACGGGCTCTGGCCCACTTCCTCCAGCACCGTCATCTTCACCGACAGCTCCTTGTACGCTGGCGTGTGCGTGGCGCGGTCCACATGCATGCTTGTCATTTTGTTTACGGCCTGCTCGGTCGAGATCATCGGCAGGTACATCTCTTTGCCGACCACGCGCGTCGTCACCAGCACCGGCAAGCGCAGTTGACCGTACTCGTTCTCCAGCCGCACGAACTGGCCGGTTTGAAGCTTTCGCTCCTGCGCCAACTCCGGCGAGACCTCCAAGAAGATAGTCGGCGTGATCTCTTTGATTCCCGGTACGCGGTAGCTCATGTTGCCTTGCTCGAAATGCTCCAGAAGGCGCCCATTGTTCACGTGCAGGTCATAGAGCTCGTTGGCCTGTTCGCTCGGTGGCACGTACTCCAACGGGTGGAAGTTCGCTTTGCCATCCGGGAAAGGGAATTCCTTGGTATACAGCAGCGGCTCATCTGTACCATCCGCGTGCACCGGCCATTGCAGGCTCTCGTAGCCCTCCAACCGCTGATAGCTCACACCGGCGAACGTCGGCGTAAGCTCCGCAACCTCGTCCATGATCTCGGAAGGATGCGTGTAATCCCATCCACCGGCGCTGCCCATCGCCTTGGCGATCAACTGAATGATCTCCCAGTCGGGTTTCGAGTCGCCCAGCGGCTCCCATACTTTATACAGTCGCTGAATCCGCCGCTCCGTATTCACAAATGTGCCGTCTTTCTCAAGCGACGGCGAAGCCGGCAGGACTAGATCGGCATACTTGCACGTCTCGGAGAAGAGGATGTCCTGCATGACAAGGAAGTCCAGTCTGGAAAGGGCGCCGCCAACGTCCTCTGCATTCGCGTCGGACGTAATCGTGTCCTCACCTTTGATGTACATGCAGCGCAGCTTGCCCTCATGCACGGCGGCAATCATCTCGCGATTGTCCAACCCTGTCCGGGTCGGCAGTGTCACGCCCCAGTGCGCTTCAAATTTCGCGCGCACCTTCTCGTCATCGATCTTCTGATAGCCAGAGAAGACATCCGGCATCGACCCGAAATCACTGGCCCCCTGCACATTGTTGTGTCCGCGCAGCGGATACGCTCCCGTACCCGGCCGTTTAAACTGCCCCATCGCCAGCAGCAGATTGCAGATCGCCGTAGAGGTATCCGAACCTCCGCAATGCTGCGTAACGCCCATCGCCCATAGCGCGCATACACGCTCCGCCGAGGCAATTTCATCAGCCACCTGCTTTAACTGCTGCACACTGATCCCGGTTACCTGCTCGGCATGCTCCAGCGTGTACGGTTCCAGGCTCTTCTTCAGTTCCTCAAATTTGTTCACCCAAATGTCAATGAACTTCTGATCATGCCGCCCCGTGTCGATCAGGTGCTTCGTCACGGCCATGATCCAAACCTCATCCGTTGACGGTTTCGGGTGCAGAAAAATATCCGCTCGCTCCGCCATCTCATGCTTGCGCAGGTCGCTCACAATCAGCCGTTGCCCACGATGCTTATGCGATCGCTTGATGCGCGTCGCAAGCACCGGATGGCTCTCCGAGGTGTTCGACCCAACCACAATCACCAGATCCGCCATCTCAATATCTGCGATTGACCCGGAATCGCCACCATATCCCACGGTACGGTTTAGCCCCTTGCTCGCCGGCGTCTGGCAGTACCGACTGCAATTATCGATGTTGTTCGTTCCGATCACCGCCCGCGCCAGCTTCTGCATCAGGTAGCTCTCTTCGTTCGTGCACTTCGA
>CAXUDN010000048.1:0-25358 GCA_964249715.1 uncultured Acidobacteriaceae bacterium
TACACGCCGTATCAGCCGGAGATTGCGCAGGGCACGCTGCAGGCGATGTTTGAGTTCCAGACGATGATCTGTGAGCTGACGGGGATGGAGATTGCGAACGCGTCGATGTATGACGGGTCGACGGGGGCGGCGGAGAGCGTGCTGATGGCCTGCCGGGTGATGAATAATCTTGGCTGCGCCGTGGCGCGGACGGTGCATCCGGAGTACCGGGAGGTGTTGCGGACGTCGACCCAGCATCAGGGCATCGATATTGCGGAGTTCGGGTACGACGCCAAGACGGGGCGGGTGGATTTGGGGCAGCTCGAGGCTTCGATCCAGGACGACACGGCGGCGGTGCTGGTGCAGTCACCGAACTTTTTTGGGGTGATTGAGGATGTGGCGGCTATTGCCGAGGTGGTGCACCGGAAGGGCGCGCTGCTGATTGTTTCGGTGGCGGAGGCTGTTTCGCTGGGCGTGGTAAAGCCGCCGCGGGAGGCCGATATTGTGTCGCTGGAGGCGCAGAGTTTTGGGGTGCCGGTGGGGTTTGGTGGGCCGTATTGTGGCGTGATCGCCTGCAAGGAAAAGTTCCTGCGGCAGATGCCGGGGCGGCTGGTAGGTGAGACCAAGGATGTGAATGGCAAGCGAGGGTTTGTGCTGACCTTGTCGACGCGCGAACAGCATATTCGGCGGGAGAAGGCTACGTCGAATATTTGTACGAACCAGGCGCTGGTGGCGATGATGGTGACGATTTTCATGACGGTTTATGGCAAAGAGGGGATGCGCGAGTTGGCGGAGCAGAACCTGGCGAAGGCTGCTTTCTTGCGCGAGTCGCTGCTTGGGGCCGGGGCGACAGTGAGATTCGAGGGCGTGCCGCGATTCCATGAGTTTGTGGTGGATGCGGGCGTTGCGGCTTCCGAGGTGAATGAGAGTTTGTTGGAGAAGGGCATCATCGGAGGCTTGGCGTTGACGAAGTGGTACCCGGAGTTGGGCGACGGCGCGGCACTGTGGTGTGCGACGGAGTTGACCACGCGGGCGCAGATGGAGTCGGCGGCTGAGGTGGTGGCCGGGGTCACGGCCGGAGCGCAGCAGGGTGAGCTTGTGGGAGCGCGGTGAAGCGGTCGATTGTCGGCGCGCTGATCGGCGCCGCACTTGGCTTTGTGAGCGTGTTGGCGCTCAACCTGTTTGTAGCTCGATTGGGCTTCATGAGCGCGGTGCTGTTTCCGGGACGGATCTTCATTACGGCGTCGAACGGCATGGGGATGTTTGGGCACATGGTGTTCGATACGCTGGCGTATTTCAGCAACGTTGTGCTGTATGCGGGCGTGGGTTACGGCATCGGATGGATGATAGGACGGGGTGAAACAGGTTCCAGAGGAGGAACGGATGACCGACAGGCATGAATACGCGGTAACGGTGACGTGGACCGGGAATCTTGGTTCTGGGACGACGGGGTACAAGCACTACAGCCGGGATTTTGCGTTGGAAGCTGAGGGGAAGGCACCGATTGCGGGGACGGCCGATACCGTATTCCATGGGTCGCCGGGGCGTTGGAACCCGGAGGAAATGCTGGTGGCGGCTTTATCGAGCTGCCATAAGTTGAGCTACCTGCACCTTTGTGCCGTGAACGGTGTGGTGGTGACGGCGTATGTCGATCGGGCTGAGGGCGTGATGCGGTTTGAGGCCGCTACGGGCGGTGGACAGTTTGAGCGGGTGGTCCTGCGGCCCGTGGTGACGGTGACGGCGGGGTCGGACACGGAGAAAGCGAAGGAACTGCATGAGCGGGCGCATGCGCTTTGCTTCATTGCGAGTTCGGTGAACTTTGAAGTGGCTTGCGAGCCAGTGATTGTGACTGAGGTCGGCGCGGAGGCGCTGGTCGCCGGTGGACGTTAGCGCTTTAGAGGGGCAGGAGCTTTCGGCGGTGGAGTTTGTGGCCGATTACCTGAGGCTGCGGTTTGACGGACCAATGCTGACGCTATATGCGTGGCCGCATGTGTTGCTGGCGGACTTTTCCGTGGCGTTTACTGAGCCGGAGTACCGGAATGCGCTGTGTGCGCAGATCGGGGAGACGGTAGGTACGGCGAAGCTGGAGGAGCTTGACTCGCTGACCGTGGAGTTTGAGTCGGGGACGGTGCTGGCGCTGAGTCTGCGGGAAGAGGATCTGGATGGGCCGGAGGCGGGTGGGTATTCGGCGGATGGGAGTGGGATGGGGGATGAGGAGTTTTGAGCAGGCCAACTCCCGCCGCAAAGGCTCGTGAGCCGTTGGGCCACCTGAGCCAAGCTGCCGGCGACCACGATACAAGAACTCTCGAAGAGTTCGGAAGAGCCCTCTTCGGGAAGAACGCAGAGTGGCAAGCACGAGCTGCTATGCCACTCCGGTAACGGTCACAACAATGCTGGCGCATTTCTAACTTGATGTCACTAGACGCTTCCGCATGGTAGCGGTGAAGACGACCGCGCCCGTGGCGAGCAGGATGAGCGACCCTGGCTCGGGGGTTGGCGACGCAGTGGCGGAGGTGTTGTCCACCAGAAGGCCAGTTGGGCCGGAGTCATTCAGCACCACGAAGTCGACCGTGTTGACTCCGGCCATGAAGCCGCTGGTGAGCGAAAAAGGCGTCTGCGATGAAAATCCAGTGCTGTTGAATTCGTCTACCCCATTTAAATAGATATAGATGTGGTTATCGGCAGCCACATCTCCGGAAAGAACCGCCGTGGCTGAGTCGTATCCGGTGAGATCCAGGGTTGTCTGGTAGACAAAGTAGGCGGCATCCCAGGATTGATTTCCGCTTGCTCCTGGGCTGATCCAGCCTGCCGTACCCGTGGGAGTCGCCCAGGCGGCATTCGGTGTCGTTGCGGTTGCGGTGTAGGCATCGCCGTCCGAGGCATAAATCAGCGTGTAATGCGGGTCGCTGGCGCCAGAGGCAAGGATGGAGCCGTTGGCAGCTTCCCCTGTGTTGTAGAACGGGATGGAATCAGCCAAGGCTGCTTTCGACGCGACAAGAGAGAAAAGAAAGCCTGCAAGGAGGAATTTTCGAGAATGCTTCAAGGTAGTGCGCCTCAGATACAAGAAATTTGCGAATGAATTGAATAACCTCGTTCGAGAACGAGGGGTAGCCCACAAGGTGTTTTCGCCCGGGGAGCGAACGATTTGCTCCCGAGGCCTTAGGTTCAGCCACGTTGCGAGTGATCTGAGTTTGCCGCAATCACTATGTCCGGACAATCCCACTCAGGAGGTGGGAGCCCCGGAGAGTTGCCTCAGATTAGGTCAACACGGGCTGCCGGATCGGCGGATGTGCAGATCGAAGACACTCCCTGCAGCGAGGCAGCGTCGATGCTTCGCCGACGAGAGTGATTGAGTTAGGCAAAAGCGTCTGCTTGAGGAGCGACACGGCAGGCGCCCTTCGCCCAAAGTGGAACCGCTTCCCAGGATTTGACAGGGTAGATCACGTCGTCCGGGGCTGGACCGTTGTTACTGGAAGCCTTTATCGCCAACCTAGGTCTCCGGCTGGTTTTACCCCGTCGAGAACAGATGGGCGCTAAGTCGAACGAAACATAACTTCATAGGATCGATTTGGCTGGTGACGGCATTTCGGCAAAAAGAAGGCTTCCCAAGTGGGAAGCCTTCTTCTTGCGTGGTGAAGGAGGATCAGTAGTGGCGGACGAAGGTGTCGCGGGGTAGGCCGGCGCGGCGGGCGTGGCTATAGATGGCTTCGGCTTCGCCCTGGGAGGGTTGGGTGCCGCCCAGGGACACATAATAGGGGGCGTGGCCAGTGGGGGTGAAGACCTGGGGATGGAGGGAGTCGTGGGTGCGGCGGAGGCGTTTGGCTTTTTCGGCGGCTTGCCCCTCGTGGTTGTAGGTGAAGGCGATGACGTACCAGCCGGAGGCGCCGGGGTGCGGGGCGGCCGTGGTCTCGGGGACGGGGGTGGGGGCGACGGCTGCGGGGCCGTTCGGGGTGGGGGTGATGACCGGGGCGGTACCGGGGCGGTCGACGTTGCCGGACGAGACAACGGGTGCGGGGCGGCCCGTGGTGGGGATGGTGTCGGACTTACTCGAGGAGAAGAAATGCCAGCCGAGGAGCAGGACGAGCAGAGCGCCGGCGGCGACGAGGGCCCAGAGAGCTTTCGAGGGGCTATGGGTGGGTTCGGCGAGGTCGGGCACGAAGCGGGTGCGGAGGGGGATGGTGGCGTCGGTGTTTGTGTTGGCTACCAGATTGCTGGAAGTTGGTGCCGGGGGCTCCTGGAATCGGGGGCCTTGGCGAATGCCGGGGGGAACGAGGGGACGGACGGGTGTGGCTGGGACAGATGCGCCGGCCTGGGACAAGGGGACGGAGGAGGTGTGTGCGGGCTGCGAAAGATTGAGGGCGGGGGTAGACGAAGCAAAATCTGACGCTAAGGGCGCGGAGTTTGCGCCAGGGGCGACGGCAGTTGTGGCGGGTGGGGATTTTGGGCTCAGGGTAGGGCTTGGCGCGAGGCCTAGCTGGGTTGCGAGTTGGTCGAGGGTCCAGGAGCTGTCGAGGGCGCGGGGAATGATGCGTTTGAAGGGGTCGGGGAGGTTGTTGTGGGCGGGGGACCAGTCGGTTTCGAGGGTGAGGCAGCGGAGGAGGAGGGCGCCGAAGTCGTGGATGTCTTTGCGGCGAAGGTCGGCGCAGGCTTCCGCGGTGTTGAATTCGCCGTCGGGGAGGCACTCGCGGACGCAGTCGGACCGGAGTTTCACGGTCTCGCCGACGGCGAGGACGTTGCGAGGCTCGATGTTCTCGTGGACGAGATCCCTGGCGTGGAGGGCCTGAAGCGCGGCGAGGACGGATTTGGCGACCTGGAGGGTTTCGGCGGTGGTGAGAGGGCGTTCCGAGAGGACGTCGCCGAGATTGGCGTCGTCGGGCTCCATAAGGGCGTAGGTGAGGGCGACACCTTCGAAGGTGGTCTGGCCGATTTGATCGATTTCGATGAGGTTGTCCTGGTGGACCTCGGCGACGTGGCGCCAGCGATTAAGGAGTTCGGCTTCGTCGAAATGGGCTTCGGTGAGGCGGATAACGGCGGGGTGGCCGTCTTTGTCGGCGGTGGCAAAGAAGCCGTTACGGCCTTCGGAGCGTAGGAGTTTGCCGAGGGTGTAGTGCTCCGCGATGGTGCGGCCTTCGTATTCGGTCCAGAGATGCATGGGTGTGCTCCGTTTCTTTCAGGTTTGGAGGTCCAGGGAGGCGGCAGGCGCTTCCGGCGCGTGGACACGGAGGGCCTGGAGGGAGTTCCTCCCTGGCGATGGCAGGTTCGCCTGTCTCTATTGTGAACGAAGCCGGGGCCGATGATGCGGGATGGTTGGGGAGGGGTGGAAAACTGGGGTGGGGGAATCTGGGGAGATACCGGGGCTGACGAACGAAAGGCGCTTTTGTGGGGTGGTAAAGGGGCGGGTTGGGTATGAGAACCTTGAGACATGAGCTTGGCTGACGAGAAGTTTGTTGGGTCGCCGAAGAAGGCGACGACGCATGTAAATCAGAATGAGGCGTTGATTTTTGAGAAGAGTTCGCCGGGCAAGAAGGCGTATCGGCTGGCGGAGCTGGATGTGCCGGCGGTGGATGCGGCTTCCCTGCTGGGTGAAGCCGTGCGCACGGACGGCCTGGGCGTGATGCCGGAGTTGAGTGAGATTGAGATCATTCGGCACTTCACAAGGCTTTCGACGTGGAATTACGCGATTGATCTGGGAATGTACCCGTTGGGGTCGTGCACGATGAAGTACAACCCGCGGATCAACGAGGCAGTGGCGCGGCTGGAGGGATTGGCGGAGGCGCATCCGTATCAGCCGGAGCGGCTGAGCCAGGGCGCGCTGGGGTTAATGAAGCTGCTGAGCGAGTGCCTGATCGAGATTACGGGCATGGATGCGATTACGCTGCAGCCGGCGGCGGGGGCGCATGGGGAGTTTACGGGGATCCTGTTGACGCGGGCATATCACCAGGCGCAGGGAGATCCGCGCAAGAAGGTCATTGTGCCGGACTCGGCGCATGGGACAAACCCGGCGACGGCGGCGATCTGCGGATACCAGGTAAGCAACCTGAAGTCGAATGAGCTGGGGATGGTGGACCTGGCGGCGCTGGAGAAGCTGGTCGATGAGGATACGGCGGCGCTGATGCTGACGAATCCTTCGACGATTGGGGTATTTGAGTCGGACATCCATAAAATTGCCGACATTTTGCATGCCAAGGGCGCGCTGCTCTACATGGATGGCGCGAATATGAATGCGCTGGTAGGCAAGACGCGGCCGGGGGATTTCGGTGTGGACGTGATGCACCTGAATCTGCACAAGACGTTTTCTACGCCGCACGGGGGTGGCGGTCCGGGGTCAGGGCCGGTGGCTTGCAAGAAGATCCTGGAACCGTTCTTGCCGACGCCGGTATTGGTGACGCGGGGGGATGGTTCTTTGGGTTTCAACTTCGACCGGCCGCAGACGGTGGGGCGGGTGAAGGCCTGGTATGGAAATTATGGGATGTTCATCCGGGCGTTGGCCTACATCCTGGCGAATGGGCCGGATGGGCTGCGGCAGACGACGGAAGACGCTGTATTGAATGCGAATTATCTGCGGGCGAAGCTGGATGGCACCTTCGAGCGGCCCTTTAAGACGCAGTCGATGCATGAGGTGGTATTTTCCGACCGCTTGCAGGCGAAGAACGGCGTGAAGACGGGGGACATGGGCAAGCGGCTGATTGATTATGGGTTCCATGCGTACACGACGAGCTTTCCGCTGGTGGTGCAGGGGGCGATGATGATCGAGCCTACGGAGAGCGAGTCGAAGGAAGAGCTCGATCTGCTGGTGGATGCGTTGCAGCAGATTGCGCGCGAGGCGGAGGAGAATCCGGAGCTGGTGGCGACGGCGCCGCATACGACACGGGTGCAGCGCATGGATGAGGTAACGGCGGCGAGGAAGCCGGTGCTGCGGTGGAAGGCGCCGGTGGCGAAGGAAGAGGTGGAGGTCGGGACGGCAGCGAAGGAGTGGTAGGGGCAGGTGAATGAGGCGGATTTAGTCTAGCGGGATGATTTGATCTCGACCCCTTCGTCGGCCTTCTCCCAGCGGACGTGGAGCTGGGTGGAGGTGGGGGTGGACTTTTCGAAGGTGATGCTCATGACTTCCTGCGGGGTGGACAGGGGGATGGCGTGCATCGGGGTGCGGCCGAGGTCCTGGGCTTCGTGGTAGACGGTGCCCCACTGGCCGGTCTCCTTGTTGACGATGAGTTGCCAGGGGGTACCGGGGGCCGCGGGCAGGGTGTAGAGGGTGTAGCTGCCTGCGGGAACGTGGACGGTGCCGATTGTGAGGTCTGTGGCGGTGGTGAAGCTGGTGGCGGGGTTGGCGCCGGTACGCCAGGGTTGGCCGTAGGGAACGACGTTGCCCATGATCGTGCGGCAGCGGACTGAGGGGGCGTTGTAGTGGATGGTGAGGGTCTTGCCGCCGAGTTGGGTTTCAGCCTGGGCTGGGGGTGAGGCCAGAGGCTGGCCGTTAGCGGGCTGGCCGTGGTCTTTGACCGGGGCCGTGGGGCATGAGCCTGACGCATTTTGGGCATAGGCGGCGGGAAGACTGATGAGGGTGAAAGCGAGGGCGGCGGCGAGTCTTTGGAAGCGTGCAGGGGTGCTTGGCATGACTGCACCATGGTAGCCTAAAGGAGTTCCCTTCCCTCAAAGGGCGCCCGTAGCTCAGCTGGATAGAGCAACAGCCTCCGAAGCTGTAGGTCAGACGTTCGAATCGTCTCGGGCGCACCATTCTCCCCGACAATCCCTTTCCAAAAATTCTTGCCTGATTCACGCCTGATCATGGATGCGTTGGTGCGTCGTCCAGCGGCATGACCCAGAGGCGGCCAAGCACGAGCGCGACCGCTGCAAGCAACTGCGTGCACTGGAGCACGGCAGCGGCGACCGTACCTTGGCTCGAGAGGGCAAGGCTGGGGAGGATGTTTTCGAAGACGGGGCTGGCAAGGCAAAGGCTCACCAGGAGGAGCAGAGCGAAGAGAACAGGTTGCAGACGAGCGGTGAGGGCTTCATGCCAGAGGACAGCGAAGGCGACAAAGGCGGTCGCATAGGCGTGGAACCAGGAGACCGGGGACAGGATGGGGGCGAGCAGGCCGAAGAGAGCCAGGACGACGAGGCGGTCCCGGTAACGGAGACGCGGACCCAGGCGGGCGAGCAACAGGAGCAGGGTGCCGATAACGATGAAAACAAGGAACTTGCCTGCCCGGATGGCATCGGGCGTGAACTGGACGGATCGCGGAGCGACAGTGCCGGTGCTTACCGCGGTCCAGAGGCGGGCGACGGCGATGCTGAGCGAGTAATTGCTGAAGTCCGGCGTGGGACCGGCCATGGCGGGCAGGACGCGGGTGAAATAGGTGAGCACGACGTGCGGAGAGTTGACTGTCAGGCAGAACGCGACCATAAGAAGGCCGGCGAAGACAAAGCCGCCAACCACGCGCCAGGCGCGCCAGAAAATGAAGGGCAAAAGCACAAGAACGGGTGTGAGTTTGAGGGCGGCGGCGAGGGCGAAGATCGCACCCGCAGCGATGGGATAGCCGGATCGATATAGAAGGAGACCCGCGACCCAGAGCAGGAGCAGGGTGATGGTGATCTGGCCGAGGGTGAAGGCCTGGAGCGCGGGGGTGAAGGCGAAAACGGCAACGATCAGCAGAGCCGCGTACGGGCTGAGCAGCGGAAGGCCGAAGAGACGGGCGAGGAGAATGGCGGTGAGGAGAAGAAAGGCGAAATTGAGGGCGAGCCAGAGATGGGCCGCACGGGGCAGCGGCGTGGCGGTGAAAGGGGCGGCGAGGTCGGCGAGCAGCGGCGGGTAAACGTAAAGACCGACCCCGGGAAGACCATTGGCCAGGGCGGCACGGCCGATGGGGAGGTTGGTGGTGGCCCAGACCTCCTGGGGATTTACGCCGGTGTCGGCCCCGGTGTAAATTTGCGCGGCGCGATCCGAGCGGACGAGGTCACCGGCGCAGTAATAGACGTTGAAGTCCATGGTGTTGATGTACGGGACGGGATGGCGCAGGCGCGGAACCAGGCAAAGGAGCAGAAGAAGAGACAGAGCAATGGCGGCGACGCGCTTCAGAGGAGGTCCTTACGGTGATGGACGGAGGTGGAAGAGGAGGTTTGGGATGAGCTTCAGCTCTGATGTTGGATCGTCCCGGCCAGACCATCCTCTCCTTACGCTTTAGAAGCCGATCTTTTTTGATGAGTCTTCATTGACTTTGAAGCGGATCCGCAGCTCCAGATTCGGGCCGTGAAAGGCATCGGGAAGTTGGGGGAAGGCGCCAACCGCGGTGATGGCTCCCCAAGCCGCCTTGTTGAGGGAGTCGCTGTGGGTACTGGCATCGAGGTGCATCGCTGCGACCTGGCCGGTGGGATTGATTGTGAAGCGGATCTGACTCTCGCCGGCCAGTCTTTGTGGGGGATGGGCTTCTTCAGGGAGCAGCGGCAACCAGTGAACGTAGATCTCGTTCAGGATGCCTTTGAGATATGGAGCGAAATTCACACCCTGGGTATCGGAGAGGATCTCTGCGCCGCCGATGCCTTGCAGTCCGGAGACGGTGATTTGAGGGTTGGAACCCGCATTCTGTGTGTCCTGTGCCGGTGCCTGCACCAAGGAACAGCTTGCCAGCAGAAGCAGTGCGCACGCGGCGAAGTGAACCGGGCGCTGCGCTGGGGTGCGTTGCTTTGCGACGTGCTTTGCGTTCATGCGAGGAACTCCCGGTCGTCGAAGGGCTACTGGACGGAACCATCGTAGCGCAGCAGCTCTCAGCCCCAGGCATCCACCGTGACGATGCGGACGTTTTGCGCCTGCGCGCGGTGGAGTAAGGCTTCTGTGGCATGGACGGTGTCGGTGCGGTCGTAGCCTTGCTGTTCGTCGAAGCCGTCGTGGAGGAGGATGTTGGCGCCGCGATGGCGTCGACGGGCGCGGGTCAGGCCTGGCTCGATGTGGGCGAGGATGCCGGATACGCCGATGGGTTCCCAGTCATTGCCCTGTGTATTCCATTGGACGGGGGTGAGGTTCTGCGCGCGGAGGAAGCGGAGGATCCCGGGGCGGCGGGCGCCGTAAGGGGCGCGGAAGTAGCGGACCGGGGAGCCGAGGGTGTCTTCGAGAAGGCGGGTGCAGCCGGTGATCTCGCGGGCGACGAAGCTGATGGGCTTTGTGGCGAGAAAGGAATGCGACATCGTGTGATTGCCGATGAGATGACCGGCGGCATGAACGCGGCGGACTAGGTCAGCCTGGGTGCGAATGAATTTTCCGACCATAAAGAAGGTGGCACGGGCGTTATGGCGGGCCAGGACGTCGAGGAGCTCGGGCGTGGAGTGCGGGTTGGGCCCGTCGTCGTAGGTGAGGGCCCACTGGTTGGGGTCGGGGCCGCTGACGAGGGTGGGGCCGAAGAGTTGGGACTCCGGTTGGAGGCCGGAGGTGATGACTTTGTAGGCGGCGGCACCGGCGGCGAAGGTCGCAATGCCGGAGAGGGCGAGGCGGCGAAAGATCGTGCTCATGGGGTGCGGCTAGCCGGCTTTCCGGGACTGGAGGAGGGCGAGAACTTCTTCGGCGTGGCCCTGCGGTTTGACGTTCGCGAAGGTGTGTAGAAGACGGCCGTCGGAGCCGAGAAGGTAGGTGGTGCGCTCAACGCCGGTGACCGGCTTGCCGTACATGGTCTTCTGCTTGAGGAGGTCGAAGCGCTTGATGATGTCCTGGTCTGCGTCGGCGAGGAGGGTGTAGGGGAGTTCGTATTTACTTTTGAACTTCGCCAAGGCTTTGGGCGTGTCGCGGGAGATGCCGAGAACGGTAGCGCCTGCGGCTTCGAGCTGAGCGAATTGGTCGCGGAAGCCGCAGGCCTCGACCGTGCAGCCGGGGGTGTCGGCCTTGGGATAGAAGAAGAGGATGACGGGCTTGCCGAGAAAGTTGGAGAGGGTAACGGGGAGATTGTCCTGGTCGGGGAGGGTGAAGTCTTCGACAAGGTCGCCGATTTCGGGTGCGGGCATACGGTTTGAGCTCTCCTGAGTTGCTGGGGTTAAGGATATCGCGGGTTTAGACCCGGCCATGCATGGCGTGGGAATGCCTCCGGGCGGCCTCTTTACAATCACCCCATGCAACGACGGAGCGTCCTCAAAACTCTAGGCCTCGCAACAGCCGCCCACCTTACTCCCAACCATCTGCTGGGGCAGGATCCCACCTCCGCCGGTTACCATACCGTCGATGCCCTTTTCGACCAGGTGGGGTACCGGCCCGGGGACGCAAAGGTTGCGACAGTCCGCGGGGCTGCCCCCGGCCAGACCACCTTCCGCCTCCGCCAGGCCGCCGACAGCAAAGTCGTCTTTGAGGGCCCGCTGCCCCCTCCGCAGACCGACGCCGCCTCCGGCGACCTGATCCAACAGGCCATCTTTACCGGCTTCCGGCAGCCGGGCAGTTACCGCATCGAGTTTGGCGGGCAAGGCACGTTTCCGCTCACCATCGCCGAGCACGTCTACGCGGACACCCTCCGTACGACGATGCGCGGCTACACCGGCCAGCGCTGCGGCTGCGCGGTCGACCTTGGCAACGGCTATCAGCATCCTCCCTGCCACCTGGACGGCGCGTATGGGGCAAGTTCCGGGAAATCAGGCAGCCTGCCTAACCATGGCGGCTGGCATGATGCCGGCGACTATGGAAGGTACGTCGTCAACTCCGGCATAACCTGCGGGACGCTGCTGTGGGCCTGGGAGCTCTACCCGCAGGCTCTCCGTGAGCTTCGCCTGGGCATACCGAAACAACATGGAAATCTGCCTGATTATCTGGAGGAAATCCTCTGGAACCTGAACTGGATGCTGCAGTTGCAGGAACCCGATGGCGGTGTCTTCCACAAACAAACCAGCGATCATTTCTGCGCGTTCATCCTGCCGCAGGATGACCACCTCGCCAGCAATGTCATCGGAATCGGCGCCGCGCCGTGGAAAAGCACAGCCGCAACGGCCGACCTTGCGGCGGTGATGGCCACTGCCGCCCGCTGCTACGGCCCCTACGACAAAAAGCTCGCCGGGCAATTCCTGGCCGCCGCACGCAGCGCGTGGGCGTGGGCCTCAGCGAACCCTGACGTGCCCTACAAGAATCCGGATGGCGTGACTACAGGCGACTACGGCGATCAGCATGTAGGGGACGAACTGCTGTGGGCCTCCGCTGAACTCTGGCGCACAACCGGCGAACCGCAATACGAACAGGCGTTTCTCCACGGGCTTCCCCAGGGCGACGCGCCCAAGGTCGACGCCCCCTCCTGGGCCACGGTCGGTTCGCTGGCCTACTGGACCTACGTTCTTGCCGACCGTCCCGGCAATCCTCAAATCAAGGCTCTCATCCGCCAGAAAACCCACGAAACGGCCCAAAATCTTATCCAGCGCAGCCAGGGCAACGGCTACGCCAATACTCTCGCCCCTAACGATTACATCTGGGGATCGAACGGCGTGGCCGGGAATCAGTCGCTGCTGCTCGCGATGGATCACCATTTTCAGCCCAGCTCTGCATCCGCTAGCACGGCTTTGGCCAATCTCCACTACCTGCTGGGGCGCAATTGCTGGGGCACCTCCTGGGTGACCGGTGTGGGGCAGCGGCCCTTTATGCACCCCCATCACCGGCCGAGTGCCGCCGACACCATTGCCGCGCCATGGCCCGGCCTGCTCTCCGGCGGCCCCAACCGCCGTCCCGGCGACCCTGCCGCAAGAAAGGTCCCAGCCGGCCCGCCCATGCGCATGTGGGTGGACGATACCGGCGCCTACTCGATGAACGAAATCGCTATCAACTGGAACGCTCCGCTGATATTTCTGCTCGCTTTCGCAAATACTTCAGGAAGTCTGAGCTAAAACAGGCAGCCGCTAGCCACGCTCCGGCCATCGGACGAGAGGTCAGCCCAGCCTTTCACAGGCTGGCACACTCCATGCGCAAGATCAGGCCTGGAAGACCTTATCTCGTGGGGAACTAGACCCGTGTCTCAAGCAAGCGATCCCCAACTCTGGGGCGGCCTGGAGTGCACCGTAAATCGCGTTGGCGATGCGTGGATGGACCAGATGGAGCGCTGCGGCCACTACGGCCGTTCCGCTGACTTTGGGGCCATCGCGGAACTTGGCTTCAAGACATTGCGCTACGGCCTGCACTGGGAGCGGTACTGCCGTCATGGCACGCTGGAGATCTTCGCCGAGCCCGTGGCCGCGATGCAGCGGCTCGGCCTTGAGCCGATTGCCGGCCTGATCCATCATGGCAGCGGTCCCGCCGGCACCGACCTTCTCGACGTTCACTTTCCCGAAAAACTGGCCGGCTACGCGCGCCGCGTGGCGGAACGCTTCCCGCACCTCCGCCGCTACACGCCGGTAAACGAGCCCCAGACCACCGCCCGCTTCAGCGCCCTGTATGGCCATTGGTACCCGCACCACCGCAGCTTCGGCGGCTATGCCCGCGCGCTGGTCAACCAGATCAAGGCAACGGTCCTGAGCATGCGCGCCATCCGCTCCGTCCGGCCGGATGCGGAGCTTGTGACGACGGAGGACGGTGGAAAAACCTGGTCCACGCCTGCCCTCCGTGCGCTTTGCCAGGAGCGGGAACAGCGTCGCTGGATCGGGCTTGACCTCCTCTGCGGCCGTGTCGACCGCACTCACCCCATGTTTGCGTTTCTCCTCGCCCATGGGATCTCCGAGCGTGAGATCCTCTGGTTTGCCGACAATCCTTGCCCGCCCGACGTGATCGGTCTGAATTACTACCTGACCAGCGATCGTTTCCTTGATCACCAGACATGGAACTACCCGGACTGGCTGGCAGGCGGCGACACCGGGAATGAGCCACTGGTCGATATCGAGGCTGTCCGCGTCCGTAAGGACGGCATTGCTGGCGTCGGTCACATCTTGACGGAGGCCTGGAATCGTTACCGCATCCCGGTCGCCATCACCGAATGTCACCTGGGCGGCGGCTTTGATGGGGATCCCGTCCGCTGGCTCAACGAAATCTGGACGCAGGCCCGGCAGGCTCGCAGGCACGGGGCGGATGTGAAGGCCGTTACGGTGTGGTCGATGCTCGGTTCCTGGGACTGGAGTTCGCTGGTGACCTGCCCGAATGGCGACTACGAACCCGGCGTCTTCGACATTCGCACCGGCCATCCCATGCCCACATGCCTCGCCGAAGCGGTCCGCCAGCTTGCCCATGGGCAGCCTCTGCGCACAGAAGGCAAGGGCTGGTGGCGTCAGCCGGAACGCTTCACGTTTACTCCCGTGAGTGAGGGTGAGCGCCCGGTGTCGCGCGAACTTCCCGGGGAACCCGCCGGGGAAAGCGCCCCGGAAATCGCACCTCCAGTGCCGGTTCAGACGGTTTTGAAGGCGTGTGCAGGCTGAACAAATCAGTTCGTTGTCTCTGAAACTGCCGTTTGCCTACGGTTCTTTGGGTCGGGGAGATGTGGCGTCAACCGGCAGGGTAATGATGCACCGCGCCCCATGAGCAGCGCTGGTGTCAAAGTAAATCTCGCCCCCACTGCGCTGGATTGCCAGTCTCGCGATAGAGAGGCCGATTCCGGAGCCAGACTTCGGTGATGTCTCTTTGGCGGTGCTTGTAAAGAATCGCTCGAAGACGGCACTACCTTCGTCCGCGCGTACCCCGGGCCCTCCGTCCTGAACGGAGACCTCAACCTCGCCTGCTCTCGGTCGCCGATATGCCACAGCGATCCTGGAACGAGGGGGAGAGAACTTTACAGCGTTATGCAGGACGTTCATGAAGGCCGCCCGCACAAGTCCCCGATCGGCGAGAACAGTTGCGTTGTTCCCGGTTCCCTCTTGCTCTACCGTCAAGTCAAGCTCTTCGATGAGGACATCCAACACGGTCAGCACTTCAGTCATGACCTCAAGCAGAGAGAAAGTGCTTCTGCCGACGCCGGGCTGCGCGGCTTCGGCTTTTGCGAGAAGAAGAAGATCCTCGACGGTCTGGTTCAGTACAGCCGTTTCCTCAAGAATGCTGCTGAGGGCCTCTCGATACGGTTCGGCCTGCGTGCTCTCTTCCTTGAGTGCAAGCTCTCCCACGCTCCGAATACAGGCCAGAGGTGCGCGAAGCTCATGGGCAGCATCTCCCGTGAATCGCTGTAACTGGGCAAACGCCTGATCCAGGCGCTCCAGAAGAAGGTTCAGCACGCGTCCCATATGACCGAGTTCGTCGTCGGGATTATCAATCTCTATGCGATCGCTTAGATTCTTCGAGCTGATCGTTTCCGCCCGTGCCGCCATCTGTTCCAACGGTCGCAAGTTGCGCTTGGTCGTCAGGTACCCGGCAAAACCGATCAGCACAAGGCTGCCGGGCAAAGCGATGAGCAGAATGCCGAGAAATTGACGCATCCTCTCACGGAACGGCGCAAGGCTATAACCGACCCTGATCAAGAGCATCCTGCCCTGCACCGGATGCGTATGGCTGATCAGCAGAATACGTGTGCCATCCGCCAGATTAGCCTCCCGCTCATTGAAGGTATCCTCGCCCTCCTTCGGAAGCGCGGACCCTCCCAGACTCTGGCCATTCAGAGAATCGCTCCGATACAGCACGGCACCGGAAGCACTGCGCACCTCCATCAACCGGTCTATCAGGAGATGCGAACGAGGATGCGAAAAGTAATCCTGCTGCAGCTTCAGAGTGCCCACCGCGTCAAAGGCAAGAAGACCTTCCACGGTCTCTACATCCTGCAGCTCGTCGTGAAAGATCTGACGTTTGATGAACGCGTATTGAAACGCGAAGACGAGCACAAGATACAGCATCAGAACAAGCCCAAAGATGCACACATACCACAGGGTCAGCCGCATCCGAAGCTGTTGCCGAAGCGGAGGCCTCACTCCCTTGGCACTCTCAGGCTGAAGCCCAATCCCCTCACGGTTTGGAGCAGTTTCAATGGGTAGGGATCGTCCACCTTCTTGCGCAACCGGGCAATCTGGACATCGATCACATTGTCGAGCGGAGTGTAGCGAGAGGCTTCCTTCCACACGTCTTTGGCAAGCATCTCGCGTGAAACGATGCGTCCCTGATTTTCCGCAAGATAGAGCAGAACATCGAACTCACGGTTGGTGAGCTCCAGCTTCGCATGCTGACGATGAGCAGTCCGCTCCCGCGTATCCAGCGAAAGATCACCGACTGTAAGCGGCCCCGGCAAAGCCGCCGGCTGGATGCGACGAAGAAGAGCCTCGATCCGGGCCAAAAGCTCCGGAAACGAGAACGGCTTGCCCAGGTAATCGTCCGCGCCGCTCCGAAGACCAAATACCCTGTCGTCCACTGAGTTATGCGAGGTAAGCAGCATGACGCGAACATCAATACGCTCCTGGCGAATCTGTTTCAGCAGGTCGAGGCCGTTTCTGCTGGGAAGCGTGACATCGAGCAGCAAGAGGTCGGGCGCGTGACGATGCAGCAAAAAGAAGCCTTCCTCGGCGCTTGAAGCCACAGAAACCTCATAGCCCTCGGCCGAGATGCCCGCGTTCAAGGCTGCAGCAAGCTTCTTGTCGTCCTCGACCACAAGAACCCGTGCGGTGGCTTCAGCAGTCAGCACATTCTTCTCCTCTCTCAGCATCCGCCAACGCGGAGAACCCCGGCAAGCGTTCCCCCGCGAATGTCAGAAAAATGTAAGGAAATGTAAGAGTTCTGTAAGGCGGCCAGGTGGTCCACTTTGGGGGTACCGGATCGAAGCAAAGGGGTTGTTCATGTCACTTTCCAGCCTGCGAACGCTCAGCTGTCTTGCCCTGCTCTGCGGCGGTCTGGCCTCTGCCCAAACATCCGCAGCCTCGCCCCCAACCGCGACGCTCGCTCCCCAAACAACGCTCCCGATTACCTTCACCAAAGCCCTGAGCGCCAAGGATGTGAAGGCGGGCGACGCCATCCAGGCCAGGACCGCCCAGCAGGTTCGCCTCGCCAATGGCCAGATCGTCGCGCAGGGAGCTCAGGTGCTCGGGCACATGGTCGCGGCTCAGCCCTTCGTCTTCGATAAGACGCCCTACGCCAGCCAGAGACAGGCCATCCTCTCCCTTCAGTTCGATACGCTGGTCACCCGGCAGGGCAACATTCCCCTGCACGTCTCCGTTCGCGCCATCGCGGACAGTTTCGCTTCGATGGCAGCCATGACCCCCGGTCCAAGCGACCTGGATCCCGACTACACCACAACGCAGGTCGGCGGCGATCTTGTGTCTCGCTATCAGAACGCCATTGTTTCCCCGGAGGGCGACACGGTGGGCTACAACAAGCGCGATGGCAACTTCGCGCATTTGATTGCCAACGGCCGCTGCGACGGCAGCAACACCGAGCAGCCCGTATCCATCTTCTCCGCATCAGCTTGCGGTGCTTACGGCTTTACAGGGATGGCACTCACCCTGGCGGATTCAAACTTGTCCATCACCTCCAGCCGTCGTACCCCCGAAATCCCAAGCCACAGCTATGCGTTGCTTGAGGTGACTCCGGAGGGAAACGTGGCCTCCGCCGCGCACTAGGCACGGCAGCCTTCGCCCTCCCCCGGTGCCCGCAGAGCCAATCCTGTTGCAGCTTCCGTTATTCGAGTTCAAGGAGTTCCAAGCATTGCAGGCACCTCGGCTCGCTCTAGCACTCGCCACGTTCCTCGCCACGAATCTCTGTCTGCCTTCTCTCAATGCACAGCATTCTCAGGCAGGCGTAACGCTGACGACTCTCTCCTTACTGGATGCGGAAGCTGCCGCGCTCCAAAACCAACCCCGTCTGCTCGCTTCCCAGCTCCGGGCTCGGGCCGCCTCGCAGCAAGTAAGGGAGGCGCGCTCGGCTTACCTTCCAACAGTAGCCTTCGACGCAACCGGCGTTCGTGTAGCCGACACGGGCACTTCGCGTGCCGCGGGCTATCTCACCACCTCTGCCATCTCGGACCGCTTCGCTTATGGAGGCAGCCTCTCGCAACTCGTGACCGACTTCGGCAGGACCAGCGCTCTGGTCGCCAGTGCGCGCTCGGACGCGCAGGCGCAAGCCGAACAGGCAACACTCACCAGGGCGCAGGTTCGCCTCAACGTTCGCCAAGCCTTTTACCAGGTGCTCGGAGCAGAAGCGGTCTTGCGATCGGCCCAGGCCGCGCAGGCCAACCGGCACCTCATCACCCGGCAACTCACCGCGCTGGCCCAAAGCGAGTTGCGCTCCACGCTCGATGTCAACTTCGCCGGCGTGCTCGCCAGTGAGGCGGACCTCGCCGTGGTTCAGGCAGATAGCGTAGTGGCGCAGGCACGCAATCGTCTCGCCACGGCCATAGGCGCAACACATTCCGTCACCTCAAGCCTGATAGCGCCGGCGGTACCGTCCCCCTTGCCTGCCGATCCCGATGACCTTTTGCCGCAAGCCCAGACGCAACGCGCAGACCTCAACGCAGCGGAATCCGAGCAGAAGTCCGCGCAGGAATTTGCCTCTGCCGAAAAGAAGCTGAGAGACCCGACGCTCGGCGTACTGGGCTCTGCCGGGCAGATCCCCTTTCACGACCACACTCTCCAGGGAAACTATGCCGCCGCCGGCTTCAACCTCAATATCCCGGTCTTCAACGGTGGCCTCTTCACAGCCCGCAGAACACAAGCTGAACTGGAAGCCGGCGCGCGGGCAAGGGATGTGCAGGAACTTCACCTCGAAGTGAGCGAGCAGGTTCGCAATAGCTGGCAAGGAGCGCAGGAAGCCCTTCAGAGCCTCGATGTAACAACCCGCCTCGTGGCCCAAAGCAAGGAAGCCCTGCGGCTCGCGCAGGCACGTTACGACGCCGGGCTCGGCAGCATCGTGGAGCTCAACGAGGCCCAGCTGAATGAGACCTCCGCCGAGATCAGCGCCGCCAACGCCAACTTCACCTACCTGAGCCGCCGCGCGGAGCTCGATTTCGCCGCTGGCCTCCTCAACTGACAACCTGAAAGGACGTCCCTTATGGCAAGCTCACTTCGAACCTGGGCACTTGGGCTGCTGACCGCGTCCACCAGCAGTCTGCTGGTCGCATGCCGTTCGGCTGCTCCGCCCGAAGCCCCGGTTCCCGTCGTCCCGGTAGCCATCGCCGGCCCCGCAACCCTGGAAAACAATGTCGTGCTCTCGGCTGAGTTCGAGCCCTTCCAGGATGTGGACGTGATGGCCAAGGTCGCGGGCTATGTCAAGAACATCCGCGTAGACATCGGCACGCATGTAAGGCAAGGCGACGTTCTCGCGGTGCTCGAGGTTCCTGAAATCCAGGACGACCTCGAAAAGGCAAAAGCAGGCGTAGCCGCGGCCCAGGCCAATGTTGTCACCGCGCAGGCCGGCATACAACGGGCTCAGGCGGCCGCAGGCATCGCCCATCTGTCGTTTCAGCGCATCAGCGACGTCGCTACCAAGAACAAGGGCCTCGTTCCCCGGCAAGACGTCGACGTGGCGCAATCCCGTGACGCGGAGGCCGTCGCTCAGCTTGCCAGCACCCGCTCTTCGTTACAAGCAGCCCAGGACTCCAAAGCTGCCGCAGACTCCGAGTACGACCGCGCCGGCGCTATGCTGCAATACGCCACCATCCGTGCGCCCTTCACGGGGGTTGTCACCAAGCGTTACGCGAACACAGGCTCCATGATCCAGGCAGGCACCGCTTCCCAGACGCAGGCAATGCCGCTCGTACGCCTCGCGCAGGACAACGTGCTCCGCCTCACGCTGCCAGTACCTGTAACCGATGTCGCCGAGGTAAAAGACGGCGAAACCGTAGAGGTGAACGTCGCCAATCCTCCACGCACCCTGCGGGGCAAGGTGAGCCGTTACGCCGACACCGTGCAAATGGCTACGCGCACCATGGACACCCAGGTGGATGTACCGAACGCCGATGGAACCCTCGTTCCGGGCATGTACGCCGAAGTTCACCTGCATCTCGCCGATCGCCCGAACGTCCTCAGCGTCCCCGTCGACGCAGCCGACGGCCTCGGAACGGCGGTGGAGCAGGCCTATGTCGTGCGTGCGGGAACGGTCCATGTCGTTCAGGTCAAGACGGGTCTCCAGACCGCAACACGCCTGGAAATCCTTTCCGGTCTCCAACCCGGAGATCAGGTCGTCGTCGGCAGGCACAGCGGCCTCTCGGAAGGCGAACGTGTGCAGGCACGCGCAGCGAGCTACGAGTAAGCCAGCCTGCCCGTACCCAGAAGATAGCGAGGAACGATGTCCGGATTTTCCATCAGGAACCCCTACCTGATTGTGGTGCTCTGCCTTGTCATGATGATCCTTGGCACCGTCAGCGCGTCGGACATGCCCGTCGACATGTTCCCTGCCGTCAACTTGCCCGTTGTCGCGGTCGCCACTTTCTACGCGGGCATGCCGCCGGCGCAAATCGAAACCAATATCACCTACCACCTCGAACGGCAGTTCACGCTGGCCAGCGGCATCGATCACATGGAGTCTCGCTCTCTGCCCGGCGTTAGTCTCATCCGGGTGTATTTTCGCTCCGGCATCGACCCGGACGCCGCCGCGGCCTCCATCTCGTCACTCGCCATGAGCGATCTCCGCGATATGCCGCCGGGCACCTATCCGCCCATCATCCTGAAGCAGGACGCCGCCAGCGTCCCGGTCTCGCTGGTCACCCTGGCCGGTTCAGGGCTCGACGAAAGCAAACTCAAAGACCTCGGGCAGAACTTCGTCCGCAATCAGTTGGCGAGTGTGGAAGGCGCCTCCGTGCCACAGCCCTTCGGCGGGCGCTGGCGGCAGATCATGCTCTACGCCGACCCCTACAAGCTGGAAGCTAACCAACTCAGTCCCATGGATGTCGTGCGCGCCGTCAACGAGGCCAACGTCATCCTCCCGGCAGGTGACGTAGAAATAGGCCGCAACGATTACGACCTCTACACCAACTCCATGCTGGGTGGGGCCGCCGATATCGCCCAGGTTCCGCTCAAAATGGTCGGGCAGTCGCCGGTGCGCGTCGGCGATGTTGCCGTCCCGGAGGACTCCTTCAGCCGTCAATTCAACATCGTTCGCGTCAACGGTCAACGTGCGGTCTACCTGCCCATCTTCAAGGCCGGCTCGGACTCGAACACCATCGCCATCGTCAACGGCGTCCGTACCACGCTGAAGAAACTCTACGACGTGCCCGCTTCGCTCAAAACCGACGTCGTCTTCGACCAGTCCCGCTTCGTCAAGACAGCCATCGAGACGTTGCTGCACGAGGGCGGTGTCGGCCTCTTTCTAACCTGCGTGATGATCCTTATCTTCCTGGGCAGCATGCGCGCCACGTTAGCCGTTTTTTTCTCCATCCCGCTCTCGCTTTTGACTACCTTCTTCGTTCTGAAACTCACGGGCAGTTCCATCAACAGCATGGTCCTGGGCGGACTCGCGCTCGCGCTTTCACGCCTCATCGACAACTCCGTCGTTGTGCTCGAGAACATCTTTCGCCACCTCGAGGAAGGCGAACCGCCCGTCGTCGCCGCAGAACGAGGCGGCCAGGAAGTCGCACTCCCCGTTCTCGCAGGAACCCTGACCACCGTTGTCGTCTTCTTCCCCGTAACCATGCTCTACGGTGTAAGCCGCTTCCTCTTCTCCGCTCTCGCCCTTGCGGTCGTCATCTCCCTCTTTGCGTCCTACTTCGTCGCACTCACGGTCGTCCCCCTCTTCTGCGCACGTTTCATCAAGAGCCCCCATGGGGACGTCGTCCACGAGTCCGCCGAAGAGGAGCGCGCCATCGCCCCGGCCCATCCCGCAAAGACCCCAGGCTTCGGCGCACGCTTCAATCAACGCTTCACATCTGCCTTCGACAGCATGCTCCATCGCTATGACCGGCTCGTCGGCAAGGTCCTCGATGCGCCCCGGACCGTGCTCCTGAGCTTCGGCGTCGTCTTCCTCCTCAGTCTCCTGCTCTTCCCGCTGCTCGGCCTGTCCTTCTTCCCCCGCACGGATGCCGGTCAGTTCGTCGTCACCTTCAAAGCTCCTTCGGGCACCAAACTGAACGACACCGAAGCCGAAGCCGCAAAGATCGAAAGCATCATCCGCGGCATCGTCTCCAGGCACGATATGGGTCTCACCGTCACAAACATCGGCGTCGACCCTGGCTTCTCGGCCCTCTTCACACCCAACGCCGCCATGCACACCGGCTTCACCCAGGTAGCGCTCGCGGAGGATCACAAGACCAGCAGCTACACCTACATCGATGAGGTCAAACAGGCACTTGCCACGCAGATGCCGGAGCTGCAGACCTTCTTCTCCAGCGGCAGCCTCGTCGATGGCGTGCTGAACATGGGCGCCCCCGCGCCCATCGACATTCGCGTTGCCGGCAACGACATGACAGCGGATTACGATATCGCCCAGAGCATCGCGGCCCATGTACGCGGGGTGCGCGGCGTGGCCGACGTCTACATCCCCCAGGACATCGACTACCCCTCCCTGCGCATCTCCGTCGACCGCACACGCGCAGACGAACTGGGCCTGAGCGAGAAGGAGGTCGTCTCCAACATCATCACCGCATTAACCTCCAACCAGATGATCGCTCCAAGCATCTGGATCGATCCCAAGAGCGGCAACAACTACTTCCTGACGGTCATGTACAAAGAAGGACAGATCAAGTCCATTGAAGATCTCAAGGCCATCCCGCTCCATGGAACCAACATCACCCAGCCGACGCGGCTCGACATGGTGGCAAACATCGAGCAGTTCAAAGCGCCTACCGAACTCGACCACACTCAAATCCGCCGCTTCGTCGACATCTATGTCCGCCCGGAACAGGAAAGCCTCGACCGGATCACGGGGCAGATCAATCGCATCATCGCCTCAACCAACGCACCTCACGGGATGGATGTCTCCCTCACCGGCAGCGTGACGTCAATGAACGCTTCCTTCCGAAGTTTCGCGATCGGGCTTACCCTCTCCGTTCTTCTGCTCTTTCTTATTCTGGTCGCTCAGTTCCGCTCCTTTCTCGATCCCTTCATCATCCTGCTTGCCCTTCCTCCCGGCATCACGGGCGTAATCGTCGCGCTGCTCCTTTGGGGCACCACCCTCAACGTCATGTCGCTCATGGGTGTTGTCATGCTTGCCGGCATCGCCCTCTCGAACAGCATCCTGATTGTCGAGTTCGCGCATCACCTGCTGAAGCAGGGCATGAACGTACGGCAGGCGATCACAACGTCCTGCCGTGTCCGATTGCGACCCATCCTCATGACCTCGCTCGCAACCCTGATAGGCCTTCTGCCCATGGCCCTCAAGCTTGGTGAAGGCAGCGAGGCTTACGCTCCACTGGCACAGGCCCTTATCGGTGGTCTCACCGTCTCAGTCCTTCTAACTGTCTTCCTGGTCCCCGCGGGATTCTTCCTGGCCTACAGCAGCAATCAGCCGGCAGCAATCAACCAATGACAATGCCCAGCCTGACCCACGCGAGGTGAGGGACTGCGAACGCCGTCCTGATCCCGAGCTACTCCTCCGCGTTCTGGACCGAAACGCTTACAACTCATTTCACACCAGCTATCTGCGGGACCATACCGCTGGATGCACTTGAAGCCAGCTAACCCCTGCAATCTCCCAAGCGTCTTTCACCTCACTCCTTGTCACTCTCCCCAACCACGAACCACCACCTGCGACCCACTACCTACCCCTCCCGGTGATACGCTGCGAATCATGACCCCTCACCCGCGCCTCGCGGCCCGCACCCCCCGACTCGCCGCCACGGCAGCCGCCCTCGCCGTCGGCCTTCTCACCACCCCGGCCCAAACCCCCGCGACCGCTCGCCCCAAAGACCCCGTCACCCGCGACGCCCCCCAAACCCACGCCCAACAACCCCCCTCCGCCCCCCCCAGCGCCCACCCCGGCAGCCTCCCCCCCCCCCCCGACGGCCCCCCCGGCGCCTGGACTCTCCGCGGCCGCGAAGGCGCCGCCCTCCACCTCACCTCCGTCACCCACCCCGACCCCGCCACCGAAAAACTCATCACCGCCGCCGGAGCCACGGACTGCGCCTACTCCACCCCGGTCTGGTCCCCCGACGGCGGAACCCTCGCCTTCCTCTCCGACTGCGCCACCCCCGAAGGCAAACAAGCCCACGGCCAGCTCCAGATCTTCCTCTACTCCAAAGCCACCGCCCAAACCCGCCAGCTCACCCACCTCACCGGAGAAATCCAGCAACCCGCCTGGTCCCCCGACGGCAAAGCCATCGCCTTCCTCTTCGTAGAAAACGCCACCCGCTCCGCCGGCGCCCTCGACGCCATGAAGCCCTTCTCCGGCGTCATCGGCGAAGACGGCGTCGAAATACAGCGAATCTACATCGTGAGCACCGCCAGCGGGCACGGCGAAACGTGGACCACTCCCAAACAGCACGTCTATGAATTCGACTGGTCCCCCGACACGAACCGACCCGCCCTCGCCTGGATCGCCGCAGCACCCCCGGGGGAAAACAACTGGTGGACCGCCAAGCTCTATATGCAAACCATGGGAATGAGCCTCCGCAACATTGAGGATTACCCCAACGGCCCCAAAGATGGTGGCCCACCTAGCCCCATCGTCACGGCCGTCGACCCCACCACTACAACCGGGTCTCTCCACGGTCTCCAGATAGCCGTCCCACGCTTTTCCCCTGATGGAACCCACATCGCCTTCATCGGCGGCCTGATGAGCGATCAGGGTTCTACCGGCGGCGACGTCTACATAGTTGATGTCAGCAACGTGTTCAGCGGCACCGGACCTGCCCAGCCCGCGGACGTCACCCCAGGCATTGACGGCACCCCCTCCTGGGAGGGCTGGTTCGACAACCACTCCATCGGCTTCGTCGAAGACCGCCGCGGCCATACCCGCTTCGTTGCCTGGGACATCAACGCAAAACAACCCTACCCGCAGCCCGCCGGCATCACCGACCTCGGCGAAGTCTCCGTCGGCGGCGGTCCCATGAAGGACGCTGTAACCTTCTCCGGTAAAACGGACACCACCGCCTTCGTCCAAAACAGCTTTAAAGCTCCGCCCGAGATCTGGCTCGAAACCGGCGGCCACCTCCATCAGCTCACCCATCTCAACGACGGCCTCACCCCCACCGCCCGCACCGAATCCGTCGAGTGGACCAACGGCCCATACCACGTCCAGGGCTGGCTCACCTTCCCCAAGAACTACGACCCGAAACAGAAATACCCCATCATCGTCACCGTCCACGGCGGCCCGTCCGCTTCGATCACCGCCCGCTGGGGCGGGGGCCAATGGGCCGAACGCGGCTACTTCGAACTCCAGCCCAACCCGCGCGGCAGCTTCGGCCAGGGAGAAGCCTTCACCGCCGCCAACCGCAAGGACTTCGGCTACGGCGACCGCAAGGACATCGAAGCCGGCCTTGATTACGTCGAGTCCAAATACAGCATCGACCCCAAACGGGAAGGCATCACCGGCTGGAGCTACGGCGGTTTTATGACCATGTTTGCCGTCACCCAGACCACCCGCTTCCGCGCCGCCGTCGCCGGCGCAGGCCTCGCCG
>CAXUDN010000049.1:0-25283 GCA_964249715.1 uncultured Acidobacteriaceae bacterium
GCGCGATTGGATGGTGCGGTCCATATTGAGCTTCTCGATGGCGATCTCGAGGGTATCGGCTACCTTGCTCAGGCGGAGTTCGGGATCGAAAACTTCGAGGAGCTGCTGCTTCTCTTCGATGGAGAGCGGGAGGTTAGCGCCGATAAGATCGGCGAGCTTGGTGGGTTCGTCCGTGCGGAGGGCGGCAGCCGCTTCCTGATTGAGGCTCTGCTGGAGCTTCGAATACTGCTCATACAGTTGATGGACGCGAGCCACAAGTTGGTCGGTGGCGGGGGTGTTCTGCAGTTCGTTGCGGGCAGTGCGAACAGTGGCGACGAAGAAGCCGTCAGTGTCGTTGACCTCCACGGCGCGGGCGCGCTCGGCGCCTTCTACGAGGACGCGGATGTTGCCGTCGGAGAGGCGGACAGACTGAACGATGTTGCCGATGGTCCCGACGGAATAGATGTCGTCCGCGGTGGGCTCATCGACGGAGGCGTCGTGCTGGGTGGCGAGAAAGATTTTACGGTCGCCGTTGAGGGCCTCTTCGAGGGCGCGGACGGAGGATTCGCGACCCACCACGAACGGTGCCATCATCTGGGGAAAGATCACCATCTCGCGGATGGGCATCATCGGGAGTTTGCGCTGGGGTCCGTTGCTTGTGTCGCGTTCTTCGTTCTTCATGTGTCTCCCGATTAGACGAGGCGTTTAGCAGGTTCGATGCAACGCCGCGGATGGAGCAGATTGTACGCGGTACTTCCTATTGGGCGCGGTTGGGGAAGGCGGGGTTGCATCGGCTGCGGCCGACGTGTGGGATCTGTGGCAATCTCGTTTGCCTTGCCAAAGAAGCGACGGACAGCCGAGGCTGTCCGTTGAAGTGACCTGAGGAGAGCGAACTCAGCCGGCCTTCTCGAGGAGAACGGGAAGGGTGATGTCGCGGGTCTTGACCATTTCCTCGGTAATCACGAGCTCCTTGATTTTCTTGTTGCCGGGGATGTGGTACATGAGGTCGAGCATGAGCTCTTCGAGGATCATGCGGAGGCCA
Organism: uncultured Acidobacteriaceae bacterium; assembly: GCA_964249715.1. Classification (GTDB taxonomy): domain Bacteria; phylum Acidobacteriota; class Terriglobia; order Terriglobales; family Acidobacteriaceae; genus Granulicella. The sequence continues at coordinate 1,022 of CAXUDN010000049.1, forward strand.
CGGGCACCGACCTTGCGCAGGAGGGCTTCGCGCGCGATCTCCTTGGTGGCATCCTCGGTCCACGTGACCTTGACGCCCTCGTAGTCGAAGAGACGCGCGTACTGCTTGAGCAAGGCATTGCGGGGACGGGTAAGAATGTCAATGAGGGCGGCTTCGTCGAGCTCGTCGAGGATGCCGAGTACGGGGAGCCGGCCGACGAACTCGGGGATGAGGCCGTATTTGAGCAGGTCTTGCGGTTCTGCCTGGCGAAGAAGTTCGGTGTCGCGTTGAGCACGGATCGGGGTGACACCCTTCGCGTCCGGATCGGCAATGGTCTTGAAGCCAAGGGCCTTTTTACCGAGGCGACGGCCCACGATCTTCTCAAGGCCCACGAACGCGCCACCGCAGATGAACAGGATGTTCGTGGTGTCAACGATGGTGAACTCCTGGTGCGGGTGCTTGCGGCCGCCCTGGGGCGGAACGTTGGCAACGGTTCCTTCGAGGAGCTTCAGAAGAGCCTGTTGAACGCCTTCGCCGGAGACGTCGCGGGTGATGGAGGGGTTCTCGTCTTTTCGGCCAATCTTATCAATTTCGTCAATGTAGATGATGCCGGCCTGGGCGCGTGCGACGTCGTTGTCGGCGGCCTGGAGGAGTTTAAGGATGATGTTTTCGACGTCTTCGCCGACGTAACCGGCCTCGGTGAGGGTTGTGGCATCGACGATTGCAAAGGGAACGTCAAGCATCTTGGCCAGCGTCTGGGCCATGAGGGTCTTGCCGGAACCAGTGGGGCCCACGAGCAGGATGTTCGACTTGGCGAGCTCGACGTCGTTGCCGCGCATGCGGTTCATCTGGATGCGCTTGTAGTGATTGTAGACGGCGACCGCGAGCTTCTTCTTGGTGGTGTCCTGGCCGATGATGTACTCATCGAGGAAGGCTTTGACTTCTGCGGGCTTGGGCAGATGTTGGGGCGCGGCACCGGGCTGAGCTTCGCCACCCTTGTCGTCTTCCAGAATGGTGTTACAGACCGCGACGCATTCATCGCAGATGTAGGCCCGTGGATAGTCGGACGGCGAGGAGATCAGCTTGGCGACTGCATCCTGCGATTTGTGGCAGAAGGAGCAGCGTAGCGACTCTTCCATGCCCCGGGTAGTTTTCATGCTGGTACGGCTCCTTAGCGAAAACAGCGGAAGGGAAGAAGCGGTGAATCGATCGAGACAGGCCTAGTCTACACCCCTGGTGTGGGACTTGCCTGGGTCCGGAAGTTGCAGAAAATAATAGCGGATTGGGTACCTGCGATAGTGAAAGACGCCGGCGTGGCCGGCGTCTTTACAACTTCCGTGGCAGAGACTTATGTGCGTGGACGATCGATGATGTCGTCGACGATGCCGTAGTCCTTGGCCTGGTGCGCCGTCATGATGAAGTCGCGCTCGACGTCGCGCTCAATGCGATCCAGATTCTGACCGGTGTTCTGGCTCATAAGCTTGTTGGTGAGCTCGCGAATGCGAAGGATTTCCCGGGCGTGAATGTCGATGTCTGAAGCCTGACCGCCGAGGCCGCCCATGGACGGTTGATGGATCAGGATGCGGCTGTTGGGAAGAGCAAAGCGTTTGCCCTTTTTGCCGGCCATGAGCAGAAAGGCGCCCATGGATGCCGCCTGACCGATGCAGAGGGTCTGCACATCGTTTTTGATATACGCCATAGTGTCGTAAATGGCGAGCCCCGCGGAGATGGAGCCGCCGGGGGAGTTGATGTAGAGCTGGATGTCCTTTTCCGGGTCTTCGCCGGAGAGGAAAAGGAGCTGCGCGATGATGAGGTTGGCGATATTGTCGTCAATCGGGGTGCCGAGGAAGATGATGTTGTCGCGGAGCAGACGGCTGTAGATGTCATAGGAGCGTTCGCCCCGGCTCGTCTGCTCGAGCACCATCGGTATGAGTCCCATGTGGGGTCTCTCTTTCTGTTAAGGGTCGCTGTTGTGGAAGAGCTGCCTGAATGGCTCGAGGGTACCGCAACGGGCGTGCCCGACGCGAGTTGCGGTTCCCCGGGAAGGTATTACGCGGCGAGCTTCTCGAAAAGGGCTCCGCCGGTTTTTTCGCGACGCATCTGGTCGCGGAGGCGCTGGATAGAGCCGTCGTCGGTGAGGCGTTTACGAACGGTTTCGATCGGTTCGCGGGCCTGGAAGGAGAGCATGAGAAGTTCGCGCTCGAAGTCTTCGTCACTAACCTGGATATTTTCGCGCTCGGCGATGTGATCGAGGAGCAGCGAGGCTTTGACCTCATTGATGGCCTGATCGCGCTGGGCTTCGCGGAGGCGAGCGAAGTCGAGTTGGCGCATGGCCTCGGTGGTCATACCTTGTTGGGCGAGGGCGCGAAGACCGCGCTCGAGTCGCGCGTCGATCTGCTGCTGGACGAAGGTTTCGGGGACGGGGAACTGGAATCTCTGGACAAGGTCTTCGAGCATTTTGTCGCGGGCCTGGGTCTCGAGCGAGTCCTTCTTGCGGGCCGTAATGCGTTCGCGGAGCTTGTCCTCGAAGTCCTGCCAGGAATCGTGGTCGCCGAGTTGCTTGGCGAACTCTTCGTCTCGCTCAGGGTACGTCTTGCGTTTGATGGCTTTTACCGTGACGTCGTAGCTGACAGTTTTGCCGGCGAGGCGTTGATCGCCGAACTCGGCGGGGTAGTCGACCTCGAAGGTGAGTTCCTGGCCGACATTGGCGCCGCGGAGGGCGTCGGTGAACGCCTGGAGGCTGTTCTTGCCGCCAACCTCGAAGAGGAAGTCGTCACCCTTGATTTCGGGCTGCTCAGTGGTGTTCTGTGCGCCCTCTTCGGTGACGGTTTGGGCAACGTCCTTTACCTCGCCCTTGTAGCTGATCTCAGCCCAGTCGCCGTCGACGAGAGGGCGCTCCTCTTCGACAGGATCGATGGTGGCATGGTGGTCGAGAACGGCGTTGAGCTCGGCGTCGTACTCCTCGTCCCTGAGCGCGGCGTCAGGGCGCTGAACCTGGATCGAGTCATAGCCGTCGATGTTGATCTCGGGCAGGATCTCGAAGCTGGCTTTGAAACGGAGGGGCTGGCCCTCGAAGAGCTGGAGCTCGGAGATCTGGGGTTGCGAGACGGGGTTGAGGTTTCCTTGCTCAAGAGCGGCTCTGAAGCGCTCGGCAACAAGCGAATCGAGGACTTCCTGGCGAACGTCCTTGGCAAAGCGCGAGCGGATCATGGACTCGGGCACCTTGCCGGCGCGGAAGCCGGGGATGCGGGCCATGCGGGCGTACTTGCGAACGACCTGGCGGAAGGCCTTGTCGACGTCGGCCGCGGGCGCCTCAACCTCAACGGAGCGGAGCAGCTCAGGGTTGAGGGTGGGGGCGTGTTGGTGCGTGTGGTCGTGACCGCTGCCATCGTGGTCATGGCCGGACTCGGCCTGGGTGGTCTCGGGTGCGAGGGAGGTGGTCTCCGGCGCGGCGGTTGCGGTCTCTTCCTGAGTTTCGATGGAGGTCAAGGTAGGTCTCTTCCGGGGTGAGCTTACGGGCGGCTCGAACTTGGTGGAAAGCCGTTGCGCGTGGAGCGCATCTGCACCGCGCCTTTGCACACGCAAGGGCGGCGGTTTGCCACTGCCTTCAGGATACGGGTGGGTACGGGAGGGGTCAAACGAGGAACAGGCTGCCTACGCTTACGTGGCAGGATTGCTGTCGCCCGAGGTGAAGGTAAAGACCTCGACCCGAACCTTCCACTGCAGGCTGTCCCCGGGCTGGAGGGTGGTGATCCCGGAACCTTCGGAGGTCTCCCATTCAGTGCCGAGGGCGTCGTCGAAGTTGGTGTACGGCCCGATCGCTACCCAGGACTGGTCAGCGGGCGCGAGGACGCGGAGCGCCTTGATATTGGCCGTAAGGGGAAGGATGCGGACGCCATAGCCCCAGTTGGTGTCGCGGAACTCGGCGATTGGGCCGTTGGCGAGTACGGGCGTGGTGAGGCGGACATAGGTCTCATCGATGGCGCTGTGGCCGAGCGCGGTGCCGCGGGGACGCGAAAAATCGAGGGTTGTCCCGCTGACGGAGATCACGCGACCTGTAGGAATGCCCGTACTGCGGTTGGTTTCAAGCCGTGTGCTGGACGGGACTACCAGGGCGGCGTGCGCACGGTCGTGGCTGGCGATGTTGAAGTAGGGAAGCCAGCCGATGCCTACGGGCATGGGGCTTTGGCCGGTGTTCTGGACCGTCACGGTTAGGTCCAGGTGGTGGCTGGAAAGCTCGGCCAGGATGTGCACCGAGCCCGTCGAAGGCCAGTTGCCCGAGAAGGTGCCGGGATGAAAAACGGCCTCTACGGATTGGCCGTCGAGGATGACGTCGCTGTGGGTGGAATCGGCGCCGCGATCCAGCAGAAGGCCTGGTGTGGAAAAGGAACTGCCCGGGCCTGAGGCGGGAAACGTGAGTCGCTGGCCCAACCAGAGGGTTTGCAGGGTACCTGGGTTGGCAGTCGGTTTGCCGACCAGACGGCCAGCCCACGGCGTAAGGAAAGCGCCGCCCATGCTTGCGCTGAGCAAGCCGTTTGCGTCGGGACCGGTGCCATTCAGAATCTGTTCTGCCTTATCTAGGGAGGGGGCAACAAGCAGGGGCACGCTGCCATGACCCGGGATATCGGCCGTGAGCTGAAAAATGTTCATGCCCCGTCCGGGCAGGATTGTTGCGTTGAGGAACTCGGGGCCGCCTCCGATAGCGTCAGGCGTGCGAATGAGGTGAATGACCTCTTCACCGCCGGGACCTGTGGGCTGCGCAGGCGCTTGTGCCGGCGTCAGGTAGGCCGAAGTCAGACGGTGGAAATTGCCGCGCCCGCGCTCCCAGGAGATGGCAAGCAGGATGGCGCAGAACACGGCGATCAGCGTGGGCGTGAAAAAACCGGAGTTGATGAAACGGATGCGGCCGGGACGGATGTCGGGGCGGCGGGGTGCGGCACTCATGCGCAGGTACGTCTCCGGGTGAGCTTCTTCCGTGAATCACCATACCATCCGGGCACTTGGGTTCGCTCAGCTCACGGGCCTCGGTGCGGTTTCGTGTTCTGGTTCGAGTCAACCCCAGGCTTTCACCGGGAATCACAATGCAACAGACGGAGGATACGAAATGAAGAAGTTCTGGATTGGATTGGCAGTTGGGGCGTTGGTAGGCGGTGTGGCGGCTCTGTTGTATGCGCCGCAGTCGGGTGCGTCTACTCGGCGCAAAGTGCGGCGTTCTGTTGAGGACCTGGGTGACAGCCTGAATGATGCCGCGGAGTACTTGAAGGAGCAGGCTGAGAAGCTGAGCAAGGAGGCCCAGAAGCTGATCGACGGGAGCAAGGGCCAGTTTGGCGACGTCCTAGATGCGGCGCAGGATTATGCCAAAGCAGCCGGCGGCAAGGTGCAGGATCAAGCGTCACGGCTGATGTAAGAGGTGGGTGAAAGAAAGCCCCCGGGGTATCCGGGGGCTTTCCAGGTTGAATGGGGCTTTGATCAGGCAGTCGTGAGAGCGAGGCCGACGGCCGGTTCGTCCGTGGAACCGTCCGGCGAAACGGGTCTGTAGAAGAGCTGGTTCGTGTCGAGATAGACCTCCAGGAAGGCTGGCCGTTCGGAGATTTGTCCGGCGATCAACGCTTCTGAAAGAGGGTCTTCAATATACCGTTGAAGTGCGCGACGGAGTGGACGCGCACCGTAGGAGCGATCGACGAGGGTCTTCTCGAGGATCCAGCGCTTGGCGTCGTCCTGGACGGAGATGGTGATCGCCTTGTGAACGAGGTTGTTGTTGAGCTGCTGGACGAGCAGTTCGAGAATCTGCATGAGCTCGCTGTCCGTCAGGGCCGAAAAGACAATGACTTCGTCGAGGCGGTTGATGAACTCGGGATTAAAGGTACGCTTCACCTCGCCCATGACCATTTCCTGCATTTTCTCGAAGACGACTTCATCCTTGGAGGACTGGAAGCCAAGGCTCTCGCGCTTCATCAGGTGCTTTGCGCCGATGTTCGAGGTCATGACAATGATGGTGTTCTTGAAGTCCACGGTGTTTCCGAGCCCGTCCGTAAGCTGTCCATCTTCAAAGACTTGCAGGAGCAAGTTAAAGACGTCTGGATGAGCTTTTTCGACTTCGTCGAGCAGAACGACAGAGTACGGGCTACGCTTGACGCGCTCGGTGAGCTGACCGCCCTCCTCGTAGCCGACGTAGCCCGGAGGCGATCCTATGAGCTTGGAGACGGAGTGCTTCTCCATGAACTCCGACATATCGAAGCGGATGAGTGACTTCTCGGAGCCGAAGAGGAATTGCGCAAGGGTGCGGGCGACTTCAGTTTTGCCTACGCCAGTCGGTCCCAGGAACAGGAACGAGCCGATGGGTCTTGCCGGATTTTTCAGACCGGCACGGGAGCGGCGGATAGCGCGGGCGAGGGCGGAAATTGCCTTGTCCTGCGCGATGACGCGCTTGTGCAGTTCTTCTTCGACGCGTAGGAGTTTCTGAGTCTCTTCTTCTTTGATCGAGGTGATAGGCACACCCGTCCAGCGGGACACGACGTCTTCAATGTCTTCGCGGGTCACGATGCCGGAACTGGACTCGTCGAGGTGGTACTTATCGCGAAGAGAGCGTAGGTTCTCGCGTTCTTTTCGCTCCTCGTCAGAGTAGAAGCGGGCTTTTTCAAATTCGTGGTTCGCGATGGCGTTTTCCATGCGGTGCACGATGAACTTGATCCGCTTCTGGACTTCGGTAAGTTCCTCCGGAAGTGTGGTTTGACGGAGTTTGACGCGGGCGCCGGCCTCGTCGATGAGGTCGATGGCCTTGTCGGGAAGGAAACGGTCCGGGATATAGCGGTTGGAGTGCGAGACGGAGAAGGTGATTGCGTCGTCGGTGTAGCTGACGGCGTGGAACTTCTCGTACTTCTCGCGAATGCCCATAATGATTTTGATCGCGTCCTCTTCGTTCGGGGGCGGGACCTTGACGGCCTGGAAGCGGCGCTCGAGAGAGCGGTCTTTTTCGATGGACTTTCGATACTCGGCGGGGGTTGTAGCGCCGATGCACTGGATTTCGCCGCGGCTGAGGGCGGGTTTCAGGATGTTGGCGGCGTCCAGCGATCCTTCGGCAGAGCCTGCGCCGACGAGCGTGTGGAGCTCGTCGATGAAGACGATGGAGTTCTGGCTCTCCATGAGCTCCTTCATGATGGTTTTCAGGCGCTCTTCGAACTGGCCGCGGTATTTTGTGCCGGCGACGATGAGGCTCAGGTCGAGGGAGAGGACGCGCTTTTCGGCAAGAAAGCTGGGGACCTCGCCGTCGGCGATCTTCTGGGCCAAGCCTTCGACGATGGCGGTCTTGCCGACGCCGGGTTCGCCGATCAGGACGGGATTGTTCTTCGTGCGGCGGCAAAGGATTTGGATAACGCGTTCAACTTCGAAATCACGGCCGACAAGCGGATCCAGGGTACCGTCTGTCGCGGCCTGGGTCAGGTCACGGGAGAACTCCGCGAGCATGGAAGTTTCCTGCTGCTGCCCGCGCTGTTTGGAAGAAGAACCTGAAGAGGAGGATGAGGTTTGCGGCTTCTCTTGCGTGGAACGCTGAAGTTCCTCGCGAATGGCGGGCAGACGGAGACCGCGTTCTGTGAGGATTTCGGCGGCGAAGCACTTTTCTTCGCGCAACAGGCCGAGAAGAAGGTGCTCGGTGCCGATGTGCTTGTGGCTAAGGCGTTCGGCCTCTTCGGCAGCGTAAGCGAGCACACGTTTGCACTCGTTAGAGAGCGGAAGATCTACCGAGGTGGAGACCTTTTCGCGGACGGTGGTGTGCTGCTCGATCTGTTTGCGGATGGATTCTACGGAGGCATGCGAGCGAAGAAAGCGATTGGTAAGCGCTTTGTCCTCGCGCAGGAGCCCTAGCAGGAGGTGTTCGGTTTCAATGTAGGGCGAACCGAACTGACTCGCCTCGTAGCGCGCAAAGAAGATGACGCGCCGCGCTTTTTCTGTATAGCGTTCGAACATGCTCCCCTTTCGACCCACCACCCTCGCCCGTGTGTCGGAGAGGGCGTGGTCTGCGGTGGAAAACCGTGGCCTCCGCGATTGTCTGCGGCGGAAGGGACTGAGTGCTTTGTGAGCAGCCAGAAGGTTGCTTCCCAGTGTATCCGGGCTTTGCGGGATTGCGAAGCGTGGACCCGCTGGAAGTTACTAACGATTGGACGCCTTTGTGGGAAAACGGTCGCAAACGGCAGTGTCGTGCAACATTTGTAGGAGAGGAGCGAAAGCGAAAGTTGTAGGGGCACGGAGATCACTGGGGAGTGATGGAACCTTCCGGACCAATCTCGATGTAGTCGACGGGGGCGGCTTCGCGGAAGTCGGGGCGGATGCGGGTGCGTTGGTCGAGCGCTCCAGCGGCAGGAGCGACGGTCTGCTCGGTGTTCAGTTCGGGGCGGAGGTCCGGGGTCGCCTGGAGTTCGAGGGTGTCCCCTGGCTTGAGGGCGATGCCGTGGGCGGTGTAGCGTGTGGCGTCCTGGCCGTCAAGGTGAGCGTCGAACTGGGCGGGTGGGAGGGTGTCGTCTGCGGCCCAGTGGGCAACTGGCTTGTTGTTGATGAGCAAGTTGTATTGGGAGGCGCCGCGCCATAGGTCGTAATACTGCACGGCGATGTCGTAGGTGCCGGCTGGTTTCTGGAGGGTTGTGATGAGGGTGCAGCCGTTCGGGTCATGGCACTCGACGGCTTTGCCACCTGAAGCGGTCTCCCAGGGAGTGACGTCCACGGTTTGGTAGCCGCTGGCGTGCATGGATTCGGCTTCGATGCGATTGGGGTTGTGGCCTACGCGGCCCTGGGCGTCGGGGATGCCGGAGATGTGCTGGAACCAGATGTCGATGGCGTCGCGCCAGACGAGGGCGTGGCCAGCCTGAAAGGTGAAGAGGTCATGCACGAGGTGGTATCTCTCGGGGTCGATCAAGCCTTGCAGGGTCTCCCAGGCCGGGACGTACCTTGCGGCTGCGAGGGCGGAGGCGTAGTGGGTGTCATAGATGCTTTGGACTAAAGTTTTGCCGCTGTGAAGCCGATAAGAGTAGGGGACGTGGTGAAAGAAAAGGAGGAGGTCGTCGGGGCAGGTAGCAAGGTTTTCATATTTGGCGGCCAGATCGGGTGGGTACTGCTGGATATAGCCGGTGCCGGTGGCGGTGCGGTTCATGCCGATGCCGTCCTTTTCGCCGCGAAACCATTGGCCCCAGCCGTTCCGTTCGGCGGATTCGATGCCCGGGCCGAAGTGGTAGCCGAGAATGTTGGTGAGGGTGCCCATGCCGTTGGGGCCGGTGTAGCCCTCGTAGATGTGCCAGGAGTTGAGTTGGAGTTGGTCGATGGTTTGGACGACCTGCGGATCGTTGCCCCAGGTGAGACGGGTCCAGGTGTCGATGATGTCGTGGAGGTCGGCGTTGGGATTCCAGGCGAGCTTGCCGAAGCCGTAGAGGTTCGCAAGGGCCATGGGGTGGTGGAGCCAGTTGGCGTCGAGGCCGACGTTGGTGACGGAGATGAAGCCGCCGGGGCGCGGTTGGCCGTTGGCGAGAGGAAAGCGGTGGCCGGTGACGATGTCCTTCAAAAGGCTGGGCTGATTGCCAACGCGGAGGTCGGTGTCGAGGGCCCACTTCCACATGCTGGGTAGCCAGACCAGGTGGCGCTGCTGGCCGGTGTATTCCTGGGAAGCCTGGAGTTCGATGGCCATGTTGGTGTGCGGGAGATTGGCGAAAAGCGGGCTTACGGGCTCGCGGGCCTGGAAGTCGATAGGGCCTTCTTTGATCTGGATGATGACGTTGGGTAGGAACTGGCCGTCGTTGCGGGCGAAGTTGTCGACGCCGGCGCGGGCGCGGTCGGCTTTGGGGTCTTTCCAGTCGAGGTGGTTGTTGTAGACGAAGCCGCGGTAGAGCACGACGCCGTGGTGCGGGGCAAGGGCGCGGGCGAGGACGTTGGCGGCGTCGGCGGGGGTGCGACCGTATTGGGAGGGGCCTTTGCGGCCTTCGGAATCGGCTTTGACGGTGAAGCCGCCGAAGTCAGGGATGAGGGTGTAGATCTCGTCGACCTTCTTCTGCCACCAAGCGACGACGGTAGGGTCCTTAGGGTCGAAGGTGGGAAGGTTGCCGACGGTCTGCGGGCTTGTCAGATCGACGGAGAGGGCGAGCTTGACGCCCCACGGGCGGAAGGCGTCGGCGATGCGGGCGAAGTCTTTGAGGTGGTCGGTGGTAAGGAGGTCGAGGTCGGCGTTGACGTTGTTGATGTTGCAGCCGTTGATGCCGACGGAGGCGAGGAGACGGGCGTACTGGCCGGCGCGGGTGAGGTCAGGGCGGACGTGGCCGTTGTCGAAGAAGATGGAGCGGCCTGCGTAGCCGCGTTCGATGGTGCCGTTGAGGTTGTCCCATTCGTCGGTCCAGCGGATGGGAGCGGCGGGGGATTGAGTCTCGTTCACCGGGATCGGCTTTTGGGCGGCGATCTCTTCGAGGAGATGAAAAACGGCATAGATCTCAGCATGTGGAGTGCCGCCGGTGACAAGAAGATTGGGTTTTTTGCCTCCCGGCGGTATGTCTCCAGTGGCAATGCGAAAGCCCTCAGGCGGAAGTTGCATCCGAGGCAAAGGCAAAGGTTCTCCACTGTACTGTTTGGGGTCGAACGCGGAGAGTGCATCCAGCAATATCCAACCTTTCTCTGCTCCGGTTGTGTCATGGACGATCTTGAACTGTCTCCCGAGAAGGGAAGACAAGCCGCGCTGAAGCTCAAGTGCGGCGGTTTGTTCGGCCGGACCTTCGGTGCGAACCAAAATCTGGCTGGGAATTTCATACCGGTCCGGGTGGGAGACAGGCGCGTATCGGAGCCAAGCGGCGGAGCCGTCTTCGGCTTTGGCAAGGATAGGGAAGATTATTCCGCTCACCAGCAGAATTGCGGGAAGAGCTTTTTGCTGGACGCGGTTGAAGGCTGCCCGAGCGAACACGCTTGATTTCCTCCAAGTGCCCGACATATGTCAGTTGCGATGACAATTCTACGTACGCGGCTGTTGGAGGGGACAGCTGTACGTTCGAAGGGGATGGTACCGCGAAAGCGTCTTCCGAACGAAGTGACGATACTGCGGTACCGTAGATGCCGCTTAGGGGCTTGCTTTGTGCCCAGACGACGAGGGCTGAGAACCGGCGACATCCCATCGTTCAGATGACGGCGCGAAGGGCAGCGGTCAGACCCTTCTTCGTCGCCCTGATCGCGGTCTCGCGAGCAGCCATGGTGTGTGCCAATGCCGATCTCCTGGCTGTTCCTGTGTGCTGGAACGCGACCGTCTCGATGTCGCCACCGAACAGGGTGTGCCTCTCGTCCATTCCGTCGAGCGCCGTGTTCAGTTCCTTAACGACCGCCTCTGCGTCTTCGGCAATTACGATCAATTCGAGAGTGATTTTCTTGTAGCGCATTGGCGCACCTCTGACGCTCTATGCTATGCCTCTGCCCCGTCCTGAGCACACCGGTTTCGATCTCCTATTGTCGCTTTGAGGCTAGGATGAGCATGTGCGATTTGAGCTTTTTGTGGCGGCTCGGTATTTGCGGGCGCGGCGGCGGCAGGCCGTGGTGGGGTTAATTACGGCGATCTCTGTGCTGGGAGTAGCGGCCGGGGTGGCGGCGCTGATCCTTGCGCTGGCGATTACGAATGGGATGCGGCGGGATTTGCAGGATCGGCTGGTGGGGGCGACCGCGCATGTGGAGTTGTTGCGAGTGGCGGGGGATGGGATTCGGGATTGGCGGCCGTTGATGGAGCGGCTGGCGCGGGTGAAGCATGTGGAGGCGGTGGCGCCGGGGCTGTATGGGCAGGTGTTGATCTCGCGGGGGCCGCGGTCGGGCGGGGCGTTGATCAAGGGGATTGTACCGGCGGATGAGTTGCGGATTGGGAATTTGCTGCAGTCGGTGAGTGAAGGGAGTTTTGCGGCGTTGGGACCTGCTCCGGGTTCGGGCGATGTGGGTTCGGGTGAGCCCGATTTCCCACCTACGCCGCCGATTGTGATTGGGCACGAGTTGGCGTTGACACTCGGGGCGGGGGTGGGGGATACGGTGCTGATTACAAGTCCGCAGGGAGAGTTGACGCCGCTGGGGTTGGTGCCGCGGTACCAGCGGTTCCGAGTGGTGGGAATCTTTTCTTCGGGGTTCTACCAGTACGACTCAGCGTATGCGTTTATGCGGCTGGCGGATGCGCAGCGGCTTTTTTCAGAGCCAGATGTGGTGAGCGTTTTAAGTTTTCGGCTGGATGATCTGAACCGGGCGCCGGAGGTGGCGCGGGTGTTGGAGCAGGCGGCCGGGCCGGGGTTTCAGGCGACGACATGGCAGGAGCAGAACCGGGAGTTATTCCGGGCGCTGAAGCTGGAGCAGGCTGTGACCTTTGTGGTGCTGGCGCTCATTGTGGCCGTCGCAGGACTGAATATTCTGAGTGCTTTGACCATGATGGTGATGGAGAAGACGCGGGATATCGCGGTGATGATGAGCTTCGGGGTGACTGCGGGCCAAGTTCGGCGCATTTTCTTGCTGCAGGGTGTATTGATCTCTGCGGTGGGTACGTCGGTGGGATTGGTGCTGGGGTATGCGGGGAGCTTGCTGGGGGCGCACTACCGGTTTATCCGGCTGGATCCGGGGGTGTATTCGATCGATCATCTGCCGTTTGCGCCACGGGTGATGGATGCGGTGTTGGTGAGTGCGGTGTCGTTGGGAATTGCGTTGCTGGCGACGTTGTATCCATCGCGGTCCGCGGCGGCTATTCTGCCAGCGGAGGCTTTGCGGTATGAGTAGGTGGGCAAATACAAGGGGGGAAGGCTAAATGGCACGGTTGCGCTATCCGGAGGTTGCGCCGGAGGGGTATGCGGCGTTGCAGGCGTTTGGGCATTATGTGAATGTCGGGTCGGCGTTGGAGCCGGTGTTGCTGGGGCTAGCGTATTTGCGGGCTTCGGTGCTGAACGGGTGTGAATTTTGTACGGAGCTGCATAAAGCGGAGCTGCGGAAGCATCATGAACCGGACAGCCGGATTGCTGCGGTGAAAACGGGGCCGGCTTCGGAGGTGTTTACGCCGCGGGAGCAGGCTGCGCTGCGGTGGACGGATGTGATCACGGAGCTTGGGGCCGGGGCGGCGCCGGATGGGGAGTACGCGGCAGTGTCGCGGTTCTTTGAGGGTAAGGATCTGGTGGATCTTACCTTTGCGATTGCGAACATCAATGCCTGGAACCGGATGGGGGTGGCGTTTCGGCCGGAGTGGCGGCCCCGGAAGGCTGGGGAGGGAACGGGGAAGGCGCCGGTGGAAGCTTCGGGATCCGGCACCCATGTCTCAGAAGCGAGACATGGGGCACCCGGTCCTGTGTCCGAGTCCAGGAACGGGGCTGGAGCGGAGCCGGTGGCAGCTGGCTCGGCGACGGATCCGGAGGATGATGGCGGCAAAGTGGGGACGGACTGAGGATGTGGGCTGGGTCCGGGGCAGATCAAGCAGAGCATCAGGGATCGCCGGGGCCGGTGCTCCGGGCTGTCGGAGTAGCCAAGGTATACCCGGCGCTGGCGGGGCGTGGGGACGGGTTGCGGCTGTTTGACGGTCTCGATCTGGAGGTTGCGGCGGGGGAGACAGTTGCGATTGTGGGGCGGAGTGGCGTAGGGAAGAGCTCTTTGCTGCATCTGCTGGCCGGATTGGATCGGCTTTCTGCGGGCGATGTTTGGATTCAAGGCGTGTCGCTGCGGCGCTTGAACGCGGGGAAGCTTGCGGAGATGCGGAACCGCTCAGTGGGGTTTGTGTGGCAGTTCCACTACCTGCAGCCGGAGTTTAGCGCGGTAGAGAATGTGGCGATGCCTCTGCTGGCGCGTGGCAAGGCGAGGCAGATGGCCTTGGGCGAAGCTGGGAAGTGGCTGGATCGTGTGGGATTGGGGACGCGGGCGGCGCACCGGTCCGGGGAGCTTTCCGGGGGGGAGCAGCAGAGGGTTGCGATTGCGCGGGCGCTGGTGACGCGGCCGGCGATTCTGCTGGCCGATGAGCCTACGGGGGATCTGGATGAGGAGACGGCGGCACAGTTGTTTGGGCTATTGCGGCAGCTCTGCCGGGAGGAGCGGCTGGCTGCCGTCGTGGTGACGCACAATGCCGAGATCGCGCGCGCGTGTGACCGGGTTCTGCGGCTGGTGGAAGGCCGGTTAGAGGCTGGTGCGGTGGTCGCCCTGGAGGGGTAGAGAGCGCTGCTCGGTCGCGGGACAGGGATAGGCGCTCTGGAGGGCGAGACGAAGGCCTGTGCGCTTGTCCTGTTCTCCGAGTTCCGGGTGGCTTTCCATGTAGTGGACGTAGGCGGTGACGAGCGTGCCCATGCTTTCCTGCCGGGTGCAGATAGACGTTGGGGAGAAGCCGGCGAGAAAACCGTTGAGGTAACCGATGCAGTAAGCGCCGTCGATAAGGTCCATGGATGGGGCCTGGTCGAGAGCAGGAAGGTTGAGGAGGCGCAGCTCGGCCTGGCAGCCGCGGAGAAGCGACGAGCCTTTCGTGGGGTCGGGGCTCGAGTCCGCGGGCTGGTGCATTGCGGCGAGCAGAAAGAAAAGAGTGGGCGCGAACATCGCCTTCAGGTTAGGTCTTGGTCTGCGGCTGAGGAATAGCTCTTCGGTTGCTGGCCGGGTGGCGATGGGCTATTACGTTGGTTTGCCCCTATGCGGCGGTTCAGCCTTGGCGAAGTTACACGTCTACCGGATCAACGGCTCTTCACTTGGCCGCATACGCACGACACGGTCGATGGCATACGGGGAACGCTGCCCCTGCGCAAAGAAGTGCCGCACCTGCAACTCGCCCAGTAGGCCGATCCCGATCAACTGGATGCCGCCAAGGATCAGCACCGCCGCAATGGCAAACCAGGGCGCATGCTCTGCCCCTACGGCGCGGCGCGAGACAAGCTTTGCGACCAACAACCAAAAGGCAATTATCCCGCCGGAAAGCACGCCCAGCGACCCCACCCCACCAAACAGGTGCAAGGGACGGGTCATGTAGTTGAGCAGGAACCGGATCGTTAGCAGGTCGAAGATCACCCGGAAGGTGCGCCCCAAACCGTAGTGGCTCCGGCCCGAGTTGCGCGCCGGATTGGAGATGGGAACCTCGCAGATGGTTGCGCCGTACCAGCTTGCCAGGGCGGGGATGAAGCGGTGCATCTCGCCGTAGAGAGGGATGTTCTGGATGACTTCCCGCCTATAGGCTTTAAAGGTGGTTCCGAAGTCATGGATGGCAACGCCCGATAACCAGCGCACGAGCCGGTTGGCCGCACGGGAGGGCAGCTGACGCAGAAAGACACTGTCTCCGCGATGCGAACGCCATCCGCTAACGACGTCGTAGCCCTCTTCGAGCTTCGCCATGAACAGCGGAATTTCCGCCGGGTCGTGCTGGAGGTCGCCATCCATGGCGAGGATGTACTCGCCTGTGGCATGGTCAAAGCCGGCCGCGAGTGCCGAGGTTTGACCGAAATTCCGGCGCAGCTTGATGAGGAGGACGCGCGAGTCTACGGCGGCGATTTCTTCCAGAAGTCGGTAGGTCCGGTCCCGTGAGCCGTCGTCCACAAAAACGAGTTCGAAGCTGTCGAAGGCTTCCTCCATCACGTCTTTTACGCGGTCGTAGAGGCGCGTGACGTTTTGCTCCTCGTCATGAAACGGGACCACAATGGAGTACTTCGGCACGCCCATATTCTACGCCCGCGCCCCACAAGCCACACGCCTGTTGGCCCATGAGGCGCGATACACTAGCTTGGATGGCCCGGTAGCTCAGATGCATAGAGCGGCGCACTCCTAAGGCGAAGGTCGGCAGTTGGACTCTGCCCCGGGCCACCAGCACACAAACGATGAAGAGGCTCTACGTGGTCTCTGGGGCCGTGGGCGCAGATGCGTTCTATTGCCCTTCTGCGGGGAACAGAGCGTCTAAGCGACGATGCGCGCTATTCAGATACAGAAGACGGGTGGAGTTGAGGTTTTGGAGTGGGTGCAGCTGCCTGTGCCGGAGCCTGGGGTGGGGCAGGTGCTGGTGCGGGTGCGGGCGTCTGGCGTGAATTTTATCGACACCTATTTTCGGGAGGGTCGGTACCCTTCGCCGCTGCCCTTGGTGTTGGGGCAGGAGGCGGCGGGCGAGGTGGAGAAGGTTGGGGAGGATGTGACAGGTTTTGCGATAGGGGACCGGGTGGCGTGGACGGGGACGCGGGGGACGTATGCGGAGCATGCGGTGGCTCCGGCCAGGGATTTGCTGAAGGTTCCGGAGGGTTTGAGTTTTGAGTTGGCGACGGCGGTGCTGACGCAGGGGCTCACGGCGCATTATTTGTCGCACGCAACCTACCCGATTCAGCGTGGGGATTCGGTGTTGATCCATGCGGGGGCGGGTGGGACGGGGTTATTGCTGACACAGATGGCGAAGCGGCTTGGGGCGCGGGTGTTGACTACGGTATCTACGGAGGAGAAAGCGGCGCTGTCGCGGGAGGCGGGGGCTGACCGGGTGATTCTGTATACCGAGGCGAGCTTTGCCGAAGCGGTAAGGGAGGACACCGGGGGGAAGGGATTGCCGGTGGTGTTTGATTCGGTGGGAAAGACCACGTTTGAGGATTCATTGAAATGCTTGCGGCCAAGGGGCTTGCTTGCTCTGTTTGGAGGGGCGAGTGGGGCGGTGCCGCCGCTTGACCTGATCCGGCTGTCGACGATGGGATCGCTGTATGTGACGCGGCCTACGCTGAAGGATTACGTGGCGACGCGGGAGGAATTGGAGTGGAGGGCGGCTGAGGTGTTCGGCTGGGTGGCCTCGGGTGAGTTGAAGGTGAGGATCGGGCACCGCTACCGGTTAGAGGAGGCGGCGGAGGCGCAGCGAGCTCTGGCGGGACGGAGGACTACGGGGAAGGTGTTGTTGACGGTTTAGGGGCGGAGGGCGCGGATACCGATGGCGTCACCAGAAAGGTGCGTCGAAACCAATGCGCGCACGAGAGAGCTTCGCGCTTTGAAAGAGATCCGGTTGGGGCCATACTGAGGAACAAATCATTTTGTTGGGCGACGCCCAGGCTGCTTCTTCGGAGCACACATTCCAATGTCCACGCAGGGGCCGCATGCTTCGTTTCCGGACGGCGAGATGATGTGCTCGGCTCCCTCTCGAACCAAAATCTCAGCGGGAAGATCGGCGGAGCTGCCGAATGCTGATTCTCGATTGGGCATGCGTCTGTTTTTTTCATGGCAGGGAAACCTGTCTTGCTTCGGAGTTAGCTCGTTGCTAGGCTGATAACTTGGCCGACTGGGATGAGAAGCGTGTTTGAGGCCGTGCAGGTCGAAGAGATGGCGTTTGCGATGACGCTGTTCGTCAGTGCGGCGAGCGGGCAAATTTCTTCCGGGCGCAAGCCGCTTGCGGTAAAGAACAGAAAAGAGGGCGTAGAGCTGTTCCTGGGTGTTCTGAGCGGCCCGGCGGGTAAGAGGAGCCTGGCGGAGTTTGACACACTTCTGGAGAGCGATCTCTTCCGCTCTTTTCTGATTGTTTGGGAGCACTACCGCGACGATGCGGTTCAGGCGTCCATTGGAGCTCGTCTGCTGGGATTTTATGACCTGATGGTACGGACGCGCGGGAAGGTTTTGGAGGCGTGGGTGGAGCCCTTCGCGACCACGGAGGAGATGGTTACGCTGCACCCGCAGGTGATTGAGACGATAGCCTCAGTAGTTTTGACGGTAGAAGGGCGGCTCGACGAAGAGAGATTTCTGACGGAGTTGGAGAAGTCGGGAGCCGCGCCTGGGTTGCGGGCTGAAGAAATGAGTCAGGAGGGTACCTGGCCGGCGGGCACGGGAGAGATGGCGAGGCGGATACGGGAGTTGAACTGGGCCGGGACCCCGTTAGGACCGATCGTGGACTGGCCGCAGAGTCTGCGAAGTTTCGTGGATCTTGCGCTGGCCTGCCGGTTTCCGATGATCGTGCTTCGGGGAGAGGAGCTGATTCAGATCTACAACGATGGGTATTGCGATCTGATGGGAGAGAAGCATCCTGAGGGGCTCGGTCAACCGACGCGGGAGTGCTGGCCGGAGGTGTGGCACATCAATGAGCCAATCTATGCACGAGTTTGGGGAGGCGAAACGGTGACGGTCGAAGATGGTCTGTATCCGCTGAACCGGCACGGGCGCGTTGAGGACGCCTACTTCACGCTTTGCTACAGCGCTTTGCGCGGGGAGTCGGGCGCGGTCGCGGGGGTCCTGGTAACGGTGTTCGAAACAACTGAGCGGGTGGAAGCCGAACGAAAGAAAGCGGAAGTTACGACAGGGTCGCCGTGAGATAGCGCCCTGAGCGACGTCGTGAACAAACAGGGTAAGCGTGTGTGTGATACCGGACGGACGGGAGCTTGCAAGGCTTTTAGAAAGGATACAGGCAGTTGCTTCTTATCCGATCAAAAACTCCTGCATACAGAACACGGGGTTGGGGGAACAGAATGGCTCAGTTTCAAGGCACAGTCAAGTGGTTCAATAATGCCAAAGGCTACGGTTTTCTCGGGCACGAGAGTGGTCCGGATGTTTTCGTGCATTTCAGCGCGATCCAAACAGAGGGTTACAAGAGCCTGAAGGAGGGTCAGCCCGTGGAGTTCGACATTGTGGACGGTGAGACGGGGCGTCCTCAAGCGAATGCGGTCAGATCGCTGAAGTAGTACCTCAGGGCACTCCGGGTGCGCGTCCAATGTCGCACAAAACGGACCGGCGACCGAGTCTGAGCTCAAAGCTTCCTGTTTCAGTTCAGTATCTTTTTCATCGGTGCGGCAGGTTGCCCACCAGCAGCCGCCGTGCTGAACCCTTCTACCCCAATCTCATGGCAGCAGGCGAATGTTACGCGGGTAAGGAGATGCGGAAAGTCGTTCCGCTCTTCCCGGGGCGAATGCTGCTTCGAATGCGGATCTTGCCGCCGTGCCGCTCGATAATCTTCTTCGAGAGTGCAAGGCCGAGACCGTTACCGGAACCTTCCTTGGTGGTGAAAAAAGGCTGGAAAAGGCTGCCCACGTGTTCAGGCGCGATACCGTAACCGCTATCCGCGATGACAAAATTGATACTGTTCCCAGCTTTCCTGACTCGCAGGTGCAAGCTGCCCGCAGCGGGAAGGGCTTCCAGCGCATTTACGATGAGATTGGACAGCACTTGAAGGATTTCGCTCGGGAAGACCTTGGCGATGGCATCCGGAGCGTAGCGGGTGACGAGGTGGATGCCCTTGCCTTCCAGAGCGCGCTGATGAATGCGGAGGGCGGCTTCAGCCAGTGTGGCTGCCTTGATCTCGCGAGGAGTCTGTGAGGATCGTGCAAATCCTAGCGTCTGGCTGGCGATATTGCGCAGAAGGCTCATCTGCTCCTCGGCCAGCGCCATGTATTCGAGGACCTTTTCGGGAGAGTTTGCTTCTTTTTCGGTGAGGTAGGTGAGGTGGCCGAGTGCCTCAAGAGGGTTCTTGATCTCGTGGATCATTTCGAGAGCGAGCTGCCCCGCCGTCGCTTTCTCCTCGGCTCTTCTAATAGCCTCCTGGGCCAACTCCAACCGGGGGTCCTGGACCTTATCGTTCTCCGTGCTTTTCATGTCTTTCCAAGTCCTCGACCTGGAGAGAACGCCCTATCGGCGCCTTACTGGAGGGCTAACTCCACGGACCAGTTCCTACACCTGTAGTCTAGGATGCTTACGCAGGCTGCTGCGTTGAGAATGCACAGAGCAACCGCATGTCGAGGTGCAAAGCGGGCTCAGTTCCGGCATGCAGATTGCTGAACGGCTTGCGAATGGGCGCTATGGCGCGCAACTAGCTCGCTCACCTTTTCTATGAGAGTCTCCGGATGAGCAAAGGCACTCAGGGTGGCATCCTCAGGACCTCCTGTGCAAGCCGAGAGGGCCGTGCTGAGGACGAGATTTCTGGGCCCCGCGGGTAGAGAATGGCTCACCGCCAAGGCATTTTCGCAGTTCCTGGCAGAAAGCGAGTGGCAGAGGATGAAGAGATCAAAACTGCGCGTTTCGAGCAGGTTCCTAAACGCCTGGAACTCCAAGGTTGAAATCACGTCGAACCCGGCATGCTGCAACAGCATGTAACGGGTCTGCGTCAAGGTAGGATCTTGTCCGTAAATGAGGATTCGGGCCGTGTTGGTCATTCTGCTCTCGTGTGCCGTGTGAAGGGACACGTTGAACACTAATCAGATATGTACGAGCTGTATGCCCTCTGGACGACAGTTGCCTCATTTTGTTGTGCGGAGAGCGTCGAGTTTCATGATCTACGTGGCGGCCGCTTCAAAGAGTCTTGACACTATTCCTTTTTGTGCGTTGAAACACTTCCTTCCGGTCGTAGGGCGAGGTGGGTCGTGTGTTCTGCGCAAGAAATTGCCCTGCCTTGTGTTGTTTCGGGTGACGTTGGACCGAGCAGCACTGTCGGTAGAAGCGCGGGTGGCTTTGTGCTGGTCGGGAAGGGAGTGAGGGTGCCGTACACTGGAGACTCGCTGACCTTTGTTGCCGTCCGGAGACGGGCGGCGACTCACCTATCACTGCTACCGTTTGGGAATGTTCGGGAAGCGCGGTGAAATTCCGCCACTGCCCCGCAACTGTGATGCGCACACCCCTGAGGTTCCCATCGGCTGGCATGGTGGAACGGAGGGGTGAAGTTGGCCCGGGCCTGCTCACTGGGCACCTCGTTTTGGGGTGGCTGGGAAGAGTTGGGCTGCTGGATGGGTTGGCTTTGAAACTGCGCCAGTCAGGAGACCGGTTCCCCAAAGTACGCCTGCCACGCTCTCGGAGGGAGAGCGGAGGAAATGATTATGTTTGCTCGTGTGCGCCGTTTGGGCGCTGGTGTTCGTTTGTCCGCGGTTTCCCCTTGTTCTTTCTTTCCGTCGCGCCGGGCGGCTGTTCTCGCTGCGATGGCGGTTATGGCGTGTGCCCCGGCGTGGGGCGTTGTCATTCGGGGCCGGGTGACGGACCCGTTGGGTCGGGCTATCCCCGGCGCGCGGGTGCAGTTGGTAGAGACGGGGAAGGTCGTTTCGATCGCCTATGCGAACCCGGACGGGACGTATGAGCTGCGGTCGGGGGACGGGGGACGGTTTACGCTGCTGGGCTCGGCGGGGGGGTATTTGCCGGGAATCGGAACGGACTTCTATGGCGGCGTGACAGATGTGGTGTCGCAGGATGTTGTGTTGTCGACCACTACCGTGCAGCAGCAGGTGAGTGTAACGGCAAGTGGCTTGCCGACGCCGCTACAGCAACTAACGGCGCCGGTGCAGTTGATCCAGCCGCAGGATCTGGCGACGCGGGTGGGTGTTATCAGTGAGTTGTCGCAGTCGCCGGGAAATGCCGTGGTGCAGACGGGGCAGGCCGGGAGTGTGACGTCGCTGTTTGTGCGTGGGGGACCTTCGGACGGCAACAAGGTGCTGGTAGACGGGGTGCCGGCGGAGGATGTGGGGGGCGGGTTCGATTGGGGGACTGTGGCGAGCACAGGGCTGGCGAGTGTGGAGATGTACCGGAACCCGAATAGTGCGCTGTATGGCAGCGACTCGCAGACGGGGGTGGTGAGTCTGTCCACGCCTCGGGGATTTTCGCTGAAACCCGTGGTGAATTACTCGGGGGACGCGGGTAACCTGCATGCGTACCGCAATGAGGTGACTGTCGGGGGCACGTTGAAGAAGCTCGACGCGTTTGCGGGGTACTCGCGGTACGACACGTCGAATGCGCTGCTGAATGACGAGTACCACGACAGCACGGCGGTCGCGAATCTTGGCTACGATCTGTTCAAGGGAGCGACGATCCGGGCTACTGTGCGGAATTCCGACAGCGCGGAGGGATTGCCCGGGGCGTATGGCTTTTATGGTCTGGTGCAGGATGGCAAGGAGGGCGACCAGGACCTGTACGGAAACATCACGGTTGAAGACCGGACGGATGGGGACTGGCACAACCTGGTGCGTTACGGGATCGCGCGCAAGCGGGAGCAGGCGGCGTACTTTGGGCAGGCCGGGAACCTGGTGACGATCAATGATCCGGTTTATGGGACGTTTCCGGCGTATGTCGGCAATGTAACCACCATCCGCGGGGCCAATGGCTATGCGGTGACGGGGCAGGCGCAGATCTTCAATACGGACAATGACTCGGTGTCGAACCGGGATGAGCTGTATTACCAGTCGGACTACGCGTTCACGAAGCATCTTGCGGCGCTGTTTGGGTTTCGCTACGACAACGAGCGTGGGAGCTTCGTGACGTTTGGAACCTACGGCGAGCAGGAGCAGCTGCAGCGGACGAACTATGAGTGGAACCTGGAGTTTCAGGGCGATGTGCTGAACCGCGTGTTTTACAGCGTGGGTGGCTCGTTGCAGAAGAATCACCTCTACGGCTATGCGGGCGAGCCGCGCTTTGGGTTGTCATGGGTGCCGGTGCGGCCTGGGCCGGGATTGCTTCGGGGGACAAAGTTTAGGGGCAATGCGGCCACAGGGGTGCAGGAGCCCTCGCTGGCTACGGAGTTCGACAGCCTGTACCGGCAGTTGGAGGCGGCGGGAGATACGGCGGATGTGGCGCTGTACCGTATCGAGCCGCTCGGTCCGGAGCGGTCGCGGTCGTTGGACCTGGGGTTGGATCAGAGTATCTACGGGCAGAAGTTGAAGGCTTCGGTGGACTTCTTCCATAACCAGTTTTCGCACCAGTTGGAAGAGGTAGGGAGCGCGGCGCTGGAGCAGTATTTTGGGTTTGCTCCGACGAATCCAAACCTGTATCTGTATGGGGCGGAATTGAATTCACTGGCGTACCGGGCGGAGGGTGGCGAGCTGCAGGTGGAATGGCAGGCTCCGAAGGGCTTCTTCGTGCGGGGTGGGTATACGTACCTGGATGGGAAGACGAGCCAGTCATTTGCGGGCGATGCGGTGGCGGCGACCCAAGGAATACCTACAGAGAACCCATCGATTCCTGGAGTGCCAATCGGGGGATTGTCGCCGCTGGTGGGAGGGCGGCCATTTCGGCGGCCTCCGCATACGGGGTTTTTTGCGGTGGATTATCACCATGGAAACCTAAGCCTGATGTTGAAGGGTGCTTTGGCCAGTCGAGCGGATGATTCGACTTTCTTGAGCGGGTTGGATACGACGGATGGGAACTCGCTGCTGCTGCCGAATCGGGATCTGGATTATGGGTACGCCAAGCTGGATCTGGGTGGGGTGTACCAGTGGAAGCATGGAATAGCGGTGTTTACGCAGCTGGAAAACCTGCTGAACGACCAGCACATTGCGCCGATCGGCTATCCAAGTCTGCCGTTTACGGTACGGGGCGGGTTGAAGCTGTGGTTGGGTGGGGATTAGCCCAAGTGATGGGCGAGGCTTGGCCGTTGCGGCGCCGGCTGCGACGGCTTTGCTGCTTGAACCTGTTTTCGGATCTTTCACATCTAACATGACGTGAGGTTGAAGACTATGTTTAGCCGGAAAGTCATGTTTTCTGCTGCTATCTCGGTGGCTGCTGCGGCCGCACCCCTGTTCGCGCAGGAGATTCCGAATGAGGGTCCTGTGCCGACGACGGCGCTCATTCAGGTGCAGTCAAAGAATAATGCGCCCTTAAACTCTGCTGCTCTAAAACTGGAAGTCAATGGCCATGCGGCCGAGATTGCCTCGGTGACGCCGGTGGCGAAGGATGGGGCGCAGGTTGCGATTCTGATCGATGATGGGCTGCGTGGAAATTTCGGTGTGCAGATTAGCGATGTGAAGCACTTTGTCCAGAGCCTGCCGCCGAATGTGCAGGTGCTGGTGGGCTATATGCAGAATGGCACGGTGCGGCATGAGGGTGGATTTTCGACCAACCATAACGCGGCGGCGGAGCAGTTACGGATTCCGTTCTCAGCGGCAGGGATCAGCGCGAGCCCTTACTTTTGCCTGCAGGACTTCGTGAAGCGCTGGCCTGGGCAGGGCAATGCGGCGCGCATGGTGTTGATGATCACCAATGGCGTCGATCCCTATAACGGCAGCGTGAGCCCGTTGAACCAAGACAGCCCCTATGTACAGGCTGCGCAGAATGACGCGCAGCGTGCCGGAGTGGCCGTTTACTCCATCTACTACGGCGATGCCGGGATTCGGGGTGGACTGGCCAACTTTAGTGGCCAGAGCTATCTGAATCAGGTTGCCGATGCTACCGGTGGGGAGTCGTTCTACCAGGGACGCATCACTCCGCCCAGCCTTTCTCCTTATTTGAACGAGTTCAGGAACGCGATTGCGGAGAGTTACTTGGTGACGTTCAATGCGAATGCAACGCATGAGAAGGGCAATACGCTGACGTCGATCAAGATCAAGAGCGAGCAAGCCGGGGTGAAGATCCATGCGCCGCAGGCTGTACATCCTGGGTTGGTGGAGCAGGC
>CAXUDN010000050.1:0-4409 GCA_964249715.1 uncultured Acidobacteriaceae bacterium
TGATCGAGGTAATATTTGCGTTTTCGTTGCGGCGATTTTCGTCACCAAAGCTGATGGAAGCACACTGAGCACTAACCACTGAGCACTGGCTTCAAGCTGGGTGCGCCAGGGCCACGCCGAACAGGTGGTCCGGGTCGTGGAACCAGCGGGGACTGCCGAAGCCGGCTTCGTCGAGGAGGTTGCGTAGGGTGCGTTCCGTGAATTTGTAGCTGTTTTCGGTGTGAATCGTTTCGCCGGGGGTGAACTGGATGAATTTGCCGTCGATCTTCACGGTCTGGTCGCAGAGGCTTTCGAGGTGCATCTCGATGCGGCTTTCTTCGGCATTCCAGCGAACGCGGTGGGCGTAGCAGGCGAGGTCGAAGTCTGTGCCGAGGTCGCGGTTGAGCCGGGCGAGGATGTTGCGATTGAACTCAGCGGTGGTGCCGGCAGCGTCGTCATAGGCAGCTTGCAAAAACTCCACGGTCTTGTGGCGGCAGGGGGCTAGATCGACACCGAGGACCAGCGTGTCGCCGGGGCGGCGAAGCTGGCGGCGCAGGTTGCGGAGGATGCCGACGCGCTCGGCAGGGTTGAAATTGCCAATGGACGATCCAATATAGAGGGCCATCAGGCTTTGCCCCTGCTCGCGCTGCAGGGTGTAGCTGTCGGTAATGTAGTTGGCGACCTTCGGCTTGACGATGACGCCGGGGATAGAACTGAGGCTGGCGACGGCTTCGTCGAGGGCTGAAGCGCTCACATCGATAGGCTGATAGAGGAGTTCGTGCTGACGGAGCATGCCGGCGCGGAGCAGGATGCCCGATTTGGTGGCGGTGCCGGCGCCAAGTTCCGCGATGGTGATGGGGGAGGAGCCCTCGGAGATGATGTCATCGCCAAACTCTTCGAGGATGCCGCGCTCGGCACGCGTCAGGTAATACTCAGGGAGACGGGTAATTTCCTCGAACAATGCAGAGCCGCGCTCGTCGTAGAAGAGCCAGGGAGGAAGTGTCTTTTGTACGCCGGGGCCCTTGGCGAGACCACGTAAGGCCTCAGTGAGGACCGCTTCGCGCAGAGCGGTTTCGGGAGCTTCAATCATCCAGAGTTCAGGCCTCAAGCAAAACGGACCGTGCCGACGCTCAGCAGGTCATATTTGGGATGCGAACGCGACCGGAGTCGCTGCATTCTCCCGATTGGATTCGGGGTCTACCGTTGATTATGCGCCATCCTGCGCGAGGCGCAAACCGCTGAACTGCCAGCGGGTGGAGGGCGGAAAGAAATTGCGGTAGGTGGGCCGGATGTGGGTCTCCGGGGTAACGCAGGAGCCGCCGCGGAGAATGATCTGCGAACTCATGAATTTGCCGTTGTACTCGCCCAGGGCGCCGGGCAGGGCACGGTAGCCGGGGTAGCCGGTGTAAGGTGAGGCGGTCCACTCCCAGACGTCGCCGAAGATCTGCTGCGGCTGGGCCGGATCGGCGGGGACGGCGGCGGCGGCTTGTGGATGGAGCGCATGGCTTTCGAGCAGATTGCCTCCAACCTGGACCCCGGAGGCGACAAACTCCCATTCGAATTCGGTGGGCAGGCGGTAGCCGCTCCAGCGGGCAAAGGCGTCGGCCTCGAAGAAGCTGAGATGGCAGACGGGCGTTTCGGAGAGATCTTCCATGGGTTGCCAGCCGCGCAGGGTGAATACGCGCCAGCCGGAGCGGGTGGAGGCGTCGCGGCGCCAATAGAGTGGGGCTTGCCAACCCTCGCGCTGTACGGTGTCCCAACCTTCGGAGAGCCAAAGCTCCGGGCGGTTATAGCCGTCTTCGTCGAGAAAGGCGAGGTATTCCGAGCAGGTGGTGAGGCGCGAGGCAATGCGGAAGGGGGATAGATAGACCGGGTGGCGGGGTGTTTCGTTGTCGAAAGCGAAGCTCTCGACGGCTGCCGGGTCGGGGGTGATGCCGATCTCGGCCACGCCGGGACGGTCAGGGTAGCCGGGGGCGTAGCTGAGCCAGGAGAGGGGCGGCGCGATGACCGTTCTTCCCTGCTCGTCCGGGATGACGGTGTAGGCCGGCTGCAGGGGGTTGGTGAAGAAGGCATGCTTGATGTCGGTGGCGGCGAGTTCCAGGTGCTGCTGTTCGTGCTGAAGTCCGAGAACGATGCGGCGAAGGGCTTCATCTTCCGGAGTCTGGTCAAGCAGGCGCGCGATGGCGTTATCGACGTGCTCGCGGTAGGCGAGGATCTGGTCGAGCGGCGGGCGGGAGAAACTGGCGCGCAGCTTTTTTTCCGGCATCTCGCCGAGGGCCTTGTAGTAGCTGTTGAAGAGCCAGCGAAAGTCCGGGTGAAAGGGCTTATACGCTGCGACGAACTCGCTGAGAACGAAGGTCTCGAAAAACCAGGAAGTATGGGCGATGTGCCACTTCAGCGGTGAGGCCTCGGCGCAGGACTGCACCATGAGGTCTTCCGGGGTGAGCGGGCCGATGAACTGCATTGTAGCTGCCCGGACGGCGCGATAGCGCGCCAGGAGGGAGGCTGTCTGGGGCTGACGAAGGAGCATAGGACCCCCCGGGATCTTCTTGCTTGGGCGATGCTGACTGAGTTGGCTGCAAGCCTTACCCTATCTCGGCCAGCATACCTTCCTTATACGCCCGAACAGGGTTCCACGGCGAGGGATTCTTGCCGGGAACTTTGAGTCGGCCGGAAGGAGGAGGCGGGTGCGTCTTCCGGGGCGGTAATGCGTCTCACTCCGTAAAGCTATGCTCGGAGGTTTGCTATGGAGAGGTTGCGATGGCGCGCGGCGGCGGTTGGGTTGTTTGCGGGTGCTTTGGGACTTCCATTGGCGGGGGCGCAGACCACGCCGCCGGTCGATAGCGGAAACGCACAGGGAGCGCCCGGCGCAGGCCAGGGACGGCGAGGGCAGTACGCCGGCATGGGCCGGGTGATGGGTGAGGTCATTGCCGTGAGCGGCAGCACGGTCACCCTGAAGACGGAGGACGGCAGCACGGCGCAAGTGGTGACCACCGACAACACGCGCCTGATGAAGGACGGTGCGACGGTAAAGGTCGCCGACCTACACCCTGGCGACGGCCTGATGGCGATGGGCAACCTGGATGCGCCGAACAAGACCCTGCATGCGGCGGTCGTGATGGCCCAGGATGCGGCGCAGATAAGGGCTATGCGTGAGAATCTGGGCAAGACCTACATTACCGGCCGTGTGACGGCGGTGGATTTGGACAACGCCAAGATGACGGTGGAACGGCCGGACCATCAGGCGCAGGTTATCGGCTTTGATGAGACAACCAGTTTTAAAAAGGCCGTGCGCGGTGGCGGCGGGGGAGCGGGTGGTAACGGCAGTGGCGGCGAAGGCAGTGGCGGCTCCGGACGCGGAAACGGCGGCGGAGCGATGGGCATGGGTGGTATGGCGAATGGGGGCATTGATCGAGCGTTCAGTAACGGCGAAAGTATCACGCTGGCGGACATCAAGACTGGTGACTTCGTAGCCGGCACCGGGACGGTGAAGGGTGGGACGTTTGTTCCGGTGCATTTGGTGGATACGCCGCCCGGGCAGCGGCGCGAGAGGACGGGTGAGACTCCAGGCGCGACACCGGCGCAAACTGCCGCGCCCGGCCCTGGGGAGCGCTGAGGCTCGGGATGCTGGGGGTGGCGTTGGGAAAGACGCGGCGGCGGTATCGGGTTGGTTTGGCGTGTGCGGTTTTAAGCCTGACCGCGCGTGGGCAGACATCTGGGCCCCCGGCGGCGGCGCCGACGCCTTCGCTTCAGACTTCGCCGCCCCCCTCCCCTGCCGTGACCGCGACGGCGGTGGGTGGGGTGGTGAAGGGAACCGTGGTGGCGGGCGCCGCAGGCAAGCCTGGGGGCGTGCGGCTGCCGGGCGTATCCGTGACCGCGACGAATACACTGACCGGGCGCAAGTACGCTACGGCGACGGATGTTGACGGCGCGTACACGATGAAGATCCCGCGCAATGGCCGCTACGTGATCCGCGTGGAGTTGGCCGGCTTCGCCCCAGCCACAGCTGAGATTGTGCTGAACGGGGAGACTGTCGCGGCGGCCAAGCCGTCCGACTTCGGTCTGCAGTTGGCCAGCCGTGCGGCGGCGGCCGAGGCGCGGCAGGCTGCGACCGCCAGCACGGGGACGGGCGCGAATTTGTTGCGCAACTTGCAGGGGTTGAGCCTAAACGCCAGCGGAGGCGATGCCGAGGACGCCAGCGCCGGTGGGGGAAACACGGGGGCAGCGCTTCCCTCCGTCGCGAACCTGGGGGAGGCCGGCGCGAATGCGGGTTCGGATGCTGTTGCGGTGAGCGGTGCGAGTGGGCAGACAAATGGGCTGGCGAACTTCAGTGAAGACCAGTTGCGCGAGCGGATTCAGCAGGGTGTGGAGCAAGCGCGGGCCAGTGGGCAGCTGCCGCCGGGTGTCGATCCGACGAACGCCATTGTGGG
>CAXUDN010000050.1:4509-9498 GCA_964249715.1 uncultured Acidobacteriaceae bacterium
GGCGGACGTGGTGGTCCGGGCGGAGGCGGTGGTGGATCTGGCAGAGGGTCGGGGGCGTTCCGCAACTTCAATCCGACGCAGTTGCATGGTGGGTTTAATTACCAGGGTGAGTATGCGTCACTCGACTCGGCGCCGTGGTCGCCGACGCTGACGCCGCAGATAAAGCCGTCGTATGCAAAGGATACGTTTGGCGGTACGCTGGCGGGCTCGCCTTACATCCCCGGGCTGATCAAGCCGAGCACGAAGCAGTTTGGGTTTTTAAACTTCAACGTGACGCGGAACACCACGCCTGAGGTGCTGACCAGCACCGTGCCTACCGATGCGGAGCGTGCGGGAGATTTCAGCGGTCTGTTGCAGACGGTGAATGGTGCGACGACGGGAACGCCGATCTATGATCCGACGACGGGATTGCCCTTTGCCTATAACGGCGTGGCGAATGCAATCGATCCGGCGCGCATCACGCCGCAGGCGCTGTATGTGCTGAATAACTACTACCCCCACGCTAACGTCGCCGGCGCGAACACGCAGGGGTATAACTACCAGACGGTTACGACGGTGGGCTCCAATGTGGCGAACCTGTCTGCACGGTTCATTCGCAACCTGGGGGCGAATAACAACGGGCCCTTCTTTGGCGGTGGACGCGGTGGCGGCGGTGGCAACCGGAATGCGCCCGCGACACTGCGGCAGAGCCTGAACTTTAATTTCAGTTACTCGCATTCGGCTTCCGATCTTCGCAATATCATTCTGCCGCTCTCCGGAGCTACGCAGACGGACGGCTATAACCTGGGTGCGGGCTATGTGGTCGGCAAAGGCCGGTTGAATAACACCAGCACGGTGACGTGGAACCGCAGCAATGCAGAGACACGCAATTACTTTACGAATACGGTGAATAACCCGGCGGCGGCTGCGGGGATAGGACTGCCCACGCAGGGCGTCCTTGGTGTGGATCCGAATTTCTATAACGGCCTGCCGTCGTTGCAGATTGAGAATTTTCTGTCCGTAACCAATACGAATCCGCAGGACAACATTGGGCAGACGATCTCGTTCACCGATCAACTGAGTTACCGGCATAAGAAGCACAACATGCGCTTTGGTGTGGATGTGCGGCGTGTGCATCAGGATTATCTTGGTGGCGGTACGCCGCTGGGGCAGTTCACCTTTACGGGGTTGAACACGGAAAGCCCTATGGATAAGTGCAATTTTGGTGGTGTGGGGTGTACGCAAACTGCGACGGCGACGGGTGAGCCGGGGAGCGGTGCGGCGTTTGCCGATTTTCTGCTGGGGCTTCCGCAGCAGACGCAGATCCAGGCGCCGCTCGCCAAGATCTATCTGCGCGAGAACGTGGCGGACTGGTATGCGAATGACGACTTCCGCGTGGCGAGTGGGCTCACCATCAACGGGGGTCTGCGCTACGAGTATTTTGGGCCGTTCATGGAGAAGAACAACCGCCTGGTGAACCTGACCGGGGTTGCGCCGGGCACGACGAGCGTGGGTTGCGTGACGCCGGGCGGCATCACCGTGCAGACGGTGGCAGGCACGCTGACCTGCGCACCGGGAGCGAACGCTTCCCTGCTGCAGCCGGACCGCGCGATGTATGCGCCGCGCTTCGGCGTGGCATGGCATCCGCCGTCGCATAGCAAGCTGTTGAAAGAGACTGTGCTGCGTGCGGGGTACGGTTTGAATTTCAATACCGGGCAATTTGCGACGTTTGCGCGCAACCTCTCGTACCAGGCGCCGTTTGCGACGACGCAGAATAATGTGCTGAACTCGGCAACGAATGCAACGGATTGCGCGCCGTTGCTTCCAGGCTCGGCGACGAACTTCACCCTGGCGAGCGGCTTTGGATGTTCGGGCAGGTTGTTTCAAAACACCTATGCAGTGGACCCGAACTACCGGTTAGGTTTGGTGCAGATCTACAACGCGGATATTCAGCGTACGTTGCCGCTGGGGATCGTGTTGAATATTGGTTACAACGGCTCACATGGCTCCGATTTGAACGTGATCAACGCGCCGAATCACACGTCGAACGGCGTGACTACGCAGAATGCGGTGGCCTTTACGTTCCAGCAGTCCATTGCCGAGTCGACCTTCAACGCGCTGACCGTGAATGCGCAGAAACGCCTGCAGAAGGGTGTGCAGTTGGGCGCGAAGTACCAGTATGCGCACTCGATTGACGATGCGTCGAGCATTGGCGGATCCGTGGAGACGGCTTCGGTGCAGGATCCGTATGACCTTCATGCGGAGCGATCGAACTCATCCTTTGACGTGCGGCATTCGCTGTCGGGCACGTGGTTGTATGAGTTGCCGGTGGGTCCTAATCGTGCCTTTCTGAGCCGTGGTGGCGTGGCTTCGAAACTGCTGGATGGCTTCTCGCTTTCGGGCGCCTTTACCATCAACTCCGGCACGTACTTCACGCCGAGTTATCAGGCGACCGCTGCGGAAACGGAGGCCGGCGGCACTTACACGCTGCGCCCTGACCGTGCGTTTACACAGGCTATTCACGGAGCGGGAACACTACGACAGTGGTTCAACCCGGCAGCTTTTGCGTTCCCGGCGAGCACCACAGGCTATGGCACCGCATCGCGCTACTCGATCCAGGGTCCCGGCACGCTCTCTGTAAACGCATCGCTTTCGCGCACGGTACCGCTGGGTGAAACGCGTTCCTTTGAAGCGCGCGCGACGGCAAACAATGTCTTCAACACCGTGCAGTACAACGGCATTAACACCACTCTGGATTCGGCGACATTTGGCCAGGTAACTGGCGCGGCGAGCATGCGGCAAATCCTCTTCGTGGGGAGGTTCCGGTTCTAGTATGAGATCTCTTCGCGCATCTACGATTTGGATCTGTGTGAGCTTACTGGCTTTCACCGGTCTTTGCGCCCAAGCGCAGGAGACAAGACCGGACCAACAGGGCAGCAGTTACAAGCTCACCGTCAACGCCAACATCGTGCTGACGAACGTTGTTGTGCGCGACAAGAAGACGGGCGCTGTAGTCAAGGGACTAAGCGCAAATGACTTCCAGATCTTTGAAAACGGTAAGCCACAACGCGTCGCAAGCTTCGATTACCAGAACGTCGACCAGGCTGCCGCGCTTGCGGAGAAGAATACCGTTGCGGGCAAGGCCAGCGTTGCCGACCTGCTGGAGCGCAACTTCGCTGCCAACCAGCAACAGCTTCGCGATCACCGGCTGATCGTCATGTTCTTTGACCTGAGCACGCTACAGGATGACGATACCGATCGCGCTGTAGAGGCTGCGCAGAAGTACATCAACACGCAGATGCAGCCGGCCGACCTGGTTGCGCTGGTGAGCTTCTCGACTGCCCTGAGCATGGATCAGGACTTCACCGCCGACAAGCAGGCGTTGCTGCATGGACTGGCCAAGTATAACGGCACCGATCAGACCTCTTTCAGTAATGGAGGCACGGGGGGCACAACCAACGGAACCAGCGACGATGCTTCCAGCTTTGTCGCGGACGACACGGAATACAACAACCTCAATACTGACCGCGAGTTGTATGCGATACGGCAGATTGCGCAGTCGCTCGAGAAGGTGGAGCAGCGCAAGAGCCTGCTGTATTTTTCAGGAGGCCTGGCTCGTAACGGCATAGAAAATCAGGCGAGCCTGCGTGCGGCAACCAATGAAGCGGCAAAGGCTAATCTGGCGATCTACTCCGTGGATGCGCGTGGCTTGCAGGCACTGCCGCCGGTGGGCGATGCGACCCAGGGCAGCCTGCGCGGCACGGCGGCTTACACGGGGACCGCGGTGGCGAATCAGTTCAGTGCGAATTTCAGCTCGCAGGAGTTGCTCAGCACGCTGGCGACGGATACGGGCGGCAAGGCCTTCTTTGATTCGAATGATTTCGGGCCTGCGTTTCAACAAATTCAGCACGATACGGAGGCTTATTACATTCTCGGGTTTCACTCGACAGACCAGCGTAAAGACGGCACCTTTCGCAAGCTGCTGATCAAGGTGACCCGCCCGGATCTGAAGGTTGAGTATCGTCCCGGTTATTTTGCGCCGGCGGACTTCCAACACCAAAAGACCGAGGACCGCGAACAGGCGCTGCAGGACCAGATGCACAGTGACTTACCCGCGCTGGATGTGACGGTCTATCTACAGGCCTTCTATTTTCGCGAGAATGCCAACAGCCTGTATGTGCCGGTGACGCTGCTCGTGCCGGGGTCGCAGATTCCGTTTACCAAGAGCAAGGATCAGGACAAAGCGACGCTCGACATCCTGGGCGAGGTGCGCAATGCGCAGGGCCTGGTGGTAGGCAACGTGCGTGACACGGTGAAGCTTGCGGTGGACCAGACGCAGAATGTGGCGCGGCGAAACATTGAGTATTCCACTGGTTTTACGCTTGCGCCGGGGCGCTACCACCTGAAGTTTGTGGTGCGTGAAAATGAGACTGGCAAGGTAGGTTCGTTTGAAGTGGGCGACCTGCATGACCCGAAGAATGATCTCGTGATCCCGGATCTAAAGAGGGTTCCCGTGAAGCTGAGCTCAGTTGTGCTGGCAAGCCAACGGACGCCGAACACTGCCAAGAACACGCCGAACCTGCTGGTGCGTGATGGGCAGGAGTATGTCCCCAACGTGCCGCATGTCTTTCGTCAGAATCAGCACATGTATCTGCTGTATGAGCTGTATGAGCCGACGCGGGCCAAGGACGCGCCCCAGCCGTTTGCCGCGCCGGGACTGACGCGCCGCGAGGGCGGCCCTGTGCATGTGCTTACCTCGATCGAGTTCCTTTCCGGCGGTGTGAAGGTGTATGAGACGCCGCTGATTACGGCGGATGTCTTGAATGTGGCCGCGCGCGATGCGGTGGCATTTCAATTCGATGTGCCGCTCGCCGACCTGAAACCCGGAAGCTACATCGGCCAGATCAATGTGATTGACGACGCCGGGGGATCGTTCGCGTTTCCGCGTTTTGCGTTGCAGCTCCAACCGCCTGCGGGCGCGCAACAAGCGGCGGCGAGCGGACCCGTCCC
>CAXUDN010000050.1:9598-11745 GCA_964249715.1 uncultured Acidobacteriaceae bacterium
TGCAGCTCCAACCGCCTGCGGGCGCGCAACAAGCGGCGGCGAGCGGACCCGTCCCTCAGCCCGCGGCGAAGCCTTGACGAGAAGGTCCTGCTAAGCGGAGTATATTGGCGTCTGCAGGGGAGGGTGCCCATGCGCGTCTCCAGCCGTTTCGTTCTTCTCGCCGTTGCTCTTCTCGCCAGCGTGTCCAGTCCGGGTGCGCGAGCGCAACAGGAAAGGTCGGCCAACGCCGACCCGCACAATACGCAGGAGTGGGCGATTGTGGCGCCGCACCTGCCTGACCCGGTGACCAGCAGCCCCGACAAGTTGGAAACGGCGGCCGACGTGCTGCGAGCGCGGCGCTTCCCAGCCGATGCCATCACGTTTTACAAGGCCTCCATGATCAACGGCGGCAACCGCGGCCGGCTGCTGAAGAAGCAGGGTGTTGTCTATCTGGAAATGCAACAGGGCTTGCTGGCGAGGTTATGTTTCCAGCAGGCGGTTCGTTTGAACAAGAAAGACCCGGAAGCGTGGAACAACATGGGCGCGTCGGACTTCATGCTCGGCAACCCGCGCGGCTCCATCAGCGAGTACAAGCATGCGGTGAAATTGAACAAGAACTCCGCTGTGTATCACTCCAACCTGGCGCTGGCGTATTTTGAGGTGCGCGATGGGTCCAGTGCAAGGACGGAGCTGGCGCGTGCCTTTGCCATCGACCCCGAGGTGATGCATCACAGCGACACCGGCGGCTATAACCTGCAGGTTCTGGCTTCGCAGCATTATGCGGAAATCTGCTTCGAGATGGCGCGGGTGTATGCCGCGCAGGGTGATGCGGAGACCGCCATTAACTGGTTGACCAAGGCTTCTGAACGCGGGTTTGACATCCGCTCGAATATGCGGGGCGATGCGTTGCTGGAACCGCTGCTCCATGACACCCGCGTAAAGCTTCTGCTCGCCAATAACGACCAACGGCATAGTAAAGATCTGACGAAGTTGAAGCCGCCGAGATTAAGCACCATCAGCTCGCCGCAATAGGAAGCTTTTGTTTCTGCTGCGGATTCGATGCATCGTATATCTGCGTGCCTTGAGTTCTTTCGCAGAAGACAGCGCCGCAGGAGCTGAACGATGTCCTTTCTTCAACGTGCCGTGAGCCTGATGCTTTTCTGTGCCGCAGCTACTCTTCCCGCCCAGCAACAGGCTGCGCCCGCGCCTGCGGGGAGTGGGCTTCTTACACTTGACGTCGTTGTGAAGCCGGGGGATAAGGGTGCGCCTGTTTCAGGGTTGTCGCAGAGCAGCTTCACCGTTCTGGATAACGGTGCGCCGCAGCCTATCCAGTCTTTTCGCGCGGTCAATGGGGCGAATGGACAGCCTGGCGCGGTGAAGGTGCTGATCGTGCTCGATGCAGTGAACCTTGGCTTTGACCGTTTGGCCTATGAGCGTCAGGAGCTTGAGAAATTCCTGCATGCCAACGACGGCCGGCTGACCGCACCTACCGCCCTGGCGATTTTCACCGACACCGGCACCCAGATTGAGCCCTCGTATAGCACTGACGGCAACGCCCTGAGTCAGGTGCTGGATAAGCAGGTTATCGGCTTGCGGGATCTGCGTCGCAGCGCAGGTTTTTTTGGAGCGGAGGAGCGCCTGCAACTCTCCCTGAAGGCACTGGATCAGCTCGTCTCGCGCGAAACCGGCGAACCTGGCCGCAAGTTCATCATCTGGGTTACGCCGGGGTGGCCGCTGCTTTCAGGACCTGCCCTGGAGCTGACAAATAAGCAGCAACAGGGGATCTTTCAGGAGGTAGTTTCGTATTCCAATGCGCTGCGCCGGGCCAATATCACGATGTATGTGGTCGATCCCATCGGCGCGGGTGAAGGCGTGGGAAGAACGTTTTACTATCAGGAATTCCTGAAAGGCATCAAGAAACCATCGCAGGCCTATCCTGCGGATCTTGGAGCCCAGGTGCTTTCTGTACAGAGCGGAGGGATGTATCTGTCGGGTAGTAACGACATCAAAGCGCAGGTGCAGCAATGCTTCGGTGACTCGAAGGCGTACTACGAGATTGGGATCCAGCCTGCGCCTGCAGACGCCCCGAATCAGTATCACAGCCTGGCGGTGCACATGGCTGAGCCACGGATGGTGGCGCGCACGCGTCAGGGCTACTATGCGCAGCC
>CAXUDN010000050.1:11845-25241 GCA_964249715.1 uncultured Acidobacteriaceae bacterium
CGGGAAGAGGAACAGGCCTGCTGGCATT
Organism: uncultured Acidobacteriaceae bacterium; assembly: GCA_964249715.1. Lineage (GTDB taxonomy): Bacteria > Acidobacteriota > Terriglobia > Terriglobales > Acidobacteriaceae > Granulicella. The sequence continues at coordinate 11,874 of CAXUDN010000050.1, forward strand.
GGCTTCGCCGCGCAGCAGGTCGGCGATGGAGCGCCTGGGGGTGTGTGTTCTTGGTCCTGCGGGTTTATTGACCATCGCTGCAATTTCAGCTTCTTCGGCAAACAACGCACCGTTCTGGAAACGCACCTCGCGACCGGGGATGGCGGCAGCACGCTCGCCCGGTACGAGTACGCCGACGAGGTTCAGCGGATCAGCAGCAGAGATCACTACCGGCGCTTCGGTGCTGCGGGCGGGCTGCTTACGCCGTGCATCGCGGAGGCCCTCCATCGCCTCCGGAACGGCGAATTGCTCGCCGAAGGGACCACTGACAAATCGTCCACCACGAATCTCGCCGCGCGCCTCCAGGCGACGGAGCACGGGCGCTAAATCGCGCCATTTCGGTGCGTTGGATTCGCGCGCCAGCAGCTCACGAAAGACTACGCCGTAACGGCACAACAACACACGCGCATGCGATTCGAGTGCGGTTTGCATGCGTCGTGCTGCTTGCGCTGCACCGTGTGTGTTGCTCGGCGTGGCTTCCTGTGCATTCTCGCAAAGCAGCGACCATCTGCCCGCGGTTGTGCGCGCCGCGGCACGTTTACGCAGGCTCACAGCAGGCGTCTGCTCCAGGTGGACTGACTTGCGACGCGGATCCATCATGGCACGCAGTTGATCGAAGCCATCCGCGGAGGCAAGGCCTGCGGTAGCCAGCTCCCATAAGGCCGTGGTGACCTGCTGTTTGCTGAGATTGCCTGTGCGTTGCAGATCGGCCGTGAACGCGGCGCCGCGGTCGCGCAGGGAGGAACGGATATGCTGCGCCTCGGAAGAAAGCGACTGCTGCAGCACAGCGTCGTCCACGCACTTTGCCGCGAGCGCTTCGGGCAGCCAGTCGGCAGACTCGCGCAGAAAGAAGGTGATCGGCGCGGCGCTGGTGGGGATGACGCGGCGAGGTCCACGGCCGTCTTCCGCGGCCCATGCAGGGTGCGGCGAAACGCGGCCCCAGCCGACGATGCCAGCGAGACAAAGATTATCAAGCCAGCGTGGATCGTAATGTTTTATGCGCCCCGGAAGCAGCGAACGCTCCCACTCGGAAGCAGGCGCCTCGAAACCTTCGAGTTGCTCGATGGCCGCCAGCACGCCCTCTTCGCCGGTGAGTTGCGCTTCGGGCGCGAGGTGCTGCCAGTCCTGCAGCCAGCGCGAAAAAACAACTGGGGCCACGGGCTCCACGGCCTTGCGCAGGCCGGTCAGGGTGAGGCGATGGATGCGCTGCAGGATGCGGCGCTCGCACCATTCGATGGCGTGGGGCGTAGTGTCGGCGGGCTTGGCATGCTCGAAGACACCACGCATGGCGAGGCCCTGCATCTCCATGACCAACAGCGCCTGATGCAGCGGCGCGGGGTCAAGGTGTAGCAGGTCGGCGAGGTGTTGCGCGGTGAGCGGCCCGAGAAGTTGCAGCCATCCCTGGACGAGGCTGTTGGCGGCGCCGTCGCGAGGTGAGAGCGGCTGCGCAGGGCGGTACTCGGTGCCGGCGAGCACGGAGTCTTCCCGGGGCTCCAGCTTGCATGCCGCGGCCCTGGGGAAGATGAGTTCAGGCCATAGGAGATGTGCGTCGTGCAGGCGTTCTGCCGCGATCCACATGCTGGTGCCATGGATGTCGATGCAGTGCGCTCTGCTGCCTTGCGACAGACGGGCGAAGAAGTCCGGCCAGTGCTGTGCGACGCGTGGCTTGGAATGGCTGTACGCCTCGAGGAATGCAAGGGGCAGCGCGACGAGCTGCAAGAGAAGATCATGCATCTCGTGCTCATCGCGCACATCGGGCCATAGACCCTCGCGTACGTTGTCGATGGCCGATGTGTCAAGCCGGCCTGCACCGTCTGTGACTGCATCCGGCAACGTACGCCGCAGTTGCACAGCGCGGGCGCGACGGGCTTCAAGATCGGCTTCGTCGAGGTACGCATACGGCATGGCATTCAGCAGCTCATGCGCGAATTGTGAGGGCACGGGTGTGTCGACAGCGAGGCATTGAATGCTTCCATCGGCCATGCCGCGCAGCAGCGCTTCAAGGCCGTCGATGTCCATCGCTTCCGTGAGCGTGTCGCGCATGACTTCGCGCACCAGGGGATGATCTGGGATCTCGATGTCGCCGGTCATGGTTTCCGGACAGGCGGAAGCATGGGGAAAAACGCTCGCGAGTAAGTCGTCAGAACGTGTGCGCTGTACCTGCGGTGCAACGCGTTTGCCCTTCTGCATACGCAGCAGTTGCAGGCTGCGGCAGGCTGCCCAGCGCCAGCGGTTTTTGAAGAGCGGTGAGGGGATGGAGGCTTGTTCGAGCAGCTCGCGCGCGGTCAGCTCGGTAAGGTAGTGAAAGACATCGCTGAGCGGAAAGCTGTGCTGTTCGGCAAGGGAAATGTTGATGCCATTATCTGTGGCTGCCGCTTGCAGTTCGAAGTTGAAGCCGCGGCAGAAGCGCTTGCGCAGCGCCAGGCCCCATGCCTTGTTCAGGCGGCCACCGAAGGGTGCGTGCAGGATGAGTTGCTGGCCGCCGCCTTCGTCGAAAAAGCGTTCGGCAATGATGGTTTGCTTGGTCGGCACGGCGCCAAGCACGCTGCGCCCGGCGACGATGTAGGTGATGAGTTGCAGCGCAGCGGAATCACAGACGAAGCACTCGCGTTTGAGCCAGGAGATGCAGTTGCGCACCTCAGGATGAAGCGAACTGGATGCGAGCAGGTCCGGAGTTTGAGAGCCGGTGAGGTCCAGGTGAATCGCAGAAGGCTTCACACCGCGTGTTTGGCGATCGATCTCCGCACGCAGATCACTAACGCCATCACAGAGCGCCTCGGTTCGCTGCGGGGCTTCCCCTTCCCAGAAGGGGATGCTCGGCGGTGCGCCATGCGCATCCTCAACCAGTACCTTGCCTTGGGGGTCGATGCGCTGGACGCGCCAGCTTGTGTTGCCGAGCAGAACGACGTCGCCGGGATGTGAATCGACGGCGAAATGCTCGTCCAGCGTGGCAATCTGAACGTTTTCCGGTTGCAGCATCACGGCGTAGAGTGAGGCATCCGGGATAGCCCCGCCGTTCGCAATGGCCGTCATGCGCGCACCGCGGCGAGGGTGAAGATGACCCTGCACACGATCACGCAACAGATATGCCCCATAGCGCCCGCGCGAGCTTTCAATGCCGTTGTGCAATAGCGCAAGCACTTCATCGAAGCTGGCCCGCTTGAGGTTGCGATACGGCCATGCGCGACGCAGCACGTCGAACAGGGCATCTTCCTCCCAACTCTCGGCGCCGCATGCCGCAACGACTTGTTGCATGAGAACGTCGATGGGTTCTTCAGGGATCTCGAGCCGGTCAAGCTCCCCTGCCACCATCTTGCGCAGCAGCGCAGCCTGCTCCAGAAGATCATCGCGTGTAAGCGCAAAGAAGCGCCCCTTGGGAACAGCGCCGCGCCAGTGCCCTGCACGGCCCACACGTTGCATGGCTACGGAAACTGCGCGCGTGGTTTGGATCTGACACACCAGATCGACGGTGCCGATATCGATGCCGAGTTCGAGCGACGCGGTTGCGATCAGGATTTTGATCTCGCCGTTTTTCAGGCGCTGTTCAGCATCCAAGCGCAACGTGCGTGAAAGCGAGCCATGGTGCGCGGCCACGGTGTCCTGACCGATACGCTCCGCCAACTCGTAGCTGATCTTTTCAACCAAACGCCTCGTGTTAACGAAAACAAGCGTGGATCGGTGCCCCTGCGCCAGTGTTGCGAGCTTGTCATAGAGTTCGGTCCACATGGCCGTGGAAGCAACCGAACTCAACTCGTCGGAGGGCACTTCAATTGCGAGGTCCAGCGTGCGCCGCTGTCCTACCTGCACGATCACCGCAGGCTTGCGGTCGGGATGGCAACCGGTGAGAAAGCCGGCGACAAGTTCAATGGGATTCTGCGTCGCAGAGAGGCCAATGCGTTGCGGAGCGCTATGCCGGCCGGCCGGCATCGCACCCGGGCACAGCCGGTTTTCCCCGCAGACCAGGGCTTCCAGTCGCTCCAGACTCAGCGCAAGGTGGGAGCCGCGTTTGTCGTCGGCTATTGCGTGGATCTCATCGACGATCAGCGTGCGCACGCACCGCAAATGCTCCCGCGACTTGCCCGCCGTGAGCAAGAGATACAGCGACTCCGGCGTGGTGACGAGGATGTGCGGGGGATGCTTCAGCATCGCCACGCGCTCTTTGGTGGGCGTGTCGCCGGTACGGACGCCGGTGCGGATCTCCGGACAGAGATAGCCGCGTGCCAACGCTAGCTGCTGGATCTCCGCAAGCGGTCCGTCAAGATTTTTCTGAATGTCGTTCGAGAGGGCTTTGAGCGGGGATACATAAACCACCTGCGTCTGCGGCTGAAGCTTACCTTCAATGGCCTGCCGCAGCAGATCGTCGATACAGACGAGAAAGGCAGCGAGGGTCTTGCCGGAACCGGTCGGGGCAGAAATCAGCGTGGCTTCGCCGCGCAGAATGGCCGGCCAGCCGGCGATCTGCGGCTCCGTCGGCGACCCGAAGCGCCCCAGAAACCACTCCCGCACAACAGGATGCGCCCAGGCAAGCGCCTGTTCGGCTTCCTTGGCGACGGTGCTCGAACAGCCTTGCTCCAGAACGGGCATGAGCCATTGTAGAACTTCGCGGTTTGTTCGCTACTCGCCCCGCTGAAACGATTCTTGCATTACATGTTGCCGGTGCCGATATCGGCGCTTTTCGCTTCCTGATCGTTGGGATCAAGGTACTTCTCGATCGTCTCCACCAACACGCCCTTGGCCTTGAGGATGAAGTCGATGGCATCCCGCCCTGCGCCGAAGCCGCCGCTGTGCTCCGTGGTGTAATGCGCCATCGCCTTTACCTCAGGCCGTGCGTTCTCGACAGCAATGGCCAGTCCCACCTTGCGCATCACCGGAAGATCGATGATGTCGTCGCCCACGTAGGCGATCTCATCGAGGGTGCAGCCTTCCACTTTCACAATGGCATCCAGGGCTTCCACTTTGTAGTGCTGGCCCTGGTAGACGTGATCGATCCGGAGATCGGTGGAGCGGATGCGCACAGCCTGCGACTCGCGCTTGGTCACCCAGCCCACCTTCAGGCCTGCCACGTGCGCCAGCGCGGTTCCCATACCGTCATGTGCGGAAAAACTTTTCACCTCAACACCTTTGCCATCAGGCCCGGGCATCACCACGATGGAGCCGTCGGTAAGCACACCGTCCACATCGAAAAGCAGAACCTTGATGCGGCGCGCGCGTTCTTCCGCGCTGGGATTTCCGTTGTTACGTGTGGTGTTGGGAACGAAGCCGGTCATTCCGCGTAGGATGCATCCTGATCCCGTAAAAGCAAAACGGCGAACCGAGGCCCGCCGTTCGCAATCGTATTAAGACTACCGCCAGTGACCATCAACCCAAACGTAGCCGCGAGGCGTATTGCGCCAATGGCCAGCAACCCAGCGTCCGCCAGGGTGCGGCGGCTCCACGTACGCGCCGGGCGTCCACACATAGTGAGCGCCATCCCAACGATGGTAGCCAGGCTGCCATACCCAACCGGGGTGCGGCGAAGCCGGGACGACTTCGCGCACGGGCGGTGGGGGCGGCCCAACGCGGACGTATACCTGGGCACCGGCAAAGGGCGCGGCAAGTGCCAAACCTGCAATAAGGGTGAGGATTTTTTGTTTCATCATGTGCTGTCTCCTTCTGAGCAATCGTGCCAGATTCTTATGACCGAAGCAGTACCTGAAAGTTGCGGTGTCGTCGGCTTTTCTGTTCCTTGCGCATGACGCGTCCGGAACAGATTTGTAAGGCGAGGCGCGACGCATAAAGATGCACAGAAACTCCGCATAATCATTACCGTTGACGCGGCGCATTCCCGCTGCCATGCTCCTTGCAAGCACCCAGGAACAAGTCAGCGTATGAAATCCTTCTCTGCAGCACCTCACTCTTTGTGGGAAGATCCTGCCCTCAGCCGGCCCGCGCTGCTGATGTGCGCACCCAGCTTGTACACGGTCGACTACGTCATCAATCCGTGGATGCACGGCAACATCGGCGCGTGCTCCCAGGTGCGTGCCATGGCGCAGTGGCACCGTCTGTACAACCTGCTCACGGGAATGGCACAGGTGCACCTGATTGAACCTGCACCGGGCTCGCCCGACATGGTTTTCACCGCCAATGCGGGCCTTGTGCATGAGGACAGCGTTGCCCTTTCGAGCTTCTTTCACCCGGAGCGCCAGGGCGAAGAACCTCACTTCCGCCGCTGGTTTCAGGAGTCTGGTTATCGCGTTCTCGAGCTTCCCCGCAGCATGACCTTTGAGGGTGAGGGCGATGCGCTGTTCTCCTGCGATGGCGCGTGTCTTTGGGTAGGCCATGGCACACGCACAGACCACGCCAGCCATGCGCGCTTAGCTTCCTTTTGGGACGTTAACGTTACGAGTCTTCGCCTCATCGATCCACGGTTCTACCACCTTGATACCTGCTTCGCTCCCCTTGCCGACGGTTCGCTGCTGTACTTCCCCGCTGCCTTCGATGCGCCTTCACGCGCCGCTATCGAGGCCTTCTACGCGCCGGAGCAACGCATCGCGGTCAGTGAAGCGGATGCGACACGCTTCGCCTGCAACGCCGTAAATCTAGGACGCACCATCATCCTGAACCACGTCAGTCCCGGGCTCGAAGCAGCATTGCGTGGGCGAGGCTTTCACGTGTTGCAAACACCGCTGGACGAGTTTCTCAAGGCCGGCGGTGCCGCCAAGTGCCTTGTGCTGAAGCTCTCTCCGCAACTTCATATGCCGCAACACCTCGTCGCGCATTCGGGCCATTCGATCTCCCCCACGCTGACTCGCTAAGCACCACACTAAGGAGGCCGCCATGCCCGCAACCATCGATCCAGTCCTCACCGCGCACGATCTGATCGCCCTCGAAGACCAGTACGGCGCTCATAACTACCATCCCCTGGATATCGTCATTGAGCGCGCGGAAGGCTCCTGGGTCTATGACGTCGATGGCCGCGGCTACCTCGACCTTCTCAGCGCCTACTCGGCTGTCAATCAGGGCCACTGCCATCCGGCAATCCTTCGCGCCCTTACCGAGCAGGCACAGAAGGTCACGCTGACCTCACGCGCCTTCCGCAACGACCAGCTTCCACAACTCGTCCGCGACCTGCACGAACTCACCGGCTTCGCGATGACGCTGCCTATGAACTCCGGCGCCGAGGCGGTCGAAACGGCGCTGAAATGCGCACGCAAATGGGGCGAAACCGTAAAAGGCATTCCCCCGGGCCAGACCGAGATCCTCACCTGCTCGGGCAACTTCCATGGCCGTACGATCGGGGTAATCAGCTTCTCCACCGAGCCCCAGTACCGTCACGGCTTCGGCCCGTTCGCCCCCGGTTTTCGCACCCTTCCCTTCGCTGATCCCGAAGCTCTCCGGGAAGCCATCACTCCCAACACCGCCGCTTTTCTCGTCGAGCCCATCCAGGGCGAAGCCGGCATCATCGTCCCACCTGCGGGCTACCTCGCCCAAGTTGCGAGCATCTGCCGCGAACGCAATGTCCTTTTCATCTGCGATGAGATCCAGGCCGGGCTTGGACGTACGGGACGCCTCTTTGCCTACGAACACGACGGCGTGCGGCCGGACATGATCATCATCGGCAAGGCACTCAGCGGCGGGTTCTACCCTGTCTCGGCCGTGCTCAGCTCACGTGAGATCCTGGGCGTCTTCGAGCCGGGCGACCATGGCAGCACCTTTGGCGGCAACCCGCTTGCGTGCGCTGTCGCGCGCGCTGCGCTTCGTGTTGTCATCGACGAAAAGCTGCCTCAACGGTCAGCCGAACTGGGTGCCTACGCCCTCACCCGCCTGAGACAACTCCGCAGTCCTCACGTGAGGGAGGTCCGCGGCAAAGGTCTGTGGATCGCCGTAGAACTCAACTCGCCTGCGCGCCCTTTCTGCGAGCGTCTCGCCCAGCGCGGAGTGCTATGCAAAGAGACGCACAGCAACATTCTGCGCATTGCACCACCGCTCACCATCAGCCGCGAAGACCTGGACTGGGGTCTTGAACAGATCGAACAAGTGCTCGGAAACGAGGCGAGCTAGCAAGCGGTATTCGGTTGGTGCAGCGGCCTTACTTAGCAAAGGCATCGTGCGGTAGCCTCCCGAGGCAGCACTTCCCTGCTCCATCCGTTCAGCGCGGCACGGTCGCCGTTCGGGCTGAGACACCGGAGCGGCAAGAGCGCAAACGACGGGAAGACTGCCGCCGCATCGTGGCCGACCGAATCGTAGAGGTATTAGAGTGGTAGCCATGTGGATCCTCCGCGGCGCTTGCCTCGCGCTCTTTGTTTCTTTAACAACCGCTCTTTCTGCCCAGCAGCCCATGGCCGGCATGAACATGGCCGATATGAAGGCCGTTCCGCGCCCCAGCGAGCTACCGCCGCCCCTCCACATGACCGGCGTCGGCAACAGCCATATCCAGATCACGGCAACGCCCGAGGCGCAGGCCTGGTTCGACCAGGGGCTTAGCCTGCTGCACGATTTCTGGGACTACGAAGCGGCCCGTGCCTTTGAGCAGGGCGTGCGCGCAGACCCCAGGTGCGCCATGTGCTATTGGGGGCTCTACAAGATTGAAGGATTCCGCGGCAGCGAAACGCAGAGCTATGGGGTGGAGGCCCTCACGCGGGCAAGCGCCCTCAAGAAGCACCTCCGCAAGCCCGAAAAGCTGTATATCGAGGCGGCTGAAATTGAGTCCAAGGGGGGCCCGAACGCGGACAAGCAGGTCACCGCCATGTACCGCAAGCTCGTCGCCCTCAACCCGAAGGATGTGGAAGCTCGGATCTTTCTCGCCGGTTCCCTCGGTGAAGGTTTTGACGACAAGGGCGAACCCAAGCCCGGTACACAGGAGAAGATTGCCATTCTGCAGGCCGTTCTCCGCGACGCCCCGGATGACTCCGCCGCCAACCACTACTGGATTCACGCCATGGAACCGAGCAGTCACCCGGAACGTGCCCTCGAGAGCGCCGCCAAGCTCGCTTCCCTCGCACCCAACTCAGGTCATATGGTTCACATGCCCGGCCATATTTTCTATCGTTGCGGCGACTACGCGCAGGCCGAGCACTGGTTTGCGGCTTCGACCGCAACCGACGAGCGCTACATGGCAGCGCAGCACGTTGGCCCGGACGATGACTGGAATTACGTTCACAACATGATGTACGGCATCGCCGACCTCATCGAAGAGGGCAAATTGACCGAAGCGAATGCCCTTTCTGACCGGCTCGGCAACGCCCGCGGCCAGCTTTCTGCGACGCTGTATATCTGGTCCGCCCGCGACAGTATGGCGCGCATCAACAGCCATCTTCCCGTCGCCCTGCGCATGGCCGCCTGGCCCACTGTCCTCACCCTGCTCGACGCCCAATCCGTTCCCGACAAGGACAACACGGCCAACCTTCGCTTTCTTGCAACGTCTCTCCGCAGCTACGCCCAGGGTATGGGCGCCCTTGACCGCCACGATCTCACTGCGGCGCAAGCGGCATCGGATAGCCTGGATGCGGCGCTTTGGCGCACCCACTCCACGGTGGACGACCATGCCGCTCCGCCCGCCGACAACAAGGCCAATGCGCAGCCGGATCCCAGCAAGGCAGTCAAAGAAGCGGTCATGCCCGATGGCCTCTCCGAACCCATGGTGAAGGCGCTGTCGATTGCCTCCCTGGAATTGCGCGCCGGCATTCTTGTCCAGCAGAGCAAGCTGGAGCCAGCCAAGAAGCTCTACGCCGAAGCGACAAAGGCCGAAAAGGACCTCGGCTACCGCGAACCGCCCTTCTACATCCGTCCGGTTGGCGAAACTGAAGGCGCTGCTCTTGCGAAAGCCGGCGATTACCCTGCCGCTGAGTCCGCCTACAAAGCAGCCCTCAACGAGCGCCCGCACTCCGGCTTCGGACTTTACGGTCTTGCTCACGCGGAGCAGTTAGCCGGCGATAAAACCGCGGCAGGCCGCGACTACACCGCCTTTCTCGGCGCCTGGTCCCACGCCGACCCCACGCTGCCCGAGCTTGCCGAAGCCCGCCAGGCTGTAAAGCAAGACACGGTGCAGACCACCGCCAGCCGCTGAGGGCATCTCAACGTCCGAGACACGAGGAACGCCATGGCAGACATCCAGACACAAGATCAGACCAATCAGGCCAACCAGCACCAGCCCGCGCAGACCAACGACGCCCCAAGCCCCATGCCGGAAACGAAACCCGACGCCAAAGCCGAACCCTCCGGCTATCGCGGCAATAACCCATCGACCGCCGGTTCGGGCGACACCCATGTGAACTCCGCCACTCCCGACAACGCACAAAAACAGCTCAACCCCTCCGCCCCCGGCAACACCGGAACCACTCCAAAGACGAATGCGGAACTCGGGTAGGATCCTTTTCGCCAGCAGGTGAGCTCTGAAAAATGACAACCGCTGACTTTCGTCGACTCGCTCTTGCGCTTCCCGGCACCGAAGCAGGCTCGCACATGGGTGCTGAGGATTTTCGCGTCGGAGGCCACATCTTCGCCACGCTGGCCCACGCCGCCCAGGGCTACGGCAATCTCATGTTCCCTCCCGAACAGCAGGCGGCCTTCTTGGCGGACGCCCCAAGCCTTTTCCTTCCGGTAGCCGGCGGTTGGGGTCGTCGAGGCGCCACGCACATCCGCCTCGCCGAAGCGGATGAGCCCACCCTCGCAGGGGCTCTCCGCACTGCGTGGAGACTTCGCGTGGAAAAGAACGCCAAGAGATCCTCTCGCCCAAAGAAGAAGACCCTGGCACCTTCCAAGCAAACGCAGCACGCAAAGTAATTCGCCCGTTGCTCGACCGGAAGGTACCAGGTTTCCCGGAGGTTGGCTCCGCAAGCTCGCATCTGTCGACTCAGGCTTGCGGAGCGTAGCTCTACATTTTGTCGGAGACAGTAGCACCAGGGCCGTAGCCATAGGTGCTACCCCAGACGACAGTGCTGCCCCAGACTACTGTGCTGCCCCAAACGACTGTGCTGCCCCAAACGACGGTGCTGCCCCAAACCACGGTACTGCCCTGAACTCCATCATTGTTATCGGATTGGTATCCCAACGACGGCAGGAGACCGGCGAATTGCTGAGAAGTAACACCCCAGACGAGGGGCGACCCCCACGAGTCACTGCTTGTAAGAACAGAGGTCCCATAGACGTCAGAGTTACCATTCGTCATCGCAACATCGCCACTCCGGTTCACACCCACGTTGCCTGACCGTGCACTACCCACCCTGGACGACCCCACCGTGCTCGTCAGAGCGGCACTTACATCGAGGTAGCCGGCTCCCACTGTGAGCAGGTCAGCCTGCTCATCGAAAACCTGGCCCGTAATCGCGTCAGAAACAGTGGAGGTTTTGGTCAACTGCTTGTCTGCGCTGCTCATCAAGCGCAGTTTCACCTGGTCAGGAGTTAACTGGGAGTTTTGCTGCAGCATGAGCGCTACCGTCGCGGTGACCATGGGCGCGGCCGTACTTGTTCCGCTAAGCGCGATGTACGCCGATGATTTTTGGGTCGATCCACTCACTTGATAAAGACTGGTGGGAACGATATTTGCAGCTTCTGTCTGCGCAAGTGTCTGCCCGTTTGCATACAGTGAAATGATCAGGTTTCCAGGAGCTACCAGATCAGGTTTGGCGACCCAATCGCCCAGGGTCGGTCCCTTCGAGCTATAGGAGGTTGGCACAACCTTCTGTAGTGAGGAGGAGCCCTGCGTGTTCATAGCACCCACAGAAATGACATAAGGGTCATTGGCAGGAGCCGTAATCGTCAGGTAGCCATTGGTTCCCAGATTGTTATCGCGTCCAAAGTTGCCGGCAGCGGTGACGACGACGATTCCTGCCTTCCACGCCTGCTCCACTGCCTGGCATAGTGGGTCATTCTGATAGCTTTCAAACACCCCTCGTCCCAGTGACAGATTGATGACGCGAATGTTGTACTTACTCTGCAACGCGATAGCCTGCTGGATCGCGGCAATCACCTCGCTGTCCGTGCCCAGGCCATACTGATCCAGGACGCGCAGGTTCACGATGTTTACGTTGGGAGCGATGCCCTTGAACGTGTACTTATACTTTGATCCTGTGGATGAGGCGCCGTTGCCCGCAATAAGTCCCGTAACAAATGTGCCGTGACCATACCCATCCGTTGTGCTGCCCACACCCGTGAAATCCTGACTGTACACGATCTGGCTGCTCGACAAGTCTGCCACGGGAGCAACACCGCTATCTATGACAGCCACACCAATGCCGGCTCCGGGTTGGCTCAGGCCTGAAGGAAGATCGAGCGTTTCGCGGTGATAGTCGAGCGTCAATGCCGTTGACTGCGGTGCCGACACAGAAGTCGTGTGCAATGGCCTGTCCAACGAGACATAGGCCACATCCGGGTCAACAGCCAACTCTGCCAGCACCGCAGCGGGTACATGGTACGAGCCGCCCTTCAACACGCCCAGTTCGTTTCGCATAAAGCCACCGTGGTGCAGGACCCGCTGATGCAGGACCGCGGTGGGCGCCTGCTTGAATTGCACAATGACGTCGACCTGGTCCTCAGGCGAGTAGGACGCAAGATCCTTGGAGAGCTTGGACTGGCCGAACGCGATTACTGACGACAAAAGGAACAAACAAGACATAACTCTCGTCTTTCCCCGTATTGCACTTTGTCTTACTTCTTCTATCTGCATACTTACCTTTCTACTTCCAGGCTTAATGAACTATCCAAACTACAAACCCAAACTTGCAAGAGCAGCAACTGTCCAGGGCTCGACCATATATCAGGTGTGCTCACTCCACCTATGTCACGCCCCTGACGAAACTCAGCCTATCGAAGCCGCCGCGCAACGACATAACCCGAACGAGGTAGGCGCCTCACCAAGGTGTAGGTCACGTGACGTAAGAGCAGACCGAACGATTACGCCGGTTTTCGAGAAGTCGCAAATTCCGCTTACCGGTAACCGGCAGATCGCTCCGGGTTATCTAACTTTGGTAATGCTCGTAAAAAACTCGACCGCACGGGGCATGGCCTCGCCCCGTTGCTTTCTGCGTTACGACCGTGTTGCGACCTAGATCTGCCGGGTTGCAACAGCCTTGCTTTCAACTCAGAAAGAGATAATGGAAGAGGCCCTTTGCTTATGCAAGCTAAGTTCAAGCGAAATACCTGTTAGCAAAGGTGGCAAGAACAAGTCAGCCCCCCCGAGCACACCACTCCTCAGCTTGACCAGACTGCGGCCGCAAAACGCTCCAAGACGCGCGCCTGCCCTGGGCGAATCGGCCGCTGTCCGGCTACACTACCAAGAAGGGGCCTATAGCTCAATCGGTTAGAGCAGCGGACTCATAATCCGTTGGTTCCAGGTTCAAGTCCTGGTGGGCC
>CAXUDN010000051.1:0-25213 GCA_964249715.1 uncultured Acidobacteriaceae bacterium
AACGCGACCGGCCCTGCCCTGAGACTCGAAGATTAATGTGCGGGAGTAGCCCGAACGAGCGAGCGCACATTTTCCAGCGTGTACTCCCATGCGTTGCGAAGCATGACGCCGTAGACACATGCGAGGCGGCGCAGCGTGATGCCACCGATCTCCACTTCAACGTAGCCTTCGGCGATCTCCCGTTCGACCTTGCCCAGCATGGTCCTGGAGCGCTCGACGGGATTTTGCTCTTGGTGGCGGCGCGTGTATTTCGACATGTCGATAACCTTTGCAGAGCGAGGTGTGTATACGGGGCAAACAGCCCCAACGACCGGGGGAAACGCCGCGCATTGTGCGGCGCCAAACGAGCGAAAGGGAAGAATCCGGGCTGCCAAGAAAGGTCTCCGATACCGACGCGCGGTCTGGCCGCTCGTCGAAATCTACTCAGAAGCAGCGTGCGGGCCGGTTCGCGCCGCACATCTGCTCCAAAGCGTGTGTTGATCATGCGGGAACCCCCGAAGGCGCACTATCCCTCTTCGGCGGTGTCGCTTAGCCGGCGGTGGTACGGTACACTGCGACCTTTGTTGGACCCTAGGCTTTTGTGGTGTCCCGAACCAGGGCGGTACACTCTTCTTCTATGCCGATCCGCAGCGAACTTCCTCTCGCCGACGTCGACCCTGAGATCGCCCGCGCGATTGAAAACGAGACACTCCGCCAGCATGACGGTTTGGAGATGATCGCCAGCGAAAATTTTGTCTCCCGAGCCGTACTCGAAGCCACCGGTTCCGTCTTCACCAACAAATACGCGGAAGGCTACCCCGGCAAGCGCTATTACGGCGGCTGCGAATACGCCGACGTCGTCGAAAACCTCGCCCGCGATCGCGCAAAGAAGCTTTTCGGCGCCGAGCATGCCAATGTTCAGCCGCACTCGGGCTCGCAGGCCAACGCGGCAGCGTTTATGACTCTGCTCGAGCCCGGCGACACGATTCTAGGTCTGGATCTCGCCCACGGTGGCCATCTCACCCACGGGCACAAGCTGAATTTTTCGGGCAAGCTGTATCGTATCGCCGGCTATAAGGTCCGGCCCGATACCGAGACCATCGACTACGACCAGCTCGAGGAGCAGGCTGAACTCGAGAAACCCAAGCTGATGATCGGCGGCGGCTCCGCCTATCCCCGCCAGTTCGACTTCCCCCGTCTCCGCGCCATCGCCGACAAGGTCGGCGCCAAGCTCCTTATAGACATGGCCCACTTTGCCGGCCTCGTCGCCGGCGGCGTGCATCCCTCGCCCGTGCCGCACGCCCATGTCGTCACCACGACCACGCATAAGACTCTGCGCGGCCCCCGCTCCGGCCTCATTCTTTGCGGCACCGAACTCGAAAAAGGCATGGACCGGAGCGTTTTTCCCGGACAGCAGGGTGGTCCGCTGGTGCACGTCATTGCTGCCAAGGCGGTAGCCTTCGGTGAAGCGCTCCGCCCCGAGTTCAAAACGTACGCCGCCCAAATTGTCCGTAACGCTCAGGTTCTCGCCGAAGGTCTCGCCTCGCGCGGCTTCCGCGTCATCTCCGGCGGTACCGACACCCATGTCGTGCTCATCGACGTCTTTGCCAAGGGGACCGGCATGCTGGGCTCGGAGGCCGAACACGCCTTGGGCCTGGCCGGCATCACCGTCAACAAAAACGCTATCCCGTACGACACCAACCCACCCCTGAAACCCTCCGGCATTCGCCTGGGCACCCCCGCCCTCACCACCCGCGGGATGGGCGAGTCCGAAATGCGCACGATTGCCTCCTGGATTGCCGAAGCCCTGCAGCACCGCAACGATGAAGCCCACCTCCGCAATCTGCGCAATCGCGTTCGCGACCTCGCCGAAGAGTTTCCCCTCTACGGGTGGCTTCGGCAGGAGGAACCCGCCGCCCTGCTCGCCTGACACATGAAGGACTGACTGACATCACATTCCGCTGAACGCGCTCTCAGTCGTTGAGAGCGGCCGCAGGGCGTCCCCCGCCTGATCCTGCCTTCCCTGATCCGGGCTAAGTGTGACACAAGGTAATCTATTGCGAAGCGTACATCGTTTTTTCAGTGAGATCAGCGCACCGACCTGCCCGCCAGGGGTGCCGGAGGTCGGGTTTTGCATTGGATTTTCCTTCTGGGCGTCGCTACCGGCGCCCGCACCATGACCGGCATCGCCGTGATGTGCTGGGCTGTTTGGCTGGGCGACTTGCCGGAGCATGGATGGGCCGTGTGGATCACCTATCTGGTTTCTGCCCTGGTCTTTACCGGTTTCGCGCTGGCTGAGGACTATGGCGACACCTTGCCCAGGACACCCAGCCGGAAGGCTGCCGGCCCCTTTGCCGCGCGCCTCGTTTTTGGTGCGTTGGTGGGGGCCCTCGCGGCCACCAGCATCTACCAGCCGCTCGCCGGGGGTATCCTCCTGGGCGTCGCAGGCGTTGTCGTCGGTACGCTGGGCGGCTATGCTTTGCGTACATCCGCGGCACGTCGCCTCGGCCGTGATCTTCCCGTGGCGCTCACGGAATCCGTCCTCGCCCTCTTTCTCGCCGTCTGGGCCGTTTGGAATCTTCATCGGGGCGTACTGATCGACCTGAAGCGCGGCGCGGTGTAGCGACCGCTGGAGCGGACAGCGTCAGGAACGCTCGGCAAGCACCAGGCGCGGTATTCCCGCATAATCCTCCGCAAAGCGAACGTCGTGCCACCCGGCCAGCATGTGCGCAAGTGCCGCACGCTGCCCAAAGCCAAACTCCATGGCCAGCAGCCCACCTGCCCGCAACGCCTCCCAGGCCTGCGGAATGAGCTGACGGTAGACCGCGAGGCCGTCCTCGCCCGCAAACAGAGCCAGATGCGGCTCGAAATCGCGCACCTCCGGCTGCATCGAGGGTGCATCGCCCAGCGGCACGTACGGCGGGTTCGAAACCACGATGTCGAACCGCTTTCCTGCCTGGATCTCCGTCGTAAATGCGCCCAGCAGGTCAGACTCCATAAAGCGCACCCGATCTGCGAAACCTAAGCGGCTGGCATTTAACTCGACGACGGGCCTGACCTTCGGCGACAGGTCAAGGGCCGTAATCTTCGCCCGGGAAAGCCGGCTCGCCAGCGCTAAACCAATCGCTCCGGATCCTGCACCGACGTCCACGATCTGCCATGCCTTGTTCTCCGCTGCGCTGCGGGCCTGCTCCGCCGCCCAGCCCAGCACAGCTTCGACCAACAGTTCCGTCTCCGGCCGCGGGATCAGCACATCCGGCGAAAGCTGGAGCTGTAAACCAAAGAACTCCTGCTGTCCCGTTAGGTACTGCAGTGGCCAGTGCGCCGCGCGCCGCGAGACCAGTTCAAAGAACCCAGCAATCTCTCCCGATTGCAGCCTGGCCTCCGGATGGGCTAACAACCAGGCCCTGTCTCGCCGGAGAACGTGCAGCAACAACAACTCAGCGTCTCTTCGGGAAATCCCGTTTGCAGCTTTCCCAATTGCTTCTTGCACTGTCATAGCACCGGGCGCGTCCGGGGTGGAACCCGCTTCCAGTATTGCAGCCTGCCCATCCTCTACGCTGCGCGTTTGGCGCGCTCCGCCCAACAACTGCGTTCATACTCAAGCATCGCCTCTTGGAGGCGTCGTTCATCGGCCCGCAACAGCCCACGGTAGGCATCGACCACGCGTCCGAGCTGGTCTTGCATCACGTTAGCTGTTGATTGATTCGTACTGTTACTCATGTGGTATACGACGCTCCAAAGTCGCTCCACGACGACCTTCCGCATGCACAAAAAGTTGTAGCCTGCCTCCCACTTGGGTTCGTCGCGCCCGTCCCAACGCTGTGGACGCTTGCGGAAAGCAAGAGCCGGAACGCCTCGCGCCCCGATCCCAAAGAATGCCTCGGGATCATCATCCTTCCGGGCCAAGGTCCGGGTGTAGCATGACCGCACGGAGGCCACGCGATGGGCAGCACCACACTGGTTTCGGTTCAGGAGTACCTGCACA
Source organism: uncultured Acidobacteriaceae bacterium (assembly GCA_964249715.1). Taxonomy (GTDB): domain Bacteria; phylum Acidobacteriota; class Terriglobia; order Terriglobales; family Acidobacteriaceae; genus Granulicella. The sequence goes on from CAXUDN010000051.1 coordinate 3,968, forward strand.
CGACCTACAGACCGGACTGCGACTACGTCGAAGGTGAGGTCCTGGAGCGGAATATGGGCGAACAATCACATGCAACACTCCAGGGCTTTCTTCTGGGTGCCTTCCTGACCCACAGGGATAAGTGGCAACTCCGAGCTCTCCCAGAGCAGCGGGTGCAGGTAAAGCCCGATCGTTTCCGCATTCCGGATGTGTGCGCCGTACGCCGGTCCGATCCGCGAGAAGAGATCCTTCGAACGCCGCCAGTGCTCTGCATCGAAGTCCTCTCCAGCGACGACTCTCTGCGTACCCTGCAGCAACGCGTGCAGGACTACATCACCATGGGTGTCGCGAACATCTGGGTCGTGGATCCCTGGAACCGCGTAGCGTTCTACGCCTCGGCCCAGGGATATGTACAGCCCACTGACGGCTTTCTGCGTCTGCCTGGGACCGAGGTGGCCGTTTCCCTCGAAGAGATGTTCCGTGAGCTGGACATCGCCTGATCACAAGCGGCAGATAAGCAACTCCCGCTCGTACACCATCTCCGAGGGCAGGTGGCCATGCAACTGAATGAAAAGCCGCTCATGCCCTATCGTCTCTTCCTTCCACTGCTCGCGGTCCACGGCTTCCAGGGCGGCAAAGGCCTCACGCGGGAAGTCCATTCCCTGCCAGTTCAGGTCGTCATAAAACGGCGTCCATCCAATCGGTGTCTCACGCGCCGGAACGCGCCCACGCACGCGGTCCACGATCCATTGCAGCACACGCAGATTCTCGCCAAATCCAGGCCATAGAAACTTGCCGTCGGCATCCTTGCGGAACCAGTTCACATGAAAGATCTTGGGCGTCGAGGAAAGGTCGCGTCCCATGCGAATCCAGTGCCGAAAATAATCCCCCATGTTGTACCCGCAAAACGGAAGCATCGCCATGGGATCCCGCCGCACCTGCCCGACCGCACCCGCTGCCGCCGCCGTCGTCTCGGAGCCCATCGTCGCGCCAGTATAAACACCGTCCACCCAGTTGAACGCCTGGTACACCAGCGGCAGCGTCGTCGGCCGGCGGCCTCCAAAAATGAAAGCACTGATCGGCACGCCTTCAGGGCTTTCCCACGCGGGGTCAATCGACGGACACTGCGCCGCCGGCGCCGTAAATCGCCCATTCGGATGCGCCGCCGGCTTGCCTGAACCCGGCGTCCAGGCCTCACCACGCCAGTCCAGCATGGCCAGGTCCGGATCGGTCGCGGTCGGCGGCTGATCGGTCATGCCCTCCCACCAAACCCCCTCGGGAACGCCGTCGCGCACAGTCAGAGCGACGTTGGTAAAAATGGTGTTCCGGCTCAGCGTGGCCATCGCATTCGGGTTCGTCTTCGCGCTGGTCCCCGGCGCCACGCCAAAGAAGCCCGTCTCCGGGTTAATCGCCCGCAGTTGCCGGCTGGCGTCCGGTTTGATCCAGGCGATATCGTCCCCCACCGTCCACACTTTCCATCCCTCGAAGCCGGTCGGCGGGATGAGCATCGCAAGATTCGTCTTTCCGCACGCCGAAGGGAACGCCGCCGCCAGATAGGTCTTCTGTCCCTGTGGATCTTCTACCCCCAGAATGAGCATGTGCTCGGCCATCCAGCCCTCATCCCGGGCGATGTTGGAGGCAATCCGCAGCGCGAAACATTTCTTCCCCAGCAGCGCATTGCCGCCGTATCCCGAGCCATAGCTCCAGATTTCGCGCGTCTCCGGGAAATGCACGATGTACTTCGTCTCATTGCACGGCCACGGCACATCGCGCTCGCCCTGGACCAGCGGTTTGCCCACCGAGTGCATGCACGGCACCACCCGTTGGATATCCTTGTCGATCTCCTTCAGCACGGCCTCGCCAACCCGTGCCATGATGCGCATGTTCACGACCGCGTACGCCGAATCCGTAAGTTGCACCCCGATCCGGCTCATCGGCGAGCCGATCGGTCCCATCGAAAAGGGCAGCACATACATCGTGCGCCCGCGCATGGCGCCCTTGAACAGCCCCTTCAGCTTGCGCCGCATCGCAAACGGGTCTTCCCAGTTGTTCGTCGGGCCGGCATCTTCCTTGCTCAGCGAACAGATAAAGGTCCGGTCCTCCACGCGCGCCACATCGTTCGGCGCGGACCGCGCATAAAAGCACCCTGGCCAAAGCTGCGGATCAAGCCGCGTGAACGTGCCCGCATCCACCAACTCGTCGCAAAGCTGACGGTTTTCCTCCTCGGAGCCATCCACCCAGTGAACGCAATCCGGCTCGCAAAGGTCGGCCATCTTCTCCACCCAGCGGATCAGGTGTTTGTTGGTGGTATGCGCCTTGGAAAAGTCGTGTTTGGTTTTTCCGTTGAGTTCAGGGGTCGTGATCGTAGCTGCGGACATGCGAAAGAGCCGCCCTCTCCTGCGGCATGACGCCTCTTAGCCTACGCCTGACGGGGTTGCGCTGACTTCCCCCAAACGACGCACATCGCGGGCGTCGCTCGTATATCGGCCACCCTCTCACATGCCTCGGGTAGCCCCGTTCAACGCCAGGCCGTGTAGCTCGCCCATGGCCACAATCCACAAAAAAGTAAGGGAGAGACCCGATTTGGTCTCTCCCCTCTCCCTTTGAATGCCCGGCTCTCGCGATTAAGCCTGCACCCGGCGGGAATAAACCAGGCCAGCCATCAGCGCCAGACCCGTTCCCAACAGGAGAAGTGAGTCCGGTTCCGGTGTGACGTTGACCTGGCCTACAAAATCGAGACCTGTGGCTGCGCCGTGCTCCTGGAGCACGTCGAAGCTGAGCGTATTGGTGCCACTCACGAAGTCCTGCTCAGGCAGCAGATAGGTCGACAGGGTCGTGCAGTTTGGCGTCCCACTGTCGCACGTGCCGGCAGTAGCGAAACCCGCCGCTGCCGTGATCTGGAAGCCGTTCAGAAACACACCCGTGGTGTCGTCCGCCATCACCGTGATCGTGCCGGAAGACCCATCCGGGTTGTTGTCGGCGAAGGTCGTGGTGAAGTCATACAAGCCGTTCGGTTCAGTGTTGCTGCCGCCCGGGTAATCCCCCGGATTCTGCGCAACCCAATAAGAACCGGCTTGCGCCGGCAGCCACGGGCTCGAGGCCGTGTAATTCAGGCTGTACGCCAGGCCGCCGCTCACCGGAATCACGCCGTAAACCAGGCCACCCTGGTAGCTGACAACGGAGTTGTCCTCACCCGTCCCGCCCACGATCCGGGTTCCCGCACTGTTGTAGCCGTACGAAGCAAGATTAAGGGTGCCAGCCGACGCCGTAACCGCAGACGCAGTAAAAAGAGCAGAAACAAACAAAGCAGACAAAGCTTTCATAAGTGCCTCAGGGGTAATGCGAAGGATGGGGTATTTGGCCTGACCCAAAAGTAGCATTGCGACTTAGCTTCGCACCCTAGTCTCTGGTAACAGCAGCCCTCAAAGAAGTAATGGGGAGGGAAAGCCTCCGTACCGTGACCTGCGTGCACCCGAAACAGCACACCCGTGCTGTCTCAGAAAGCACCAACCCGCTGTCCTGTAAACGCGCAACAGCCTTGTCCAGCCCCAACCCGGATGTGACAAAACGCCTCGAAATGCATCTATTCCATAGAGGTTAAGAAAGACATGCCAAGGACAAAAGCAACGCTCCTCCCGCTTTTCCTGGCGACCGCGTTCGTACCTGCGACCCTCCTGGCGCAGAACATGAACGGAGCCGTACCGGGATCCCTTCAGTTCGTCCAGGGCCAGGCCAATATTGACGGCCAGCCCATCGACACAAGCAAACTCACACAGCCGCGTCAGCTCCACGATGGCGAAACCCTCGCGACCGCTAACGGCTCCGCGGACATCCTGCTCGCACCAGGCGCCCTGCTCCGCATCGGCGGGGACACCACGGTGAACATGGTCGCCCAGGACCCGGGCCGCACTGAGGTACGCCTTGAGCAGGGCCGCGCCAATATCAGCGTGAATATGGTCCGCAATCACAATCTGCTGCTGCTTGACATGCCGAATGGCCAGACGCAGATCCTCTCGCGCGGTCTATACACCTTCAATACCGCCGACAACACGATGCGCGTCTTCAATGGCGAAGCCGACGTCTTCCGCGGAAGCGACACCTCGAGTGACGTGAAGCCGGTGACGGTAAAGGAAAGTCACGAGATCATCCTCGGTGGTAATCGGGCGAAGCCTGAAAGCTTCGACCGTGAGGATGCCGACGCCGACCTGCTGCCCTGGACCGGTCCAAGGGAGAGTCGGGCCGCGCTTGCCGACAGCAGCCTTCCCCGTACAACCTACGCAAGCTATGGTGACGGTGGAGGCTATTACCCCGGCGCGTACGGCTTCTCTGGCGATTACGCCGGCTACGGCTACCCGTACGGTTACGGTGCATGGGGCCCGTATGGCTTCTATGGCTACCCGTTCTTCGGCGTAGGCTTCGGCTTCTGGGGCGGCGGCTTCTATGGCGGCGGTTACCCGATCGGACGCATCGGCCATGGCGGCTATGCCGGCGGTGGCTACGGGCGAGGATTGGCCAGCAGCGGCCACGCGTTCGCTGGCGGCTTCGGCGGCGGTGGGTTCGGCGGCCGTGGCTTCGGCGGTGGTGGCTTCCATGGCGGTGGCGGAGGCCGTCGCTAAGGGCACTTACCGGGGTCCTTCGACCGGGCGCTGGAGAACATCCAGCGCCCTTTCCTTTTTGTCGCGTCAAACTGCGTCCCTGCGATCTTGCCTGCCTCACACTCAATTGAACATCCAAGCTCCCTGTGAGCACCCCACCAGCCACAGCCTCCGGAATCGAAGCCCAGCCCGCTCTGAACGAAGCGCAGCGTAAAGACCAGCAATACGGCGAGCTTGCGGCGGAACTCCAGGCCGACGAGAGTATTTCTGAGCCCATTCGCAAACTTGCGCTGGATAGGCGCGTCACGATCCGCCGCGCCGGCGCACCCGACCCCAAAGGCAAGTGCGTCGTCTACTGGATGCAGCGTGCGCAACGCGCCCTGGACAACCACGCCCTCGACAAAGCCGTTGAGCTTGGCAACGTGCTGGGCCTGCCCGTTGTGGCGTACTTCGCCGGGATCAACTATTTCCGCTCTTCGTACCTGCGCCATTATGTCTTTCTCAATCAGGGCCTTCGCGACGTTGCCGAGGACTGCGCCGAGCGCGGCGTCGGCTTCGTCCTGCGAAATCACCCCAGGGAAGACCACGAGCGCTTCTTCATCGACGTGCACGCTGCGATGGTCATCGGCGACGAAAACCCCATGCGCGCCCCGGAACAGTGGCGTGTCGATCGTGCCGAACGCCTCAGTGTGCCTTTCTGGACCGTGGACGCCGATGTCATCGTTCCCTCCAGGCTGCTGGAAAAGGCGCAATACTCCGGCGCCATCGCCCGCCCGCGCATCCGCAAGCTTCTGCCGGAGTTTGTCAAACCTTTCACAAACCCCAAGCCGGACAAACCCTGGCACAAGCCGCGCGGCCTCTTCGCCGACGACCCTCAGCAGGACATGACCGCGGACTGGCCCGACCTGGACCGCAGCGTCGGCCCGGTAGAGTACTGGCACGGCGGCCGGAAGCAAGCCTGGCGTCGCTTAAAACTCTTCGTCGATGAAAAGCTCGGCAAATACTCTGACAACCGCAAGCACCCGGAGCGCGACGCCACCAGCCGCCTCTCCCCTTATTTGCATTTCGGCCACATCGGCCCGCTCACCATCGCCAACGCGGTTAATGCCGCCGCCGACCGCCACCCGGAGCTCTCCGAAGCCCGCGACAGCTATTTCAATGAGGTCATCACCTGGCGCGAGCTATCGATCAACTTCGTCCGCTACCAACCCGACTACGACAACACCGGCTGCGTCGACCGCTGGGCCGCCGAAACCATCGCGAAACACGATAAAGACAAGCGCGATCCTCTCTATACCCTCGCCCAACTCGAGTCCGCGCAAACCTACGACGACCTCTGGAACGCCGCGCAGATCCAGATGGTCCGCCATGGCTGGATGCCCAACTATCTGCGCATGTATTGGGGAAAAAAGATCGTCGAATGGACTCCCGACGCCCCCGCCGCGATGGCGGGAATGATCTACCTCAATGACAAATACTTCCTCGACGGCCGCGACCCGAACGGCTACGCATCCATCGCCTGGGCAGTCCTCGGCAAATTCGACCGCCCCTGGCAGGAACGCTTAATTTTCGGCAAACGCCGTTACATGAGCGGCGCCAGCGCCATGAAAAAATTCGACGCAAAAAGCTACATCCGCGACGCCGGCGCTCTGCCCAAATAGCAACGCCAGGGCGCCCCGTAAACCAGGTGCCCCGATGGGAGTGCTCTGCCCCGCACGGAACCGGAGCGCACCCAGTTGCGCACCATTACCCCCGTCTCGCGTACACTTTCCTTACTGGCCTCCTCGCGAGCAACAGGCTTCACAAACATCTAGTCCGGACCTAACTCGACTGTTTTGAATACTTTACAAAAAACAGGGTTGGGTACACCGGTCCACCCAACCAAACTGAATTGGGCGCAAGCAGGGAAAGCCGCGATCACAACACCCTCACTTGCGGTACTGCTCGTCGCTCACCTTCTCCAGCCAGTCGACGACCTTCCCATCCTGCTTTTCCTGGATGGCGATGTGCGTCATGGCCGTAGTCGCTGTAGCGCCATGCCAGTGCTTCTCCGCAGGCGGAAACCACACGAGATCGCCGGGGTGGACATCCTCCACCGGACCACCTTCGCGCTGCACCCATCCGGCCCCCGCCGTAATGATCAGGGTCTGACCCAGCGGATGGGTGTGCCATGCTGTCCGCGCGCCCGGCTCGAATGTCACGCTCGCACCTGAAACCAACGCCGGATCCGGCGCCTGAAACAACGGATCCACGCGAACCGTTCCTGTAAACCACTCCGACGGCCCCTTGCCCGAAGGCTTTGTCCCAACTCTTGTAATTTCCATGGATCGACTCCTCTACCTGTCTCTCAGATGGTGCCCCATGACGACTCAATCCTGTAGAAAACGGTACCTCTTCGCCTGAGATTTCGATTGCGCGCCACCATCATGCAGAAGCGTCAACACCTCCTGTAATGAAACAGCCGGTAAGCGAAATCTGGGTTCGGTCATCCAATCTGCTATGGCGACCGCCGCTCCCGAGCACGCATCCATCCTCGACCTCACCCCCGAGCAGAAGGACGCCCTGCTCCGCGAAGCCGACCCCGAACCCCTTCCGTCCTCACGAAGCACGCCCTCCGAATCCAAACTTTGGCGCCCCCGTCGCGTCTTCATCACCCCCGCCGCCTTTGCTACCGCCCACGGCCGCGCCATGCTCGAGCGCACAGAAAGCTTCGGTGCCGAGGTCATCCGCCTCAAAAGCAACCAGCTCCGCGGCCTCACGGACCCGGCCCCGAAAGACGCTCCACCCGACAGCCGGGCTGCCCAGCGCGCCTACGCCCAGGCCAAAACCTCGCTCGCCATCGTGGTGGCGCCACCCTCCGCGCGCAAGCTTCAGCCCATCCCGCCCTCCGCCGACTGGCAGTTTCACCTCGCTCAGGGCTGCCCAGCCCACTGCCAGTACTGCTATCTCGCCGGCTCCCTTTCGGGGCCGCCCATCACCCGCGTTTACGCCAATCTCTCCGAGATCCTCGACAATCTGCGCCCTTATGCCGGCCAGGGCCGCATTACCTCCGCCTCCCGTGACCGTGCACACGAGGGCACCACCTTCGAAGCCTCCTGCTACACCGACCCCCTTGGCATCGAGCACCTCACCGGGGCGCTCGCGGCGTCAGTCCGCTTCTTCGGCCAGTGGGACGCCCCCGTCCAGCTCCGTTTCACCACCAAGTTCGACGGCATCACCCCTCTGCTCCCCATCGCGCACAATGGCCGCACCCGCGTTCGCTTCAGCGTCAACGCCGCCTCGGTGTCCCGCGGCTTCGAAGGCGGAACGGCCAACCTCCCCCAGCGCCTCCACGCCCTCCGCCGCCTCGCTCTCGCCGGCTACCCCATCGGCCTCACCATCGCGCCCATCATGCCCGTCACCAACTGGCAATCCGAGTACGGCACCCTTCTCGCCGACGTTGCCCACGCCCTCCACGACATCCCCGCCCCGGACCTGACCGCCGAGCTCATCACCCATCGCTTCACCCCCGGCTCCAAGGACGTACTCTTGAGTTGGTACCCCAAAACCACCCTCGACCTCGCCGAAGAGAACCGCACCCAAAAGCGCACAAAATTTGGCGGCTTCAAGTACGTCTATCCCAAAGATCCCATGCGCGAGATGCGCAGCTGGTTCGAAAGCGCAATCTCCCAAACCCTTCCCACCGCTCGCATTCTTTATTGGACATGATTGGAGCCACTGCACCAAGCTGCACCCTCGACCGCATCGCACAGGCTCTATGCCTTTAAGCTGAGGGCATGCGAGTTCTTCGCCAGCTTGCAATTCTCTCGACAGTCTTCCTCTTTCCCTGCGCTTGCGTCATGCAGGCCGGCGCCCAGAAGAAGGCGCCATCATCGCTTGCCAAGGCGGGCCTGGTCACCCGTGATATCACCCCGGCAGCCCATCGCAACTGGCGGGGCGCTTCCGACCACACCTTCCACGTCACGGTCTGGTATCCCGCGGCCGACACCAGCGTCGAGGTCCGGCAAACGATCGGCCCCCCGGACAAACCGCTCTTCGAAGCCGGCGCTGCTACCCCGCACGCTGCTTTTGCCCCGTCACTCGAGCCTTTCCCGCTCATTCTGCTCTCGCATGGTACCGGAGGGAGCGCCCAGCAACTCGCCTGGCTGGGTACCGCGCTCGCCCGGGCCGGCTTTCTCGCTGCCGCCGTCGACCATCCCGGCAATAACGCCGTTACCGGCTACACCCCCGAGGGCTTCACGCTCTGGTGGGAGCGCGCTACCGACCTTTCCGAGGTTCTTGACGGCCTGCTCACCGACCCCGAACTAGGCCCCCATATCGACAAAGATCGCATCGGTGCTGCCGGTTTTTCACTAGGCGGATACACGGTTCTTGAGCTCGCCGGAGCCCGCACGGATGTTTCCATCTTTTCTGACTTTTGCCACAAAGATCCGACCAACCTCGACTGCCATACCCCCGAGATGAAGGACATGCCCGGCCCGGAGCAGATGCTTCAGTCTGTCCGCAAGACCAGCGGAGAGAGCCTCGCCCGAGCCGCCGATAGTTTCCGTGATCCCCGCATACATGCCATCTTCGCCATAGCCCCCGCCCTCGTCTTCACGCAAACGCCGGAGAGCCTCCGCAGGATCCGCATGCCTGTCGAGGTCGTCGTCGGCTCAGCTGATCCGATAGCCCCACCCGCTAACAACGCGAACCTCATCAAAGCTGATATTCGTGGCGCCCGGGAGAGCGTCCTCCCCGGAGTGGTGCACTATACCTTCCTTGACACCTGCACCCCCGCCGGCAAGGAAACCGTCCCGCTCTATTGCGATGATCCTCCCGGAGTGGACCGCGCCGTCGTCCACAACCAGGTAAGCGATGCCGCCATTCAGTTCTTTGCCCGGATTTTCCGTCTCCGCTAAATTTGTGGAGGTCTGGTAAATACTAGATTCGTGAGACAGCGTATCACTGCCAAGGCTCGGTGCATTCGCACCGGGTAGACCTGCAAGAGATCATGAGGCCGGTACTTCAGCCATGCGAAAATACCCCCATCTGCGTGCAACGCATTCGCGTTCAAGCGAGGAATCTCTGTGGAACATGTGATAGGGCCGGCGCACCCCTCGATTGCTTTCGGAGCACCGGGCATTGAGCCTACATGGCAGCGGGGCGATAAGGACGGTGTCGGCACAGCCTACTCTTCGTCGAGCCGGCTTTGGTTCACCATCTGGCATGGCATCGTCACTGAAGTGTATGCACCCACGGTGGACCGCCCGCAACTACGAGATCTCCAGGTCATTTTTTATGACGAACAGGAGACTGTGATTCCGGAGATTTCGATGCATACCTCGATCGAGGCAATCGAAGAGTCTCTCGGGTACCTCGTTCGCGGCACCAGTGAGGGCGAGCTTGCTTTCTCTTTCGAGAAGGAGATCATCGCCGATCCGCATCGCTCGTGCCTTCTCGTCCACATGAAGGTGTCAGCAGAACCAGAGGTGCTGCAGCGTTTGCGGGCGTGCGTCTTGTGCGCACCGCACCTGGGTTCATCCGGTTACGGGAATAATGGACAGGCAATCAATTTTCTTGGAAAGAAAGTGCTGGTCGCGGAACATGCCGGCGAATGGCTGGCGTTGGCGGCGCATGGCGAATTCAACAAAACCTCTGTCGGCTACGTCGGAAGCAGTGACGCTTGGACCGACCTCCATCAGCACAAGCGCCTGACATGGACGTTCGGGTCTGCGCCTGATGGGAATATTGCTCTTGCGGGCGAGATCGACCTATCGCAACACGCCGAGTTCACACTCTTGCTTAGTTTTGGGCAGAGCCAGCACGGCGCACTCACGAGTATGCTCCAGAGCGCCGCATTGCCCTACGAACAAACGCGACGACGCTTTCTGGATCAGTGGGCACGCTTGCACGAGCAATTTGAACATCTTGCTCCCGAGTCGGGCGACGAAGGCGCGCTGTATCGCACCAGTCTGCGCCTGCTGCTCGCACATGAGGACAAGATTTACCCCGGCGCCATGGTCGCCTCTCTCGCGATTCCGTGGGGTGAAGTGCATGGGGATGAAAACGGGAAGGGCGGCTATCACCTGATTTGGACCCGAGACCTGGTGCAGAGCGCTCTTGGGCTTCTCGCCGCCGGCCAAATGGAAACACCGCTACGCTCGTTTCTATACCTTGCTGCAAGTCAAGCTGAAAACGGTAAGTTCCCCCAAAATTTCTGGGTAAATGGTGTCCCGTATTGGCAGGGGCTCCAGTTGGACGAGATCGCGTTTCCGCTGATTCTCGCGCATCGTCTCTGGAAGTCTGGTGCGATCAGCATCGAGTTCCTTGAGGAAACGGCCTTACGCGCCGTGAGCTTTTTACTGCTCGCTGGACCCATCACCGAGCAGGAGCGCTGGGAGGAGTCATCGGGCCTGTCTCCCTCGACATTGGCCGCTCTTATAACGGCGATGATCTGCGCATCAGAGATGGCCGAACATGCGGGGGACAAGCGCGAGCAAGGCATTGTGGAAGAATATGCCGATTGGCTGGAGAGCCAACTGGAGACGTGGACCGTTACGCGCTCCGGCACTTTACTCGATGGCGTCAGCGAGCATTATGTGCGCATCAACCCGGTACGACCTGGCGAAACGCCGCAACCGGTAAGTGAGATGAGCCTTGCGCTGAACAACATACCGCCTCATCAGCAACGCACCTTTCCCGCAGGCGACATCGTGGACGCCGGCTTTCTCGAGTTGGTGCGCTACGGCATACGTCCTCCCGACGATCCGCTGATCGTCAACAGCTTGAAGGTGATTGATCATCTTCTCCGCGTGGAAGTCCCCGGCGGTGTTATGTGGCGCAGGTACAACCATGACGGGTACGGTCAGCAGGCAGATGGCTCTTCCTATGTCACCTTTGGCCAGGGGCGGGGATGGCCGCTGCTTGTGGGCGAGCGCGGTCACTACGCCCTTGCAGCGTGTGGCGATGCTCGCGACTATCTTCACTGGATGGAGGGCTTCGCCACACCGACGCAACTCTTGCCCGAGCAGTCGTGGGATGCGGAGGCAAGCTCCGACGGCCGGCAAAAGCCGGGTCGTCCGACCGGCTCAGCAGTCCCGCTGCTTTGGGCTCATGCGGAGTATGTGAAACTCCTGCGAAGTCAGCGCGACGGCAAGGTCTTTGACCTGAATGACCGTGTCGCTCAACGTTATGCGCTTCGCGAGCGCTCTGAATGCAAAACATTTTTCTGGTCGTTTGCCTGTCCCATCAGGACCGCGCCTGCAGGCAAGATTCTGCGCATCGTCGCAGAACTTGATTTTGATTTGCTCTTCTCTTTTGACGATTGGGCCAGCACGGATCGGCGGAGTAGCGAGCGTACGAAGATCAGACTGGCCTTCCTCGATGTCGACCTGCCGCCTCAAAGCGGAACCACGCTTACATTCACTTTCTACTGGAAGGAGGCAGATCGATGGGAGGACAGGAACTTCTCAGTAGAAGCGATCTGATCCATAGCCCGGGTCATGGAGAACTGATCGAGACCGAGAACCGCCAGTCGCGCGTAAAAAGCACTTGGAACGATTCAGGAATCGGATGCCTGCGACCTCAGGCTGAAGCGTGAAACGCTCGAATGTCTCCTGGAAAGTCGCCAACAGGTCTCATGGTTTTCACGCCCCTTGACGTTTTACTGCTGCTTGGCGCGCGCTGCATCCAGCAGCGCTATCTGATCCGGTTCCATCTCTCCGCGGATCTGCAGCATGAAGTGCGTGTAGACTTTGCCCAGTTCGGCCCGCGTCTGCGACACACGATCAATCTGCGCATAGAGCGTGTTCTCGTCCAGTGTTTTGGACCGGTACATCGCGTCCAGTCTCGCCTGTTCTCCCTGGTAGTCCTGCAGACTCTTCAGCAGCGTGGGGCGACTGGTTTCGAAGATGGAATCCATGTGCTGCTGCTGTTCAGGACGCAGCTTGAGATCCTTCGCGAAGTGCCTGTCATCCCACCACCGTCCCAAAGGGCCAAGCTGTGTCCTGCTGCGCATGCCGCCCACGGTGCCGGCGGATTCCGGCGCACGGTTGGGGTTAGCGCCACGATTGTCTCGAGCGTAAATCCCGCCAGGCGCGAAACCAGGCCCCCCACTACCCGGACCCTGTTCCATGCCGCCGCCCCCGCCACCATGGCCACCCCCGCCATGCTGGGCGAGCGCCGCCGAGCCGAACGTGGTCGTCAGCAGAATAGCCAGCAATATTTCGCGACACCGCGGCATCTTAATCCGTTATCGATCCCACCGCATGGTGAGTGGTTTGCCGTGATTCCGCCGGCATCTGCGCCGCGGCTATCACCGGCTGCGATTGATCAGTTAATTCGTCATCGATGGAAAGCAGCAATCGGTTATCTGCCGCGAGTTCAGCATTGGTAGGAGCCGTTACCGGCGCGTGTACCGCAGGACTCTGGTGTGCATGCGGGGCGAAGCCCAGCCAGAAGACCAGCAGCCCGGTCATCGCAGTCGTTACCAGACCTGCGCTCCAGGAGGTCTGCAGGCCGAACCGCTCGGTCCAGCGTGCCGGCAACGGAACATGACGCGGCGCCTCGATTTCCGCCCAGGCCGTTCCCAGCGTACGAAAATCAGATAGGGAACCCTGCACAATCTCCAGTTCCTCGCGGCAAAGCTCGCAATCTGTCAGGTGCGCCTCGGCGGTAGCTCCAGGCTGCGCGCCGTCCAGCATACGGCTAAACTCGGCGTCGGTCAGGTGCTGGGTACGAAACTCGTGCTTCATCGCGCACCTCCCACTTTCTGCCTTACCGTCCGCACCGCCCGGTGCAAATGCGTCTTCACGGTGTTGACCGGCATCTTCATTGCCGCGGCAATATCCGCCAGTTCCATCTCTTCTGAAAACCTCATCAGGAAGACCGCCCGCTGATTCACCGAGAGATCATCCAACGCCGTTACCACCGCCGCGGCCCGCTCGCGTGCCAGCAACTGCCGCTCCGGCGAGCTTTCATGGCCCGGCAGAATGGACGCCACTTCCATCACATCCGTCGCCGTTTTCGCCGCCTTGCGCCAGAACTGCACCTTGCGCGTCCGCTGATGATCTCGCACCAGGTTCACGGCGATGGAGGTCAGCCACGTCGCTACACTCGACTCCCCACGAAAGTTCGCCCGGTTCGCCCACGCCTTTAGAAAACAATCCTGCACAATCGACGCTGCCACATCCTCGTCGCCGACCGAAAACATCACAAAACGAAGCAGCCGCGACCGATGCGTCCGCACCAGGGCGTCAATGTCGTCGAGCTCGGAAAGCGCACGCTCGCGCTTGCCCAAACCAAGCAGTTCGGCTGTCGCTATGGCTGTCTGCATACCGGGAATAGACGTATTTCGCATAGTGCTCGATTACACCTATTCTACGCAACCCGCAAAGGTTGTAGGCGTCATCTCATCCCCCGGTTTCCTCCCACTGAGTCACTCCGGTTCTTCTGGCCTGCTACGTCTACCCGTTCTTTGGGAAGCACCTGTCCAGGTGCCGAAGCCGAGCGTCGTGAAAATGAGCCCGCTCGGCGCACCTGCGGGATCCTGGGCGCCGGTGACGCCTGTCGTTCCGTCGGTTCCAGTCGTATTGCAATGCGCCAAAACTCAAACCCCGGGATGAAATCCCAACGTGCGCGCGATAATAGGGAGCAGGTCCCGAAAGCTCACGTGCCCATCCTTTTTGCATCCGGCTCGACCACCGACGCGCTGACCACCGACGACCTCCGCCACGGTCTCCAAACTGCTTTCAGCGCCCTGCGTCCCCGCCGCAAAGTCCTCGCCATTCCCCCCGACTTCACCCGCTTTCACTCCCATGCCGGCCAGCTCACTGAATTGACCTGGGAACACTTTGGCCCGGCCCTCACCGACGTTCTCCCGGCCCTCGGCACCCATAGACCCATGAGCGACGCCGAGATCGCCCGTATGTTCGGCCGTACCCCCCGCACTCTCTTCCGTACCCATGACTGGCGCAATGACATCGTCACCCTCGGCGAGGTGCCCGGATCCTTCCTGCACGAGGTCTCCGAAGGCCTGCTCGACTTCACCTGGCCCGCCCAGGTGAACCAGCTTCTCACCGACGGCGGCCACGACCTTATCCTCTCCATTGGCCAGGTCGTTCCGCACGAGGTCGTCGGCATGGCCAACGGCGCCAAAAACGTCTTCATCGGCACCGGCGGCCCCCTCGGCATCCACCGCTCCCACTTTCTCGGCGCCGTGTACGGCATGGAGCGCATGATGGGCCGCGTCGATACCCCCGTCCGCCGCGTCCTCCGCTACGCCAGCCGGCACTTCGCCCAGCACCTGCCGATCGTCTATGTCCAGACCGTCGTCGCCAAAAACGAAGCCGGCCAGCTGGTCGTCCGCGGCCTCTACATCAGCGATGACGACCAGGCATTCGAGTGCGCCGCTGCGCTGAGCCTGCAGTGCAACTTCCAGCGGCTAGACCGCGAGATCCGCAAAGCTGTCGTATTCCTCGACCCCGGTGAGTTCCGCTCCACCTGGCTCGGCAACAAAAGCGTCTACCGTACCCGCATGGCCCTCGCTGACAACGCCGAACTCATCGTCCTCGCCCCCGGCGTCCGCGAATTCGGCGAAGATGCCGCCATCGACGCCCTCATCCGCCGCTACGGTTATTGTGGCACCCCCGCGACCCTCGCCGCCGTGGCACAGGACCCCGATCTGGCTGCCAATCTAAGCGCCGCCGCCCACCTGATTCACGGCTCCTCGGAAGGCCGCTTCACCATCCGCTACTGTCCCGGTCACCTTACCCGCGAGGAGATCGAATCTGTCCAGTACAGGTACGGGGACCTCGCAGAGTACACCACGCGCTACAACCCCGAAACGCTTCGCGATGGCTGGAACACGGTCAACGGCGAAGAGATCTTCTTTATCTCTAACCCCGGCCTGGGCCTTTGGGCCGCCGAAAACCGCCTCCCAGCCTGAACCCCGTCGCGCTCGTTGCGTCAGGCGTTTTCAGCCGCCAACACCTGACCACCACCCCAGGCGCCGCGCGCCACGCACCACATCAGCAGCCCAAACAGCCCTGTCACCGGAACCACCCGGTCCAACCGCATCATCGCCAACTCAGGCGAGTTCGGCAGGGCACTCCGGCTCAGAAAATACAGAGTCGGCAGCCACGAACAAAGCGCGCATCCCAGGCACCATGCCCACAGCCGCCCCGTTAAAAATAATCCCCGTCCCCGCACCAGGAGCACCGCCGCGACCGGCAAGACAGCGGTGTATTGGTATTCCCACGCCGTTGGGTAGACCAGGAAGAAATCCAGCGATGCCGCCAAAACCAGCAGCAACGCCGCTTCGCGACGTGCGGTAACCTCCCGCATCCGCCCCACGGCAACTGACAGCACCAGCACGGCCAGGGTCGGCAGCGCGTAGATCCAGTCCGGCGTCCGCACCTTCAAAAGCTGATCCAGAAATACCGGCAGTGAGTACACATCCGCATGCTCCAGCCGCAACCCGGATTGCGCCACAAGGTTGAACCAGTGCACGCTGTTATCCCGCATATCCGGCGTCAGGACCAAGTGGTTGGTGTAGATATTCATCGTGGACCGGACAAAGCCCGGGTGGAGACCCAGCCACCACACCCGCCCCAGGCTCACCCGTTCAGGATTCACCAGCGGCAGCACCTGAAACAGCAACGACACCGGCAGGTAAACGGCCAGGGCATCGAATGCCGCCCGCCGCGTCTCCTTCATCATCAGCAGCAGCGGAAACATGAGCAGCACCACCGGCTTGGTGAAGAGCGAGACGAGCAAGCCGAGTCGCACATACCACCGCGCCTCCCACCACAAACCCCGCGCCACGTGCAGCATGCCTACAAAGAGCAGCGTCAGTCCCAGCACCGTCAGCGCCTGCACGTTGCCCACCCACAGCATCAGAAAGGTCGGGAAGGCCCCCAAAAGCAACATCCAGATCACCCGCCGCACCAACAGATCCTCGGTCTCCCGCGACAACAGCCAGGCACACGCCGCCATCATCACCAGGGATAGCAGCGTAAACACCCCATAGCTGTCCATGGGCGCCAATTGGCTTAGCGGCCAACCCAGTACCACCGCCAGCAGAGGGTGCGCCAGATACCACGTAAAGTGAGGGCCATATAAAGGTGGATCGAACGTCCCATAGAGGCTCCGTCCGGCCTGCAGGTTCAGCCACGCCTTGGGCAGCGAAAAGTAATCAACCCCCTGCACATCCGCATGCAGGGTATCGAAGAAAAAGGCGTTCAGAAGCCCCAGCCGCAGACTGAGCATCTCCACCAGCACCCACACGCCGGTCAGCCACGGCAGCACGCTCACCAGCCGTTCCCGCCACACACCTCCGGAATTCAAATTACTTCGCCCCTCCGAAACACAAACGTGCGCTGCGCCGAAAAACTCACCAAACTCAACAAAACATCCACACACACCTTGGACGCCAGCACCGGCCACCGCGCATAGGTGTGCAGGGTCAGAATGAACCCGTAACTTGCCGCGCCCACCAGCACCGCCAACACGTAATAGCGCCACAGCGGCCCCGGCAGCGGCCCGCGGCTTTGGAAGACAAACCGCCGGTTTACCCAGAAGTTCACCAGCGAGCTAAGTCGCCCAACCACCACGCTCAGCAACACCGCCCCCGTCAGCCAAAAGCAAATCGTAAACAACGCCAGGTCCAGCCCCGCCGCCAGCAGGGACGAGGCGTAAAACCGCAGCAGCACAAACCAGATCCGCATCGAGTCCCACACCGGATCGAAATGCGAGCCGCGGTTATTCTCGATGTACACCGTCGCAATCGGCACCTCAAGCGGCCGTGGACCCCTGCGGCAAAGGTGCGCCAGCATCGTCATTTCATACTCATACCGCTCCCCGTCCAGCGCTATCAGTTCCGGCAGCGCTCCCATAGGCAGTCCGCGCAGCCCCGTCTGCGTGTCCGTGATCTTCGTCCCGGTCAAAAATCCAAAGATTCGTCGCGTCAGCAGGTTGCCAACCCGTGAACGAAACGGTACCTCGCCCGTAAAGCTCCGTACCCCAAGCACCGCCCGCCCGCCCGCCGTCAGCAACGCTTCCCCTACCCGCACGATGTCCTCCGGCGTGTGCTGCCCATCCGCATCCGCCGTGACCAGACCCGCTATACCCTCCCCTGCCACCGAGAGGTTCAGGATGGAGTTGAAACCCGTCTTCAGCGCCCGTCCCTTGCCCAGGTTCACGGCATGACGCAGAACCGTCACCCCCTCCGTCGCTCCCAAAGCAGCAAACACCGGCGCGCACTCCGCCCGGCTCCCATCGTCCACTACCACCAGTCGCCCGAATCCCGCCCCGGCCAGCGCTTCCACCACGTCCAGCAGGCGCATCTCCGGCTGCCATGCCGGAATCAGCACAGCCAGTGAGCTCAATCCCGACGACAACTCAGCAGCGACACGCCCGCGGACAGCCGTTGACCGGCCCTCCACAGCGAAAACGGGAGACATGCGCACAAGCTTACGGCATTCCGCCGTTCCGGAAAATGCCTCTTCCGTCGCATTTCAAATCCCACTGGACGCCATCAATCTCGACCTCAAACCCTTGAGGCGTGTCACGGCTTACCCAATCCGTACAGCCCCTCCGCGTTTCCCCGCAGCACCATCCGCGCCAGCTCCGCCGCGCGAGCCGGCGTCACTTCTCCATCCCGCTCCATTGCCGTCAACGCAATCCCCAGCGCGGCCCGCTCATTTCGTGCCGCCAGCCACTCCGATTCCTCCCATCCCATTGCCGCCGAATAAGGGTAGCCGTCCGTCCCGAACAGTACCTTGTCCGGATAGGTCTCCAGCCACTCGCGCAGCCACCCGGCCAGGGTATGAGCCGGAAAGATCAACGCCTGCTGCGACATATCCAGGTAGAAGTTCGGCTTTTGCAGCATAGCTCCGGCCTCCCGCACGTACGGCCAGCCGCCATGCAACAGGACGAAGTTGGTCCCCTTCAGCCGGGCATCGTTGAGTAGCGGCTCCAGCAGCAACGGATTCACACCCGCAATCGAAAAGTACCGCCCACCCCCAGCCATCCCATGCAAATGCACGGGTAAGCCCAGCCGGCCACACTCCCCTGCGATGTACCGGAACAAGAAGTCCTGCAGCTTCTTGTACTCCGCCGGCCTGGGAACCTCGCCATTGCCCGTCCCGAAATAGGCCGCGTCCGCCTCCGCCTGCGGCACGTCCGCAAAGTCGAAGCCGCGCAGGTACGCCACCTCAAACTTGATCGCCACCGCCCCGCCCGCCTTTTGGCGCTCCAGCGTCGGCGTCACTACCCGCCGCAGGTACTCGTTCAGCGTCTTCGGTTGCCCCTGCGCTCCCGACTCCTGCAGGTACCGCGCCCGCAGCTTATCTTCCAGGGCAAAGAACTGCGCACGGTCCGGCGTCGCCTTTGCAAGCCCTGCATTGTTCAGCGGAAACAGCAGCGCATCGTCATAGGGCACCCAGAGAAAGTGCGGCGGCTGCACACCCTCGCCCATGGCCACGCGATTCGCCAGCATCGTCCCAATCCCGGCCTGCCGCAGCACCCACTCCGAATAGCCCGCCCCCTCGCGCGCCCGCACCTTCGCCCGCGCCGCCTCCAGCGCCCTCTGCGCGTCCGCCCCCAGCGGCGCCTTGCCGCGGTAGCTCCACAACGCCGCCCACGCCTCGGCCAAGGGCGGGTAGTCCGGTCGCCACGCCACCGGATCCGTCTCTGGCGGCATGTTGTCCACCGGCAACGCGTCGAACTCCCGGTCCGTCGCCATCGCCGGCGGAGCCAGCATCGGGTGCGCATGGTTATCGATCGCCGGCGTCTCCGCAATGACCCGCGCCAGCGCCGGATCCACATCCCGCGGGGCAACCGACGTCCCACGTGCAGCCCGCCGCTGCGCCTCGCTATAACTCCCGGATAACACGCACAAAGCTAGAACCGCCGCAGCGGCCCACCGGAACAGATTTCGCAACATGCCACCCAGCCTAGCCCATTCCGGCACGCTTTCGATGCAGACCATCCCAATCACGCGGCGCGCATCCCAGCAACTGAGGTGAAACACACATGAGCAAAATTCTCTGGCTGATCGGCGGCACCACCCTCGCCCTCGCCGTCTACGCCATTCTGAATGCTGAAGAACTCGCCCCCGCCGACGGCGTCGAACGCACCGCCGGCAAGGTCGCCGGCTGGGGCACCAAACAGCGTGTCACCGGCACCGGCGGCCAACTCGCCGGCAAGGTAAAAGAGTTTGCCGGCAACGTGACCGGCAACGAGGACACCGCCAGCGAAGGCGTTCTCGACCAGGCTGCCGGGGCCGTCAAAGATGCCGCCGGCCAGGCAGCCCAGGGTCTCGGCCAGACCATCCACGACCTCAACAAGTAGCAGCCAGGGGGAGCGGTGAAGAGGATATGGCGAGCCGAATCTCAGCTGACCGCTCCTCTTCACCTTTCACTCCGCACCGCCCAGGCGATCAACGTCTCTCCTACCCCAAACTCCCCGTCCAATTCGTTTTCCAACTCTTCATGTGTCAAGATCATTTCCCCGGCCAACATCTCTGCCTCGCTCGAACCCACATAGCAAAGCTCACACATTCCAATACCCGCCTCATTCTTCACCGGCGGCCCGAACACCCGGCACGTCAACGGTCGCCCGTCGTATAACTCGCACCGTCCCGTTGCCGGATTCAGCACCGGACACGTCCCATCCGCCTCGGGCAGATCCGCAAAGGTCTCCCACGACGATCCTTCCTCCGCATCCAGAAGACCGCTTTCGCCATTGCCCGGAAACACCGGCCCCAGCAACTCCACCAACAGACGCGCCCGCTCCCGGATGGCCGCCGCCCGCGGCGCATCCTCGCGCTCCAGGGCGCGCAAGGCGTCCCGCAGCCGTTCTGCATCCAGCAGCGAGATGCGAAAGACCCCATGACAACAAGGCGTACAGCCCGGCCTGCATGACAGCCAGGATGTGCCATCCTCCCGTTGCGCCCGCACGGTCGCGTCCACCAGCGCCGCATCCACAATCTGAATCAACTGCTCGTCGCGCACCGGCACCATCCTTATCCTCCACTTCTTGCCGGTAAACACAGCGTGACTTCCTAACCGACGCGGATGTCCTCGTGTGATCGCGGAAGCCTACTCCCTGCTCGCACCCCTGGCCTTCGTCTTGCTCTTGCCCCCGACATTGAAAGCGACAGCCGCGCGAATCAGATTTGTCAACGCTGCCTCGTTGATCTGCTCGCCCTCGCGAAGATCAATCGCGCGCCGAACATTGCCATCGAGACTGGAATTGAATAGCTGGGAAGGATCCTCCAACGCGGCTCCCTTGGCAAAGGTCAGCTTGACGACACTCTTGTAGGTCTCCCCCGTACAGACAATACCGCTGTGACACCAAGTGGGAACCCCTCTCCACTTCCACTCCTCGGCGATCCCAGGGTCTGCGTCGCGGATGATTCGGCGTACCTTCGCGAGCATCTCCCCACGCCAGTCCCCAAGCTCTGTAATCCTGCCGTCGATCAAGCCAGAAGCCGATTCTGCCATCGTAGTCACCTCCTTCACCGCTTCATCCCCAAGGAAGAACGAAGTCTAAAAAATAGCACTCTACCGCGGGTGACAGACCGGCCGGATCGTTCGGTCCCTCAGCATCCCGCGTTCGCCCACAAACATCAAGAACAAGGGGCCTCCTTGCCGGGCACCTGCTACGTGGGACTAAGCACCAAGCACCA
>CAXUDN010000052.1:0-25077 GCA_964249715.1 uncultured Acidobacteriaceae bacterium
GCTTCGTCGATGATGTCGTCGTGGACGAGGGTGGCGGTGTGGAGCATTTCGACGACGGCGCCGAGACGAATACGCGCGTTGGAGACGCTGCCGCAGGCCCTGGCGGAGAGCAGGAGCAGCATGGGGCGGATGCGTTTGCCGCCGCCGGCCATGAGGTAGGACGCTATCTCGGTGACTACTTCAACCGGGGAGGCGGACTGACGGGAGAATTCGGACTCGATCGCCGATAGGTCATCCCTAACCAGATCAAAGACTTCGGACGCCGTCGAGATGGAAATTGACCCCACGCCTGCTTAGAGTAGCAGGAGAGTCACAAGGGAGCAGGTTCGTGGGGTGCTGTTGGCGGGCGTTCAAGTGCGCTTGCGGCTAGTTGGAGCGAAAGTTGGTGAACTGAAGTTCCGGGCCGAGATCCTTGCCGCGGAGCATGGCCATGATGTCCTGGAGGGTGTCTCGATCCTTGCTGGTGACGCGAACGGTGTCACCCTGGATGGAGGCCTGCGCTTTCTTCTTCGAATCCTTGATCAGAGCGACGATCTTTTTGGCGGCGTCGGAATCGATGCCCTGCTTGAGCTTGATCTTCTGGCGGACCGAGGAATTAGCCGCGGGCTCGATCTTCTCGTATTCGAGATTCTTGAGCGAGACGCCCCGCTTGACGAGCTTCTGACCGAGAATTTCGATGACGGACTTGAGGGTGTATTCGTCCTGACTGGCGAGCTGAATGGCCTCATTTCCCTCGAGAGTCATTGTGGACTTGGAGTTTTTGAGGTCAAAGCGAGCGTTGACCTCTTTGGAGGCTTGATCCAGGGCGTTTTTGACCTCCTGGACTTCTACTTTGCTGACGACATCGAAACTTTGATCGGCGGGCATGGGACATCTCTCCTGAAGCGGATTACGCGAGGTACATTATGACGCGGCCGGGGTGGTTGTGCCGGCGGTAGACGGGAAAAGGCGGTGAAAATTGGCCGTTGTGCCGGCGGCGATCACGTCGGGTGTGGTCTGCCGCAGGCCGGCAAGGAAGGCAGCGGTTTCGGTGACGAAGGCCGGCTCGTTCTCCTGGCCTCGACGGCTTTGGGGCGTGAGGAAGGGAGCGTCGGTTTCTACAAGGATGCGGTCTGCCGGTACCGTCTTTGCAACTTCCTGGAGGCCAAGACTCCTGGGGTAGGTGAGATTGCCGGCGAAGGAGAGGTAGAAGCCGGCGGCAAGGGACAGCGCCGCTTGCTGCCCGTTGCCGGAGAAGCAGTGCATGATGCCGGGGAGGCCGCTAGGGGTCCAATGTTCGGCGAGGAGGGCGAGGAGATCCTCCCAGGCGTCCGCATGGGCAAAGCGTTCCTTCACCTTGGAGCCGGCGAACTCCGAGGTGCGGCAATGGATGGTAATAGGTTTGCGGACACGGGCAGCAATCCCCACTTGTGCGAGGAAAGCCGCTTGTTGGATATCGATATCTGGATTGTCGATGTGGTAGTAGTCGAGGCCGATTTCGCCGATGGCGATGCAGCGTGGCTCCTGCGCGAGGCGTTCGAGTTTCGCAAGGGCGTCCGGTGTGGCGTTGCTGGCTTCCTGAGGGTGGATGCCGGCGGTGGCGAAGAGCTGCAGCCCGGGCGTGGTATGCGCTTGAGCCAGATCGAGAGCGCGATGCATGGTAGCGGGCCCCTCGCCGATGCCGATGGCGAGGATGGCCGAAAGACCAGCCCTCTGCGCCCGACCGAGGACGTTTGTGAGACTTTCGTAACCGTCTATGTGACAATGTGAATCGATCAGCACCATCTCTTAGGATACGCTGACCCCTTCCGAGCGTCGGTTCTGCTCGCGTGGGCATGCGATGATGTTTTCACTGCTGAGGTACATTGATCCGATCAGAGTTGCTTGCCCTGTACGGAGGGTCCGGGAGGTTCTCGGCTTCGACGCGCTGGGGGTGTCAGCCGGGAAGTTGCGGGGATGGTTAGCAGTACCGTATTGAGAAGCTTGAAGCGCCTGGGAGCACACCTTCCACTTTCTCGGCAGGCGCTGCTTGTACGGCGGGCGCTTCCGCGGAAGCTGTGGTTCAAGGCTGCTGTGCGGATCTCGGCAGCGCAGGGACGACTGGTCGCGCGGATGGGAGGCAATGGGCCATTTACTGCCGCGTTGATGCTGGATTTCTGGCTGCGTGAGCTCAGCTTTGGAGGACAGTATCCGATTCCTTACCGGGTGAAGGGGGAAGAGGTGTGCCGGACCGCTGGGGCAAAGCTGTACACGTGGACACATTTGCCCCTAACCGAGGTACCGCTGCGGGTGGGACTGGAGCTTGGAGGCGCGCCTCCGGCGGTGGTGGCCGATCCCGGGAACATCGTAGGCGAACACAAGGTGCTGGTGGTGGGGTGGAGAGAGCGCGTGGACGCCATCCCAGCTGACGACCAACTGCTGTTACGGGTGCGCTCCAAGCTGATGACGGGTACGCCGGTTGTGTTTCTGGCAGATCAGTTTCTGGGAGGGCCCATGTCGGATGTGCCTTTCCGCTTGGCGGCGCGGCTGAAAGTCCCGGTGGTGTTTCAATGGGCGGAGCTGGGCCCTGATGGGGTGGTGGATGTGGAATTTCGTTTTGCGCCTTACCCCTTCAGCGGGAACGAGGAAGAGCTGCGAGCAAATCTCGAATTTCTGACCCAGCGAAATCGCGCAGCGCTCGAGAGACTGGGTTGGCATCGCGCCTGCTAGAGCAGTTCTTCCGCGGATCTTGCACACAGAGCAAAACGCAGTTTCCCTTCGGGAATGACAACAAAAGAGGTTGCACTCAGGTGGAAAACTGCACACCTGAGTGAAAGCCGCTGTAGAGCTCGCCGCTTGGAGCGACGACCCTGAATCACTTACGGCAGCCGAAGTGCTTTACGCGCCGGCATTTGCCGGTGCGCGACCCGCCGGTTTTTCCGTGGTGTCCGGGAGCATGGAAAGCGACATACTGGACGTCTTGATCTCAAGCAGGAGCGGATCGCTGTCCTTTGGAGGCATGCTGCCATTCCATCGCCGCGTGGCACTCTGCAGGGCGGCAAAGCAGGTGGGGTCGAACTTGGTGGGGACGTCTCTTCCGATTTCGTTGAGGATGGTTCTAACCTGCAGGCCGGGGCGGTAAGGGCGGTTTTCAGCCATGGCGGAGTAGCAGTCGGCCATGGCGATGAGGCGCGACTCAAGGGAGAGCTGGTCTGCTCCGAGACCAAACGGGTAGCCGGACCCGTCGAGACGTTCGTGATGTTCGGCAGCTAAGGACGCGAGTTCACGAAAGGCACTGACGCGCTGAAGAATGGAGCCGGAGATGCGGGGATGACGAGTGACTATAGTCCATTCACGGGCGTCGAGGCGGCCGCGTTTGTCGAGGATAGCGTTGGGCACGGCGAGTTTGCCGATATCGTGCAGAAAGGCCGCGCGACGCACGAGGGAGACGCGCTCGGAGGGAAGGTCGAGCTCCTCGGCGATAGCTACGGCAACTTCCGTGACACCGAGAGAGTGGTGATAGGTGAAGGGTGACTTTGCATCCACGACATTCCCGAAGGCTTCGCAGATACGATCAACGCGTTCGGAGGTGAGCGGGGAGGATTTACCTGGGTCGAGCCGCAGGACTTCGGTACGCGTGGCTTCTACATCGCGCGGCTGACAGTGGGTCCAAAGCCGGCCGGAGGTGTGCAGGAGCTGAGCGGCGCGAACAAGTTCGGGGTCGAACCAGGTTCCGCGCCGAGCACGGAGCATGCGCAGGGCGGACTCGGGACCGTGCTCCGTGGCGAAGGCGTCAAGGACCTGAGCGATCGAGCAGAGGCGGGCGAGAAGGGGAATTTGTTCGCCGCGCTTGCCGTCGGGCCCTCCGGACCCGTCCCAGCGCTCTTCAATGTGCGTTACGGCACGGATGGTGTCCTCGCTCATGCTGAGGTGCCGCATGGTTTCGGCGCCGCGGTGTTGCTCCGTCTCGGAAGTTCCGGTAAGTTCCCCTCCCAGGCGGGCCTCCAGGCCGGCAAGACGGCCGATATCGGTAGGCACAGGAACTCCCGGGAGGACCTGTTGCCAGAGGTGCTGAAGAAGGACGGGATTAGAGCCTAGATCGCCGGCCCAACCCCTTAAGGAGCTCGAGGTACGTTCTTCGGCGCCCATCATCTGAGACATCCGCGTGACATGGTCGGCGTAGCCTATGTCCTTGAGAAGAAGGGCGTAGTACAGGCTGGTCAGGTCGGCTTCCGGGAGGCCGATGGCTTCGGCGAGACGCATGCCGAAGAGGCAGGTACGCAAAGAGTGACCAGGGACGGCGTTCTCGGTGAGATCGAGCGCGAAAGTAAGCGCGGAGATTACCTCCGAAAGGATGACCTCTCCGTGGCTGTAGGAGATCGTTTGACCGAAGGTGGCGGATGATTGGTGCATTTGGGGCTCGCGTGAAGTCAAGTGCCGCTCTGCGGGCAGCTGCGAGACGCTCTGCGGTGTGCTCCTGCTCATTTGATTGCTTTCCTAGACTGAGCCGTTCCTCTCCTATTCACCATGCCTCAAAAGCTGTCCTTTGCACACGAACGGGGTATTACTTTTGGGGTGCAAATCCCTCGATTGTGGGAGGCACAAGGGGGTACTGGGGCGAGGCGCGAGTTTTGCGGGCGGAGCAAGAGACATTGTGCGACCGCGCATCCCGTTTGTTACTCATCGGCTTGAACGAAGGAAACTTTAGGGAGTTATGGCGGTTGCCCCTGCCATGATTTGCTGCAGACCGGATGCGGACGTTGAAGTCCTGGTTAGATACCCAGTTCATACCGGAGTGCACTGGCGATGGTTTCTGCATGGTGGCGCATGCGGGATTCGTCTTCGGCCTCGATCATGACGCGGGCTAGAGCTTCTGTGCCGGAGTAGCGGATGACCACGCGACCGGCCTGAAGGAGTTCGTCCTCAGCGGCGCGAATGGATTGCATGACAGCGGGAAGTGTCTCGAGCGGCTTTTTCTCGCGGACGCGCACATTAAGGATCACCTGGGGGAAGGTTTTAAGGTCGGCGATGAGTTCGCCCAGGGTTTTGCCGGAGCGGTGGACGACGTCGAGGACCATGAGGGCAGTCAGGAGGCCGTCCCCGGTGGTGGCCTTCTCGGGGAAAAGGATGTGACCGGATTGTTCGCCGCCGAGAGACGCGCCGTGTTTCTGCATTTCTTCAAGGACGTATTTGTCACCCACGGGAGCGCGGAGCATGCGGATACCGGAGCGGTGCAGGGCGGCCTCCAGGCCCATGTTGCTCATGGTGGTAGCGACGACGGTACTCCCGGCGAGTTGGCCGCGGGCATGGAGGTCGCGTGCGCAGGCGAGCATGACGGCATCGCCGTTGACGACGCGGCCGTGTTCGTCGGCGAAGAGGGCGCGGTCGGCATCGCCGTCGAAGGTGAAACCCATGACGGCTTTGCGCTCGCGGACCTCGGCTGCAACGACTTCAGGGTGCAGCGCGCCGCAATTTTCATTGATGTTGCGGCCATTGGGGGATGCATGGGTCACCTCCACCGTGCCGCCGAGCTGGGCGAAGAGCTGGGGCGCGATGGCGGAGGCGGCGCCGTTGGCGCAATCGATCACGACGGTGCGGTTGTCGAGGGAAATTCCGGGAACGGCGGCGAGAAGGAAGTGGATGTACTCAAGGCGAAGGGTCTCATCGACGGCCGGGAGTGTTGCCGGATCTGCGGGATGACTTTGCTCGCCGGCCGAGGGGTGCGCAAGCGCTTCGCCGATGAGGGCTTCCATGGCCAACTCGATCGCATCAGGCAATTTGTAGCCATTCGCGCCGAAGATCTTGATGCCGTTGTCCTCCCAGGGATTGTGGGAGGCCGAGATGACGATACCGGCGGCGAAGCCGTGTTTCCGGGCGATGTAGGCGATGGCGGGCGTGGTGAGAACGCCGGCGAAGGTGACCTCCGCGCCCACTTTTTGCAGGCCGGCCGCCAGGGTGGCGGCAATCCACAGGCCGGACTCGCGGGTGTCCATGCCGAGGACGACACGGACCGGCTGGCTGGGATTGTCGGAATGGAGTTTGCGGGCGAGAGCGACGCCGACGGCGAAGACGGTTTTGGGATCGAGGGGGCTTTCACCGGCGACGGCGCGAATGCCGTCGGTGCCGAACAACTTGCGCATTCTGTGCGGTCTCCGCTGTCATTTTACGCAGGTTTGTGGTGACCCAGGGTGTCAGGGTGGGTGCCGCCGGAGGGATGGCGGCTTGACGAAAGGGTTATCAGGTTTTCCGTCACCCACCCAGTGTTCCGCCCTGCGACGAATGTGGGGTTTTTGGAGAAAGGGATCTCTTGTAGGTTGTCCTTATTCAAGAGGTGATCCTGTGCGCGTGATTATTTTTGCCCTAGCGGCTGTTGCGATTCTAAGCGGTGTCTCTGCTTATGCGGATCAGATGAACGCGCCGGCGATGCCGGTCATGAGTGTTGTTACCTCCTCTGCAACGACAACGGAGGAGAAGTCGCAGCTTACGGAGGCTCCTTCCGCTCAGCTGCTGGATGTACAGACGAGCCCTTCTCCAAGTGCGCCGGTGACGCCCACAGCTGTTACATCGGAGCCATCCGGGATGGTATTCATGGCAACCGGGTTTCTTGGGGTAGGGGGCCTTATGTGGAGGCGGCGGTCGTTGACGCGGTGACCAAGACGCACTGGGCGGCTACGTTCCGGGTTGGTCGACAGGCGCGAGGACTTCGGCTTGCAGGCTGCCCTCGGCGAGGCGAGCGGTGAGAATCTGGCCGGTTTGGGTGGAGGACGCGGAGCGGAGGAGATGGCCGCTGGAGTCGTAGACCAGGGCGTAGCCGCGGTCGAGGACGCGCAAAGGGCTCAGGGCTTCGAGGCGATGCGTGGCGGCTTCGGACCGGCGCTGGCGGCCGGTGAGGAGGAGCGCAGAGGCCCGTTCCAAGCGGCTTTGGAGGAGTTCGAGGCGGCGCCGGTCGGTGCCTAGACGGACTGCGGGATTTTGACGGGTTAGCCGGGATTCCACGTTTTTGAGGCGGTTGGTTCCGGAGCGCAGACGGCGACTAAGCGTGGATTGTGCGCGGAAGGCGAGTTCGTCGAGGCGCTGGGCGCGGCGGTTGAGGCTGTCTTCGACGCGGCGGAGAACGGTTTGCGCGCTGAGCCGGCCGAGGCGCTGCTGGGCGCGGAGAAGTTCGAAGCTGCCTGCGCGAAGGAGTCGGCCATGCAGGCGGAGGACGTGGTCCTCAATACCGTGGTGGGCTGCGGTGAGGAGTTCGGCGGCGGCGGAGGGCGTGGGGGCGCAGAGGTCCGCGGCGGCGTCGGCGAGGGTGGCGTCGGTGGCGTGGCCGATGCCGGTGATGACGGGGAGGATGGAGGCAGCGATGGCGCGGGCGACCTGTTCGTCGTCGAAGCCGTGGAGGTCTTCCCAGGAGCCTCCGCCGCGGGCGACGAGGACGACCTCGGCGCGGTCGGGGTGGGCGTTGAACCAGCGGAGGCCGGCGGCGATTTCTGCGGGGCAGTTGGGGCCCTGGACGGCGGCGGGATAGATAAGGAGCTGGACGGCGGCGTGGCGGCGACGGCAGACTTTGACGATATCGCGGAGGGCGGCGCCGTGCAGGCTGGTGATGACGCCGATGCAGCGCGGGAAGGGCGGCAGGGGGCGTTTGCGGTCGAAGAGGCCTTCGCGGCGGAGCTGGTCTTTGAGGCGCTGAACTTCGGCGAGGAGGGCGCCCAGACCGGCTTGCTCCATCCACTCGGCGATGAGCTGCATTTGACCGCGGCTCTCGTAAATCGAGAGCTGGCCGTGCAGTTTGACGGCGTCGCCGTCTTTGGGGCGGAAGCGAAGCAGGGAGGCCTGGCGACGAAAGAGAACGGCGGAGAGCTGGGCGCCGGAGTCTTTCAGGGTGAAGTAGCAATGACCGCTTCCGGCGGGGCGCCAGTTGGAGATTTCGCCTTCAACGGTGACGCGTGCGTAGCCTTGCTCGACCATGCTTCGCACCTGGCGGACGAGGCCTGTGACGGTCCAGATCTGGGATGGAACTGTGGCGGGGGAGACGCGATCAGGAGACGCAGGAGGCGCTGCTGGACCAGGTTCGGCCGGCTTGGACCCTGGTTCAGGGATGGGAATGACGTCGAGCAGCCTGGGCGCAGGCAGTGGATCCAGGGCTGCGGGCTCGGAGATGACCGGCGAGACGAGGTCAAAGAGGCCGGGGTAGGCAGGTTGGCTGGTTGGTTGGGAGCGTCCGCGGCCATTGCGGCGCAGGCTGGCGAGGGTCGGGGGTGGGTCGTTGGGAGCCACAACACGGAGTTTACGCGCGGTCGAGCCACTGCGCCGTGGCGAAGGCCGGTGAGGGTTCGTAAGGGACAAAAACAATGCCCGCGTCTCCCGGAGCCAGCGGTCTATGCCGTGAGCATGGCCTTGCTTTCGCGGAGAAGGTCGTCAGGGCGGCATGGTTTGTTCAGGAGCTTCAGAGGGCGGCGCAGGCGACGGGAATGGGCTGTCACTTCGGCTGCGTTGCTGGCGTAGGCTGTCAGCATCAGCATTTGCATATTGGGCAGAACGTCCAGCATGCGCTCGGCCAGGTCGAGGCCGCTCTCCTCAGGCATGGTGACGTCGCAGATCATGAGCGCAGGGGAGAAGTCCCTCGCGCGAGCGAAGCCGTCGGCGGCGGAGTAGCGGGCTTCCGCCTCGTAGCCGTTGGCGTTGTAGATCATGGAGAGAGTATCGGCAACCAGACGATCATCGTCGACGACCAGAACGCGCGTTTTCATGCGGACACCTCTGTTTTTGAGTGATGTGTCAGCTTGCGGAGGGGCTTTCGACTGGTGGAAGGCGGCAATTTGCGGAGACCCATCGCCTGTCCTGTCAAGAAAGATGTTACGCCCAACTGGCGAGACGTTGTAAGTGACTGTAAAACGGAACGTGTAATGATTTCGTGAAAAGAAACTTTTCCGCAGTATTGAGGAAACAATGCGATTTCTGGCGTTAATCGGCGGGGCGGTTTTGCTGGTGGTGGTGTTGCTGGATGCATTCCAGAGCATCATTCTGCCGCGCCGGCCGGTGGGGCGGTTTCGGATTACGTCCTTCTTTTATCGGTTTACCTGGAAGCCGTGGGGTACGTTCTTCAACGGTTTACGGTCACGGGCAGTGCGGGACCAATTTTTCAGTATCTACGGTCCGCTTTCGCTGCTGGTGCTGTTCTTTTTCTGGGCGCTTCTGCTGACGGCCGGCTTCGGATTGGTGTTTTTTGGGCTGCAGGTGCCATTTCACGATCCGCTGTTGACACATGCTAGCGCGCTTTCAAGGCTGCGGTCCTGCCTGTATGTGAGTGGAACGACGATCTTCACGCTGGGTTTGGGCGATGTTGTGCCGGAAACCCAATTTGCCCGGCTGTTCACTGTGCTGGAGGCTGGGACCGGGCTGGGCTTTGTTGCTCTGGTCATTGGGTATGTGCCGGTGTTGTACACGGCGTTTTCGCACCGGGAGGTGCAGGTGGCGCTGCTGGATGCGCGGGCGGGTTCGCCTCCGACAGCGACGGAGCTGCTGGTTCGGCACAGCTTCGAGCGGGGGCCGGAGGTTCTGCGGAGCTTGCTGGAGGAATGGGAGCGCTGGTGCGCGGAGATGCTCGAAACGCATATCTCTTATCCGATTCTTTGCTACTACCGGTCGCAGCACGACAACCAGAGCTGGCTGGCGGCGCTGACAGCGGTGCTGGATGCCTGCTCTTTGCTGATCACGGTGATGGACGGCGAGAAGACGCGGCAAGCTCAGCTGACGTTTGCGATCGGGCGGCATACGCTGGTCGATCTGGTGCATGTTTTTCGTCTCGAACCGCAGGAGGAGAAGCTTCGGGGGGAGCCGCTGACCCGGCTGTCGGAAGAAGATTTACAACGCCTTTGCGAGGCTTTGGGGCGTACAGCTTATGCGCCGTGTCTTGATCAAGAGAGTTGGAAGCGATTGCAGGCGATTCGCGTTCTTTACGAGCCGTATGCGTGCGCGCTGGCGGACTACCTGCGTCTGAATTTACCGGCCTGGGTCGCGCCGGTGGCAAAGGAGCGAAAGGCCGATGTGTGGAGTGTTGTGTCTGGGTTGCAATCGCCGCAGGTGCTCGCGGACAGGCTGACGACGCATGTCAGCGGGCGGTCTACGGCGACCCATCTGGAGCAGCATGGGGACGTGCCGGATCTGTAGGGGCAGGCTACAAGAGAATGCCCGGCAGGCAGGCGGCCGGGCACTCTCCAGGAAGTTAGCGGGTTAGCTAGCGACGGCCCGGAGCGGCGGGTGCGGCCTCGGGATTGAGCTTGCGGGCGGCTACCTGGGCTGCGATGCCGGGCTTGCCTTTGGGGTCCTTGTCGTGATCCTTGATCCCGGCATAGATCTGACGAGCCTGTTCGGTCTTGCCGGCGGCGGTGTACATGTCGGCCAGTTGGAGCTGCGCAAGTTCGGGCGGCACGGTAGTGGCGTGACCCTTGCCGAGCTGCTGGTACAGGTCGACTGCCTGGTCGGTGCGGCCGGTCTGCGCGTAGAGCTGGGCGAGAGCGTCTTTGGCGAGGGCAGCCGTGTCGCCGTTCCAGCTCGAGGCTACCTTCTTCAGGGAGTCCTCGGCGGGTCCGTTTTCACCTGCCTCCATGTAGGTGAGGCCGACGAAGTAGGCGGCCAGCTTGCCGGGTTGGGTGAGGCCGAAGCGATGCGCGACATCACTGAACTCAGGGTTGGCCTTGAGAGCACGCTCTTTGGCGGTGGCAAAGGCCTTCATGCCGGGGGGAAGGGGCTGGTCGGGGCGCACCAGGGGGGTCTGGTAGGTTTGCATGGCGTCGCCAAAGGCGGTTTGGGCCTGGGCTGTGCGGTGCTGGTAGAGCGAATAGCCACCGACCAGGAGAAGAATGAGCAGAAGGGCGAGGCCGCCGATCAGAAGAGTGGCGCGTCGGTTGCTGTTAGCCCACGAGAGGGTATTTTCGGTGGCGAGCACGAACTGATCCTGTTGCCTGGGGTCGCGCTTAAGTGCGGTGTTCACGTTGGGTAGACCGTCCTTGATTTCGAGAAAAGGAGACTGGCGGCGGTAATCCGCCGTACAGCCTTTCAGTTTAGCAGCGTCACTTCCAGCATGCTGAACAGCGGGTTGTCCGACGGGTAGACGGTGTCGTCCGAAGCCGACCAAAGTTCTTCTTGCCAACCGTGTAAAAGCAGGCATAGTATCGGCCTCGCTATCGACAGTGCACCTGCTTTGCAGCAACTTCCGGGCCCGGATTGAGGACTGTGATGGCGCGTTTTGGAGTATCGGCTGCCAGCGAGAACCGGCAGATTTGAGGAGCAACAAAAGTTATGGCATGGTACGCCTACTGCATCGCTGAGCGTTCGGCATTTCCGGAACTTTCCAACCATCGCCGTCCGGTGCCCTTGGAGGGGGTGCAGGGACTTTTTGGCGGGCAGACGTTTCTGTTTCCCGCGGCCGAGTTGACGGTGATCGTTTCGGAGCACCTGCCGGAGGACGCTGCCCGGATGAAGGGGTCGGAGGCCCCAGGCGCGGCGCGCGAGCATGCGAAGGTGATTGCGGCTACGTTTGCCCGGTCGACGGTTCTGCCGTTCCGCTTTGGGACCTGCTTTGACGACGATGATGCGCTGCGGCGGTCGGTCCGCTCAAATCAGCGCCATTTTATGGCGAATGTGGAGCGTCTGCGCGGCAAGGCGGAGATGCACCTGAAGGTGCTGGTCGATGATGTTTGCGCGGAAAAGGCGGCGAAGCTTGGTGTGCAGGCCGCGGGGCAGGCGTACCTGTCGCAGTTGCGGGAGTCGGCGACGCGGCAGCGCGAGCGGCAGTCGCGTGCGCGTGCGCTGAGTGTGCAGATGCACCGCATGTTTTTGCCGATCGAGGAAGAGATTACCTGCAAGCGGACCGAGAGCGGAAAGATGCTGCTGGATATAGCGCACCTTGTCGATAAAAAGACGGTGGAGCGCTACCAGAACAAGTACAGCTCGGCCACGCTGCAGCTGAAGGATTGCGCGATGCAGCTATCAGGCCCCTGGCCGCCGTATCACTTTGTGCACGCCCACCAGCGGGCGCACGCCTAGTTTCCCAACCAGGAAAAAGAGAGGCTTCGGCGTTCGCCGGAGCCTTTTGCTTTGGTGCGGCGAAGCTTGTGGTTTTCCGGACAGAGACGAAGGTCCGCAGGAGAAAGTTGCAGAGCGTGTAGCACTTTCGTTCCTGTTGTGGTTGCACTCACGCAGCTGTCCTGACAGCAATTACAACGCAAGACATGGTTGGCAAAAGACGTAGCAATGCTGCGTTCATAGACAAGTCTGAAGAGCGGCGTAGGGTTGGGGATCGGCTTACTCTAGGAAGAAGGCCCGCACGCAGCAGCGCCGCGTACGGCCCTCGATTCCATGTCTCTAAGCCCATCCTTGCAGGACACCATCGCAGCCATCGCTACTCCGCCCGGTCGTGGAGGCATCGGGATTGTCCGCTTGTCAGGACCGTTGGCGGTCAAACTCGCGGAACCGATCTTGCGAATCAATCGCCCACTGGCACCGGGACAGGCCCGGTATGCCGAGCTCCTCGATCCTTCCAGCTTGCAGGAGGAGAGCGCGCCAACCGTGCTCGACCAGGCGGTGGTGACGTTTTTCCAGGCTCCGCACTCGTACACGTCAGAAGACGTGGTGGAGATCTCCCTCCATGGCTCGCCCGTGCTGCTCGATACGGTTCTACGGTATGCGTTAGCGCGCGGTGCCAGGCTTGCCGAACCTGGTGAGTTTACCCAACGCGCATTCCTCTCCGGCCGGCTTGACCTTACGCGGGCAGAGGCCGTTCGGGATCTGATCGATTCGTCAACCCTTCACCAGGCCCGCATCGCTGCCGCTCAGCTCAGCGGCTCGATCAGCAAGGCGATCGCACCGGTGAAGCGGCAACTCGTCACGTTGATTGCAGCTCTTGAGGCAGGAATCGACTTCGCGGAAGACGATCTGGACACAATGGCCGCGGATGAGGTTTCGAGGCGCATCGAGCAGATCCTTGCTCCTTTGCACGCGCTCTCCCAAACCTTCGAAGTGGGACGTATGGTCAAAGAAGGGTTCCTGGTGGCGCTTGCCGGCCAGCCCAATGCGGGCAAGAGTTCTCTCTTCAACCGGCTGCTCCGCCGTGACCGAGCCATCGTGACGGCACAGCCAGGAACAACGCGCGACCCCATCGCAGAGCACCTTGCCGTCGCCGGAATCCCTATTCAGTTGGTCGACACGGCAGGACTCCGGGAACTTTCGGATGACGCCGCGCATGAGGCAGAACGTGCAGGGATCGATCGAACACGCAGCTCTCTCGCCGAAGCGCACCATGTGCTTCTGATCGTCGATGGGACGGCTATCGACGCCTCGGCTTCAGTGCTTTCCTCTGCGGATAGTGAGACGATGGCGTCGCTTGCGGGAAGGCCCTTGACCCTTGTCGTGAACAAAACAGATCTGCTCAGCGAGGGACAGCAGAAGCGCCTGGCAGAAGCATTTCCGGATGCCGTCTGTGTGTCGGCTCTGCGTGGGGAAGGCCTCGATCGCCTAAGGTCCTTGTTGGAGCGAGTTCTCCTTGCAGAGCCGCCTTCGACCGAAGCAACGCTGGTCACGAGTGTTCGGCAGCAGAACGCCATCACACGCGCCCTCGGAGCACTCAGGCAAGCGCACGGGGGCGCGCACTCGATGCCGCATGAAATGCTGCTTCTCGATCTTTATGAGGCGCTGCGCTCGCTGGATGAGCTTACGGGCGACACGACGCCGGACTCCATCCTGAATGAGATCTTTTCCACTTTCTGCATCGGCAAATAAGAGAGAGCAAGCAGCGAGTAAGGGCGTGGACGCGAGTGAATCGGTTGTCGGTTCAGGTCAGGCCAGCTTGTGGCGAAGGTGAAATGCAGTGGCCGCCAGCACAAGAAAAGAAGCCAGGCAGGCGAGCAAACCAAGACGCAGGGAACCGTACCGGTTGGACAGGATGCCGGTGAACCAGGGTACGGTGGCTGCGCCGATTCCCGCGGAGACGAAGACGGCGGTCGAGCGGAAGCGGGGGAGGGCGACCGAGAGAACATACGGATAGAGTGGCCCGAGGCCGAAGCCGCAAAGAAGGCCTGCTGCAGGGAGAACGATGCGGCTGGGTAAAAGGGTCAGCAAGGCAAGCGCGAGGCCGGTGGCCGCGATGTGGGCTGTGCGGGCCGTGGGGGTGTGGAAGAGCTGGGCGCGGGAAATGGAATGGAGTGCGCGGCTGAGCAGAAGTCCGCCCCAGAAGCATGTGTTCGCGGAGACGGCCGCTGCCAGGCCAAGATGCGACCGATCGACGTAGGTGGTGAGCCAGCTGCCGATCGCGCTTTCCAGGCCTACGCTGGCAGCAGCAAAGAGGCAGAAGCCCAACGGGGCCCAGGGGAGTTCAGCGTAGGGCGGCTTCGGGATCTGGGTTCGAGATTCAGTCCCTTTTCGCGCGAAGGACGCGAAGAGGGCGATGGCAGTGCAGAGGAGGATGCCACTGAGGGCGCGGAAGAACTGAGCCACGGAGAGCAGGCGGAGAGAGTGAAGTGCGAGAACCGGCGTCAGGAAGGCGCCGGCTGCCCAGAGTAGATTGAGGCGGTTAAGTTCAATGTCGGCATCGACTGCCGCAACGTCATGGGCGCGTTTGAGGCTGATGGCGGTCATGGCCATGCCGAGGCCGAGGCCGTAAAGGAAGAAGTGAACGATGGGGAGATGTGTCGCGCGGATGCTCAGCCAGAAGAGCTCGGCGGCGGAGAGTGCGAGGCCCAGGACGGCGCTGGCGCCGGAGGTACCACGGGCGAAGAAGGCGCCGGCGGTGGAGCCGCCCCAGGTGGCGAAGAGAAGAAGACCGCCCTGGCTGTCATCGAGGTGCCAGTCGTGCAGGGTGGCGGGAAGGGTTGCGCCGAGCAGGGCCGAGCCGATGCCTGCAAGGCCGAAAGCGAAGGCGAAAGGGAAAGCGCGGAGACGTGCGTTCACTGGGCTTGCGGCAGCGGAGCGGCACCGGAACGGACGCGGGCTGTGGATTCGCGCACGATCAGTTCAGGATCGACATGGATGTGTTTGGTGGCGGGATGGGCGGCGCCAGCGTCGATCTGAGCCAGCAGGGTTTCGGCGGCGAGCAGACCCATCGTCCGCAGCGGCTGGCGAACGGTGGTGAGGGAAGGGTTCTGAAAGGCGGCGGACTGGATGTCGTCGAAGCCGACCACGGAGACGTCCTGTGGGACGCGGAGGCCAGCTTCGCGGAGGGCACGGATGGCGCCGATCGCAGAGATGTCATTGAAGGCGAACAGGGCTGTGAAGGAGGCGCCAGCCGCCAGCAGACGTTGCGCAGCGAAGTAGCCGGGCTCATTGGTGGGAGCGTCTTCCTCGAGTTGCACTGTTAATTTTGGAGGGATTTGGCAATGATGCGCCCCGGCAGCCGACTGAATGGCCTTCCAGCGCGGTTCGGTATCGGAGGAGAACCGCTGGCCTTTGATCACGGCGATCTCGCGGTGACCCAGGCCGGTCAGGTAGCCTATGGCGAGTTCGGCGGCGCGATCATGGTTCAGGAGGATGCTGGTGATGCCCTCGTGAACGCCGGGGCTGGAAATGGTGATGGCAGGCAGCTGGACGTGTGGCGGAAGGGCGGTGTCGATGGCGACCAGTCCGTCGACGGCGCGCTCGGAGAGCATGGCGAGGGAGCGCTCGATGACCTCGGTCTGGTGGTGGTGACTGATGATCAGGTAAAAATAGCCTGCCTGGCGCAGGCCTTGTTCCAGGCCGGAGAGGACCAACGCGGTGTAGCCTTCGGCGATCTCAGGGACGAGGACGCCGAGGGTCATGGATTGGCCGCGGCGCAGGGAGCGGGCGAGGACGTTGGGGCGGTACTTAAGCTCGCGAGCAGCCTGGAAGATACGTTCCTGGGTGATCTGCGGGATGGAACGCGCGGCGGGAGCGCCATTCAGGACGCGTGAGATCGCGGCAGGCGAGAGTCCGAGGTGCTCGGATAGGGTGGCCAGCGAAGTTCGGCGATCAGCTGTGGGCCTGCGGGAACTCGGATCTTTGGGAGTCGGCACGTTCGTTCTGTGTGTATCACAAAGACGGGAGGTCCGACTTTCTTCGGAAGGGGCGTGGGCGCGTTCGGGCGGACGACTGGGGCCGCTTACTCGGTGAGTTGAATGCCGAGGGCTCTCATTTTGCGGTAAAGGTGGGAGCGCTCGAGACCCAGGGACTCGGCAGCGCGCGTGATATTGCCGTGGGTGCGCTCAAGTTCCTTCAGGATGTAGTCGCGCTCGTAGGCTTCGCGGGCCTGTTGCAGGGTGGAGAACTCTTCGCGGCCGTTGGTGTCTCGGCCATTGCGGCCGTCGGTGCGCTGGACGAGCACAGGGAGGTGCTTTACCTCGATGCGCGTGGCTTTGGGGTTGAGGATGAGGACGCGCTCGATAACGTTGCGGAGTTCGCGAACGTTGCCGGGCCAGTTGTAGTTTCGTAGCTGGGTCAGGGCGGAGTCGGTGACTTCTACACGCGGACGGCCATATTGCTGGCCGAATTCGGCGAGAAACTCGCGGGCGAGCGAGGGAATGTCTTCCTTGCGATCGCGTAGCGGCGGAACGAAGAAAGGGATGACGTTGAGGCGATAGAAGAGGTCTTCGCGAAAATTGCCGCGGGCGATCTCCTCTTCGAGGTCCTTGTTGGTGGCGGCGATAACGCGGGCATCGACATGGATAGGTTTTGTTGCGCCGACGGGATAGAAGCGCTGTTCATCGAGGGCACGGAGGACCTTGGCCTGGGTTTTCAGGCTCATATCGCCGACCTCGTCCAGAAAAAGGGTGCCGCCGTCGGCGCGCTCGAAGGTACCGCGTTTTTCGGTCGGTTGGCTGGGTGCGCCGGGACCGGCGCCGTGGCGGTAACCAAAGAGTTCGGTTTCGATGTAGATTTCCGGGATGGCAGCGCAGTTGACTTCCACCAGGGGACGTTCGCGGCGCTCGGATTCAGCATGGATGAGGCGCGCAATGCGCTCTTTGCCGGTGCCGGATTCGCCAAAAATGAGGACGCGGCCGTTGGTGGGCGCCATGAGCTTGATTTGCTGGCGAAGGGCCTTGATGGGAACGGATTCGCCGGTGACGGAGCCCTGGGCGGTGAGCTGGCGGGCAAACTCCTGGTTGTCTTCACGCAGAGTGTGGGCCTGGACGGCGTTGCGAAGAACGAGGAGGGTGCGGTCCAGGGAGAGGGGTTTTTCGAGGAAGTCGAAGGCGCCGAGCTTGGTGGCGCGGACGGCGGCTTCGATGGTGCCATGGCCGGAGATCATGATGACTTCCGGGGCATTGGGCCTGGGGTCGGCGGCCGAGCCGCGTATCCCGGCGAGGATGTCGAGGCCGTCGCCGTCGGGCAGCCAGATGTCGAGCAGGACGGCAGCAAAATCGGTGTCGCGGGCGAGGATCTGGGCTTCCGTTGCAGTTCCGGCCGTGGTGACGGCGTAGTTCTCTTCGCGGAGGATGGCTTCGAGGGAGTCGCGAATATCGGCTTCGTCGTCGACGATGAGAACGTGGGTCAAGCGGGAACCCCGCCGATGTTTGATACGGGGATGAGGGTAGGGTCGACGTCGCTGTCGAGATCCGGGCGGGAATCGGGGGTAGCGGCGGGGCGGAGCTCAACGATGAAGAGGGCGCCGATGGGCTGATTCTTCTCAGCGCGAATGGATCCGCCGTGCTCCTGGATGATCTTGGCGGCAATGGCGAGGCCGAGGCCGGTGCCGCGCTGTTTGGTGGAGAAATAAGGGAGGAAGAGGCGCTCGCGCATCTCGTCAGTCAGGCCGGTGCCGGTGTCGGCGACGGTCATTTCGAGGTTGCCGTTGTCCAGGGCTCGCGTCTGCACCGTGAGTTCGCGGAGGAGGCTCGAGTGCATGGCCTCGGCCGCGTTGTCGATGAGGTTGGTGATGGCGCGTTTCAGGCTTTCGGGATCGGCCAGCGCGAGGGGAAGGTGGGGCATGAGGCGGCGGCGAAGGCGGATGGAGCCGAGACGGCCAGTGAACAAGGCGAGCGCATTGTCGACGATGGTGTTGAGGTCGGCGGGGCGGGGTTGGGCAGCGGGGAATTCGGCCAGGGTAGAGAACTGATCGACGAGCGCGCGCATGGTCTCGACGGCTCCGCCGATGACGTCCGTGGAACGGCGAATGACAGCGGGTGAAGGGGAATCTATGCCGTTCCTGGTGAGGACGGGATCCAGGCGATCGATGTGGCGGCGAATGAGTTCGGCGTTGAGCGAAATAGGGGTGAGGGGGTTCTTGATCTCGTGGGCGACGCGGCGTGCGACTTCTTTCCAGGCGCTCTGCTTTTGTGCACGCAGCACCTCCGAGAGATCCTCAAACGAGAGTACATAGCCGAGATGGTCGCGGGCAGGACCGGTTTCGAGCAGCGCCACGACGGCCGAGACATGGACGGCGCGGTCGGGAGTGGGGATCTGGAGTTCGGCGGAGGCGGAGCCCATGCGGTGACTGCGCTGCATGAGGCGGTCGAGTGTCTCGATGGCTTCGGGTGGAAGGTGTTCGTCGAGCGTCGAGCCAAGGAAGGGGCGCTGCCCGCCTGGGTCGAGCATTTCCGAGAAGGCGCGGTTGTTCAGCACGATGCGGCGGTCGGGCGAGAGGGTGACGACGCCGGTGGGGATGGTTTCGATGATGGTTTCGAGCTCGGCGCGGCGGCGCAGCAGGGCGGCATTGACCTCGGTGAGTTGGGCGGCAGAGGCTTCGGCGTCGGAGCGAGCCTGTTCGAGGTCGGCGGCCATGGTGTTGAAGCTGTCGACCAGGTCGCCGAGTTCTTCGGTCGCGGACTGCTCGACGCGGCGCGCGTAATCGCCGGCGGCAATGGCTTCCATGGCATCGGCGAGCGATTCGACAGGCCGGGTGACCTGCTTGGCGGTGTTGAGAGCGAGCCAGCAACAGGCAAAGAGGGCCAGGATGGTGATGAGCGCAAGAAGTCCGGTGTAAAGGGTGCGTACCTGGCGGCGCTCACGGAACACGATCCAGTAGGTTTGGGCGGCCTGGCCGAGACGCACGTTCATCTGCGCGACGTCCTGCGGGAAGGGAAGGCCTACGACGACGAGGCCGCCGTTGCGCAGCGCGGCCGTGGCAAGGGTGTAATCCGTTCCGGCGAGGCGGGTGAGGGCGCCCTCGTTGGTCTCGGCGGCATCGAGAATGGCGCGGGCCGCAGCGGGCGAGGGAAGATCTGTGGCCGACTGCCCTTCATGGGTCGTCCCGGGAAGACGGTACGCCGCCACTGGGGTGCTGTCGTGAAATACGACCGTGAAGCCGCCCTGGAGGGTGAGATCGTGGGCCTGAATGACGCGCCGCACGGGGCCGAGGTCTGCGGCCGAACGACGGTTGACGGAACCGCTGCGGAAGGGCGGAAGATCGGCGAGTTCGACGGCAAGGGTGTCGGCTTCAGAGCGCGCGTTGGTGGCCGCGTAGTGGGTGAGCGCGTTGAGCATGCCGTCCGCGTCGTCGCGCATTTCCGTGACGGGTTGAGAAAACCAGCGGTCGACCGCGCGGTTCATCAGCAGGTAGCTAAAAGCGAACATGAATGCGAGCGGCACAAGCGAAACAAAGACCGCGCCCCACAGCATGCGCGTACGCAGACGTGTGCCGAGAACACGGCTGCGCTGGTCGGCGTAGAGCTTGAGCAGATTGCGAACGAGTACCACGAGAACGCCGACGAAGAGCAGAAAGGCGACAATGGAGAGAGCAAGGAAGACGAGGGTCTCGACCGGAGATTTGGGATCGAGGACGGGCTTGTTAAAGGCGTTCAGGGTGCCGAACGCGAGGAATAGGACGAGAAGGCACGCAAAGAGGCCGATGATCCAAGCGCGCCGGCTTTGTTCGCTGCCCATGGCTAGGAGTTTACGCTGGGGTCACGAGAGGTACGAACTCACCGAGAACATGCGTAGTCTTGAAGTGAGGTTCGTCCACCGAAGCTGCATCTGCGGCGAGGCATCGTGTCGTATCGGTGTACAGATTGATCGTCTGAGCACGACTCAGCAGGGGAGAAGATTTCTTGATGAAAATGAAACGTTGGAGGGGTGTCACGATGGCAGCGATTCTAGGTACAGGCCTGACGTTGACCCCGAAAGCAACAGAGGCCCAAGGGAAATCAGCCTTCGGTCCATCCAATCCCTTCTACGCGCCGAGTGCACTGCCCTTTCAGGCGCCCCCTTTCGACAAGATCACCGATGCGGATTACCAGCCTGCGATCGAAGCGGGAATGGCCGAGCAGCGGCGCGAAATCGACACGATTGCCAATGCTTCGGGAGCACCGACCTTTGAGAATACGGTGATCGCCACCGAGCGCTCCGGTCAACTGCTGAATCGCGTGATGATGGTATTCACCTCCATCACCTCGGCGAACAACAATCCTGTGCTGCAGAAGGTGCAGGAGGCCGAAGCCGCTGCCCTGGCTGCGCAAAGCGACTACATCAACCTGAACCCAAAGCTCTTTGCTCGGCTGGAAGCGGTGTACAAGCAGCGCAGCACGCTGCATCTCGATCCTGAATCGATGCGTTTGCTCGAATGGGATTACCTGCAATTTGTGAAGGCGGGAGCCCGCTTGAATGAAGCGGACAAGGCCAAGCTGAAAAAGCTCAACGAGGAAGAATCGGTTCTGGAGACCGCCTTTACCAACAAGCTGCTTGCGGCAGCCAAAGCCGGTGCCTACACCACATCCGATGCCTCCAGACTTGCCGGCCTTGCACCCGAGCAGCTCGATGCAGCCGGGCGTGCGGCGCTATCGCGCGACGAGACTGGTTTCGTGATCCCGCTGCAGAACACGACGCAACAGCCCGACCTGACGAACCTCTCCGACCGAACGACGCGCGAGGCACTGATGCAGAATTCGCTGCTGCGCGCTGAGCGTGGTGGCGACAATGACACGCGTGCGACGGTCGCTCGTCTGGCGCAGTTGCGGGCGCAAAAGGCCGCGCTGCTCGGATTCCCGAACTACGCCTCCTGGGCGCTGACGGACCAGATGGCGAAAACTCCTGACGCTGCCATCAGTTTCATGAATGCGTTGGTACCCGCAGCGGTCGCGAAGGCGCGCGGCGAGGCACACGACATTCAGGCAGTGATCGACCAGCAGCATGGCGGCTTTCAGTTACAGCCGTGGGACTGGAATTTCTACGCCGAGCAGGTACGCAAGGCGCGGTACGACTTGAATCTCGACGAGCTCAAGCCCTACTTTGAGATTGATCGCGTGTTGCAGGACGGCGTCTTCTACGCTGCCAACCAACTCTACGGCGTCACCTTTAAAGAGCGTCACGATCTCCCTGTCTATAACCCCGACGTTCGTACGTTCGAGTGCTTCGATGTGAACGACAAGCCGCTGGCGCTGCTCTATTTCGATTACTGGAAGCGCGACAACAAGAACGGCGGCGCGTGGATGAACAACTTCGTGAATCAATCGACGCTACTCGGAACGCTGCCCGTTATCTATAACGTCGCCAACTTCCAAAAGCCCGCACCGGGGCAGCCCGCGTTGATCAGCTTCGAGGATGTTACGACGATGTTTCACGAGTTCGGCCACGGCCTGCACGGCATCTTCGCCGATACGATCTACCCCAGCCTGTCCGGCTCGAATACCG
Organism: uncultured Acidobacteriaceae bacterium; assembly: GCA_964249715.1. Taxonomy (GTDB): domain Bacteria; phylum Acidobacteriota; class Terriglobia; order Terriglobales; family Acidobacteriaceae; genus Granulicella. Next base: position 21,523 of record CAXUDN010000052.1, read on the forward strand.
CTCGGGACTACGTGGAGTTCCCTTCACAGTTCAACGAGCATTGGGCCACGTATCCGAAAGTTTTTCAGCATTACGCAATTCACTACAAGACCGGGCAGCCCATGCCCCCAACGCTCTTCCAGAAGCTGAAAAATGCTGAGGGTTTCAATAAGGGGTATGCCTCCGTGGAAGCGCTGGCTGCACAGGAGCTGGACATGCAGTGGCATTTACTGCCGGCCAGCGCACCGTTGCAGGATGTGGATGTGTTTGAGAAGAGTGCTATCGAAAAGACGGGTCTCGCCATGGCGCAGGTTCCGCCACGATATCGCTCCAGTTATTTTCTTCACATCTGGGCCAATGGCTATGCGGCTGGCTACTATGCCTATCTTTGGAGTGAGAACCTGGACGATAACGCCTTTCAGTGGTTCCTTGACCATGGCGGGCTGACCCGTGCCAATGGTGACCGCTTTCGGCAGATGGTGCTTTCGCGCGGCAACACCGAGGACCTCCAAACCATGTACGAACGCTGGCTGGGGGGCAAGCCGAATGTTGCTCCGTTGCTGAAACAGCGCGGTTTGACCGCGGACAGTTCAGCCAAACAGCCTTGACAGTCGTTTCCTCCGCTTCGCCCGGTCGAGAGACAGAATGCGTCTTCTCGATCGGGCGTCGCGGTCCCTTAGAACAGTGAATTGATGGGCGTGTACTCGCGGTTCTGGCTTTCGGCAACTGCCTTGTACGTAAGCTTGCCATCGATGGTGTTGACGCCTTCTGCGATGCCGGGATCTTGCGCGATGGCGGGTTTGGCGCCCATGTTGGCAAGCTTCATAACATACGGAAAGGTCGCATTCGTGAGAGCCAGGGTGCTGGTGTTGGGCACGGCGGCGGGCATGTTGGTGACGCAGTAGTGAACGACGCCTTCTACGAGGTAACTGGGATCGGAGTGAGTGGTGGGTTTGGCGGTCTCGATACAGCCGCCCTGGTCAATGGCAACATCGACGATCACAGCGCCTTTTTTCATTTTGCTGACCATACCCGCTGTGACGATCTTGGGCGCGGCGTGACCTGGGATGAGAACGCCGCCGATAAGAAGGTCGGCTTCGGACGCGGCGCGCTCGATGTTGTAGCTGTTGGAAGCGAGGGTGAAGACGCGGCCGGCGAAGATGTCGTCGAGTTCGCGCAGCCGGTTGAGGTTCAGGTCGATCATGGTAACTTTGGCGCCCAGACCAAGTGCCATCTTCGCTGCGTTGGTGCCGACAATACCGCCGCCGATAATAGTGACGTTGCCGGGCAGGGTGCCGGGGACGCCGCCGAGGAGGACGCCCCGCCCGCCGTGTTCCTTTTGCAGGTACGCGGCGCCGATCTGCACAGAGAGGCGGCCGGCAACCTCGGACATCGGCGTGAGCAACGGGAGGGAACCGAAGCGGTCACGGACGGTCTCGTAGGCAATGCCCGTGACTTTTTTGTCGATGAGGTAGTCCGTTAGTTCGGTGAGGGGCGCGAGGTGGAGGTAGGTGAAGAGAGTGAGATCCTCGCGGAAGTGGAAGTACTCCCCTTTGGTGGGCTCTTTGACCTTGACGACCATGTCGGCGTTGCGCCAAACGTTGTATGCCTCGCCGACGATCTCTGCGCCAACGGCCTGGTATTCGTCGTCGGGAAAGGAGGAGAGTTCTCCGGCGTCGTGCTCGATCAGGATTTTGTGGCCGGCCTCGGTGAGCGCTTTGGCTCCGGCGGGGGTGATGGCGACGCGGCTTTCGTGGTCCTTCACTTCCTTGGGTACACCGATGATCATCGAAACTGCCTTTCCATGTGTATCGTAACGGAGTTCGATGCGTGTGAGACTGGCGTGCTTTTTCGAGGCGAAAGCCTGGTTCGTGCTGCGAGGAAATAGGTTTGGTGGAAGGAGTTCGCTTTTGAGTGGGGAACGCGGAGGGTTGAGTTGGGCTGACGATCACCGCAACAGGCCGTACCGGGCTGTTTTACTGCTCGTGCCCGTGCTCAGCGCAGTTTGGGCCGTGCTTCGAATGCCCTTTGGCTTGCCTATGCCGGGCTACTGGATTGATGCCCTCGAGATGGCCAACACCGGCGTGATTCGCCAGCACTTTACCCCCTCCGGGTACCCGCTTACGGTGGCTCTGGGGATGCTGCTGACGCCAGGGCACCCGGCGTATGGGCTGGTGGCTGAGCAGGCGGTGCTGCATGTTCTGCTGGCGCTGGTGCTCTGGGCAGTGATGCGGCGGTTGGGGGCGAGTGCAAGGGCAGCACTGGTGGGAATGGTGCTGCTCGAAATGGATCCAGAGTTGGTGAGCAGCGTGATGAAGGTGTGGGACGTTGCTTTCAGTACGTTGCTGCTGCTGTTGATTGCCCTCGCGGCTCTGCGGGTGTTGCAACGGGGCGCCGGATGGATGAATTGCGCCCTGCTGGGGGCTGCATGGGCTTATGGCTGCTTTGACCGGCCGAACTTCGTCAGTCTGCTGCCGGCGCTTGGGCTCGCCCTCTGGTGGGCGCAGGGGATAGCGCCTGCAAGGGTGCCTGGCGGGCATCGGTGGGCTCGAATGGCGAAAGCAGGCGGTGTGCTGCTCGCTGTAGCAGGATTGACCTATCCGGCGTGCAGCATGATGGCGTACCGCTCGGTGCGAACGCCTGGAAATGGGCCTTACAACCTGTTTGCCGGCAACAATCCGTACAGCAAGGCCGCCCTGCTGGAGCACCTGAACGCTGAGCCGTCCATTGTGCCGGCGCTCGCAGCGGACCGTGTGGATATGACCGGGTTAATGCCGGACTCCGCGGCGCTGGACCCGTACTACAGGGTGCAGGCGCGTGCCTTCGCGCTGCACCGGCCCGGGGCGGAGATGGAACTCGCCGGGGTGAAGCTGTTTACGCTGCTTCGACCGGACACCAAGGTGCATCCGCTGCTTTCCCCTTCCGGATTCGCCAAGGGACTGCTGGCGCTGTTTGTTCCCTGCTGGCTGGGGGTGGTGCTGTGGTGTTGGGTTCGACATCGAGCCAAGTGGTGGCATGGCGATACGCTGGTGATGGTGCTGGTTGTGCTGTATGTTCTGCCGTTCCTCGTGACGAACGCCGATCCACGCTTTCGAACGCCTCTGGATTTGCTGGTAGCGGCACATTGTGTGAGCCTGCTGTGGAGACGTGCGGGTGTGAAGATGGGCTGGGTTGGCGAATTGAGGACGGTTGCGGAGCGGCCGACGAGGGCCTGAGCGGCGGCACCGTACAATAAGGGAAAGGTTCTCCAGGAACAACGCATTCCATGGCTTCAAACTCATTTCAGACGCGCACGGGCCGCGTCAGCAATATGCGCTCGATCTTTTCGCTGTTCTCGAGCGATCTGGCGATAGATCTAGGCACGGCCAACACGCTGGTGTTTGCGGCGGGCAAGGGCATCATCGTCAATGAGCCTTCGATCATCGCGGTGAACCGGGTGACGAATGAGGTGGAGGCGGTCGGCAAGGAAGCCAAGGAGATGCTGGGGCGGACGCCGGGCAACATCATCGCTATCAAGCCGATGAAAGACGGTGTGATTGCGGACTTCAAGCACACCGAGAAGATGCTGAACTACTT
>CAXUDN010000053.1:0-3335 GCA_964249715.1 uncultured Acidobacteriaceae bacterium
CCAGGTATGGCCGTCGTCAACGCTGAAGGCGGCGGTTCCGCGCTGTTCGGAAGGCTTCGTGTAGTCGCCTCCAACCGCAATGAAGTGCGCAGCCCCGATCACATCCTTGGTGAGGTAGGTCTTAAACGCGATCGAAAAGATGCCAGCTCCTGGAGAGCTTGCAGCCATGGGCACGGGTGTCGCCTGAGACTCACCGCTGGGCATCTTGCTAGAGAAGATGCGAGCCTGGTTCGCTCCACCTGTGCCGAAGTGGCTGAAACCATGATCGTCAATGCAGAGGGATGTATTACTGGCAGCGAATGCGCCCTCTCCGGGCAGAGCTACGAGACCCGGTGAACGCTCTCTTGTCCACGACTGACCCTTGTTTCGTGTCGTCCATACCGAGAAAGCTCCTCGAACCGGATCACCGAGAAGTGTGCCATCGAATTCATACCGGTTCATCAGGAACGCGTCCCAGAAGCCGTCTTTGTCGGGGTTGGTGAAGAGGAGCTTCCAGGTTTGGCAGCCGTCGGTGGTTTTGTAGAGGCGGGAGAGGTCGCCTTTGCCGCTGCTCATGACGATAGCGGTGTTGTTGTCGAAGGCCTGGACCGCGCGGAAGTCGAGGTGTTCGGCGTTGGGTGGGATGGCGCAGAGTTGCCAGACGAAGCCGGCGTCCTCGGTGCGGAGGACGGTGCCGTTGGAGCCTGAGGCCCAGGCGACGCCGCCACCGAGGGAGTCGATGCCGCGGAGGTCGGCGGTGGTGTGGGCGTCCTGGAGGGTCCATTGGGGGTGGGCGGTCATTGTGATGAGAAGAGTGAGCGCGAGAAGGGTGAGGCGCATGGGAGGTCAGTGTAGCTCCGTTCGCTATGCTCGAATGGTATGGGTAAAGATGTGGGTTCGTCGCGGCTTCTGGAAGTGCGGGATCTGCGCGTGCGGTTCGGCGGGCAGGAGGTGGTGAAGGGGGTTTCGTTCGCGGTGGGGTCGGGGGAGACGTTGGGGTTGGTGGGCGAGTCGGGGTCGGGGAAGAGCGTGACGTCGTTGGCGGTGATGCGGTTGTTGGGGGTGGGGGCGGAGGTGGGTGGGGAGGTTTGGCTGCGGGGAGGATCCGTGGCGGGGGGAGAAACGCCGAACACAAAGGACGCAAAGAAGCGTGGGGGTTCGCCACGGAAGTGGTGGCGGAAGGGAGAGAGCGGTGGCGAGGGTGGGGATCTGGAGCTTTTGGGGTTGGCGGACGAGGCGATGCGGCGGCAGCGGGGACGAAGTGTGGCAATGATCTTTCAGGAGCCGATGACGGCGCTGAATCCGGTGATGCCGGTGGGACGGCAGGTAGGAGAGGCGGTGCTGGCGCATGCGCCGCGCACATCGCGGGCGGAGGTACGGACGCGGGTGCTGGAGGTGCTGCAGGCGGTGGGTTTGCCGGACCCGGAGAGGCGACTAAAGGACTACCCGCACCAGTTTTCCGGGGGGCAGCGGCAGCGGATTTCCATTGCGATGGCGCTGATCAATCGGCCGCGGCTGGTGATTGCGGACGAGCCGACGACGGCGCTGGATGTAACGGTGCAGGCACAAATCCTGGCGTTGCTGAAGCAGTTGCGGGCGGATTATGGGCTGGCCCTGCTGTTTATTTCGCACGATCTGGCGGTGGTAGGGCAGGTGGCGGACCGGATCGCGGTGATGCGGCACGGGGAAATCGTGGAGGTGGGGGCGGCGCGCGAGATTTTGACGCGACCGCAGCATCCGTATACGCAGGGGCTGCTGGCGGCGGCGCCGACAATGCGAACGCGGCGGGATGAGCCTTTGAGGGTGGCAGTGGCTAGTGGCTAGTGGCTGGGGGCTGTGTCGGTCGGTGATTCCTGCTTTGCGGCACTTGGCTGTAGCTACTAAGCACTACCCACTGCCTCAGGAGTAGACTGGCCCTCGTCTCATGCGCGCGCTTGTACTTTCGGATATCCATGGCAACCTGCAGGCACTGGAAGCGGTTCTCTCTGCGGCGGGCGAGGTGGACGCGGTGTGGAATCTGGGCGATGCCGTGGGGTATGGGGCGAATCCGAACGAGGTGATCGAGCTGCTGCGGGCGTGCGCGGTGGTGAATGTGCGGGGAAATCATGACCGGGTGTGCGCTGGGTTGACGAGCTCGCAGGGGTTCAATCCGGTGGCGGCGCAGGCGGCTCTGTGGACGCAGGCGGCATTGTCGGCGGAGAACCTGCACTGGTTGAAGGAGGTTCCGAAGGGGCCGATCGAGACGGGGGGCGGCGCGTCCTGTGCGCATGGGTCGCCGCTGGATGAGGACCACTATATTTTGTCGATGCGGGATGCGTGGATGCCTCTGCAGCGGATGGGCACGGCACTTACGTTTTTCGGGCACACGCATGTGCAGGGTGCGTTTCTGCAGCATGATGCGGATTGGGAAGAGTTGCGCCCGGCCTTTGATGAGAGCGGCGGTTCTATGCTGCGGATCGAGAACGGGACGCGGTCCCTGGTCAATCCGGGGAGTGTGGGTCAGCCGCGGGACCGAAATGCGCGGGCGGCGTTTGCTTTGTATGACAACGACGCACGAACGGTGACTTTTCGACGGGTGGAGTACGACGTTGCTGGAGCGCAGGCGGCGATCCGGGCGGCGGGGTTACCGGAGCGATTGGCGCAGCGGTTGGATACGGGGCGTTAACTGCAAGTGCGGTGTTTACCTTCCGGTTGCGCAAACTGCTCGATGCATAGCCGGCGTTTAGGTGGTTACTAAAGTTTCTATCGCGGCCCAATGATTGCGGGCGTCCTAGCTCCTAAGTTGTAGTAGTCTTCGATTGCACTTCTTTAGGAGAAACACCTATGCGTTCTTTGCTTCTTGCTGTTGCGGCAGGTTTGCTTGTGCTTCCTGTGGCTGCTCGTGCCGATCTTTTGGGAGACTCGATTCATGTTGTCTACGCGTATCCGACCGCTACGACGACCTATGACGACCTTGGTGACTTTACGGTCCCGGCGATGGGAAATATCGCCACTATCGCGACGTTTACGCTCGCGTCTAGCCAGATTTCAATTGTTGACGATACACCGCAGACCTTTGGCGGCGGTACCGGTGTAAGTTTCAATGGGTTCGAATTCACGGACGTCAGTACGGATCCAGGGATCAGTTCCGTGACGGTGGATCCGCTGTCGACGTTCCTGATTCCTGACAGCGCGATCTCGTTCACCTCCGATGGTGTTTTTATCAATTTTGAAGGATTATCCGCGACCACGGGTCAGGTTCTGGTTCTCGATCTGGGCTTCGGGTCGACGACGACAGCGGCGACGCCTGAGCCCTCTTCGATTGCACTTTTGGGAACGGGTCTCCTGGGTGTGGTTGGGACGATGCGGCGGCGGTT
>CAXUDN010000053.1:3435-24921 GCA_964249715.1 uncultured Acidobacteriaceae bacterium
TCGCCGATGGAAGGCGCAATGGTGATGACGCCCAGGGGTGTTTCGGCGATAAGGCCGAAGTAGATATCCTGGCGGGTGACGGTTTCCTGGCCGGGGGCGCGCATCTGGCCGGCCTCATAGGTAGCGCCGAAGTAGATACTTTGCCCCAGAGGCGCGGGTAGTGTAGCGAGCCGGTGAAGATAGCCTGGGGTGACGAGGAAGTAGTCGGTGCCGCGAAGCTGGTCAATGGCGAGGGCGCTGACGCGGAGGGGGCCGCCGAGGGTAAAGCGGAAGGGTTGGGCGACGTTGCGGTCGAACATGGTGCCGCCCTCAGCGTTGAATAGGAAGATGTCGGAGCTGATCTTTTTCGGGCCGTGGCCGAGTTCGTGCGCCAGGGCAAAATCCGACTGAATCTGCGGCGCGGTGGGGTTTCCGGTGGTGTCGAAGAGGTAGCCGATGCTGGTGGCGGAGCGGATGCCGTAGTGCGGGACTAACGCTCGATTCTGGTTGTCGAAGATATAGCGAATGTGGGCATTCTGGGAGTTGCCGAAGTAGTTGGGAAGGGTATCGGCGCCGGTCGTGGGGAACCATGAGACGCGCTGAAAGGTCCAGCCGGCGCGCAATTCCTGGAAGCGGCCGTCGGTCCAGCCCACGTCGGCAGCGGGGCCGTAGAACTGGCTTTGGCGCTCGGAGATGCGATAGTTGCCCTGGTAGATGTAGAAGGGCTCGCGCGTGATGTTGGCGCGGGGAGCAACGAAAAAGCCGGAGTAGGGGCTTGGCTTCCAGTAATATTCGCCCTCGACGCGGGTTTCGAAGCCAACGTCGACGTTAACGCGAACGTCAGAGCCGAGACTGCCGAGGTCCTGCCAGAGAAGGACGGTGGAGAGGGTGGCTCGGGTGACGCCGGCGGTCTGGGCGGCGATATTGGCGCCCAGATCGAGGGAGGGCGGGCCAGTTTTTTTGTCTTCTACGGAGACGAGGAGGATGGGGCGGTTGGAGTCGGCATTGTCGTAGCCGACGGTGTAGTCGGCGTTATAACGGCCGTCCGAACGGATCCTGGCGAGGAGGGCTTCGACCTTCCCGGTATCGACCGGCTGATTCAGGACGGGCTGGAAGATGTGCTGGACATAGTCCGTGAGGGCCGGCGTGGAAGCTTTGACTTTGACCTGGAGGACGGTGCCGGCGGGAGGGCGTTCTTTGGAACGGCGATGGGCGAGATAGGCGGCCCAGTCGGTGTCGTTCAAGGCGTATTGGAGGAGTTCGGCCTTGTGAGCTTCAGCGGCATCATAGCCGCGCCGGGCGAGCATATCGGTTTTGAGGTAGTCGTTGGCGCTAAAGCCTTTGACCTCGGGAACGATGAGGATGTTGGCGAGCTTGCGTGCCTGGGCTTCGTTGGCCTCAATGCCGACGGCAAAGGCGCGCTGAAGAACGCCGAGGATGGAATCAAGGTCGCCTTTGCCGACCGGCTCGAGAGGAAGGCTGACGGCGATAATCACGTCGGCCTTCATGGCGCGCACCTGGGGCGTGGGCAAGTTCGCCAGGATGGCTCCATCGACGTATTCATGACCGGCGAGCTCAAAAGGCTGGAAGATGCCGGGGATGGAAGCCGAGGCGCGCACGGCATCCGGGAGTGAGCCGCGGGCGAAGGTTACCGTATGGGCCGCGGTGAGGTCGGTGGCCTGGCAGCGGAAGGGGATGGGAAGACTGTTGAAGTCGGTCTGGTCGTTGTAGTTGAGAAATTCCTTGTCGAGGAGCTCGTTCAGGCCTGTATCGGTAAGGAGGCTGTTGCGCAGGGAGACGCCGTGTTTCAGGCCGACAGCGATGCCGTTGGGGAGATCCCGGTCTTCCTCACGGCGGCGGTAATCGAGGTTGGCGTAACTGGCGCTGAGGCGGAAGACGCGGCTGACCTCGTCGCCGGTGAGGACGTGGCGCATCTGCTCGGGGGTGTGGCCGGTGGAGTAGAGCGCGGAGAGGATGGAACCCATGGAGGTGCCGGCGATGACGTCGACGGGGATGTGGTGCTCTTCAAGCCACTGGATGGTGCCGATCTCGGAGAGGGCGATGGCGGCGCCTCCGCCGAGGGCAAGACCGATAACCGGGCGGTTTTTAGGAACATCTGTTGGCGCTACGGAGGGGTCGGTGGGGGTCAGGCGAAGTTTCGTGGTGGAGGCGGCATCCTCCTCTGCGGTGCCGGCAGGTTTGGAAGAAGAAGTGCTGTCTTTTCCATTTTGCTGCTTGCCCTGCGGGGCGTCTTTGCTGCCGGTTCCGGACTGTTGGCCAGCGGTCTGCTGGGTTTTCCCGCCAATCTCCTGGGCGGCCTGCTGACCGGTGACAATCGGGCCGGCCGTGGTCGCCTGAGCGTGCATCCGAACGCCGAGACTCGGCAGGGTTGCCGCGAGGAGAATAGAGGTGACAGAGAGCGGGAGGCGAGTTTTCAGCAACGGTAAATCCATCCTGCGGGGGCGGCGTAAGCCCGGCGTGGCGAGAGAGTGTTGATTGGACGCGGGGTAAGTGGGCGTGGATGGCTTGCGGTGAGGATACGGGGATGGCGAAATTGGGGCATAAGGGATGCCAAAAGGGTGATATCGACCGGTTTTTGGAATCACAGAGCGTCTTCGTTGGTCGATCGCCGCTGCCGCCTTGAACGATAACCCAACGCTGGAAAACACGCTGTGCAGGCGAGCCCGTTTAAGCGCTACACCTGCTGTTTCGCCTTGGCCGCAGCTTCCAAAACTGCACCCGCAAACGGGGCTTACTCTCAGCGGGAGAGAGTGTACTCCTGGAAGAGATCGGGGAACTGCTGGCCGAGGGAGGCGATCTTGGGGATGTCGCAGACCTGGATGTAGGGGTTGTGAGGATTTTTCAGGGCGTAGTCCTGGTGGTAGTCTTCGCCCCGATAGAACTGGTCGAGTGGGTCGACGTCGGTGACGATGGGGCGGGGAAAGATGGCGGTCTGGTCGAGTTGCCGGATGTAGGCCTGGGCGGCATCGCGCTGAGCCTCCGACGTGTAGAAGATGGCGGAGCGGTATTGCGTGCCGACGTCGGCACCCTGACGGTTTTTTTGCGTGGGATCGTGGACAACCGAAAAGAAGACGCGGAGAAGGGTACCGTAGCTGACGCGGGCGGGGTCGTAAATGATCTCGATGGCTTCGGCGTGGCCGGTGTCATACGTCGAAACGGAACGATAGTCCGCGGTTTCGGCTGAGCCGCCGGTATAGCCGACGTAGGTTTCCAGAACGCCCTTGACACGCTGAAAGACAGATTGGACGCCCCAGAAACAGCCTCCGGCAAAGACGGCAGTTTCGCGCTGGCCGGCTTCCCAGCCGGACTCAGGGGCGAAGATGTCTTGGGTAGGAGCGGGAATAGGTTCTTTGCGCGAGCTTGCGATGGCCATGTGCCTCCAGAACCGCAGCCCAAGAAGAAGAAGGATGGCTGCGGCGGCGAGAACGAGCAGGCCGTGCAGCAGCGTGGGTGCGGTCACGGGCATTGGACGCGCCGTGAGGGGCGAGCGATGCGGTGCCGGGATGAACCACGGGAGTAAACAGGGGTTCAGGTGTTACTTGAAGTGTTTGCCTTGGTGGCCCGGCGGGTTTGCCCCGCCTAGCTGCTTTCGGAACTCGTGCATCGAATTCGACATGTCGCAGGACGATCCCTTCCATCTCCGACGTTTTCTCGAAGCCCAGGCCGAGAGTTACGCCGGGGCGCGGAGGGAACTGGCCGTCGGGCAAAAGCGCTCCCACTGGATGTGGTTTATTTTCCCGCAGATCGCCGGTCTAGGCTCCAGCTCTATGGCCCAGCATTACGCCATCGGCGACCTGGCGGAAGCTCGCGCCTACCTTCAGCACCCGGTTCTTGGCGCTCGTCTGACCGAGTGCACTGAGCTCGTGAACCAGGCCAGGAAGCCCGTATCCAGCACATTTCCCTACCCTGACGATCTGAAACTCCACTCTTCTATGACTCTCTTCGCCCAGGCTGCAACCGCTTTGCCCAACGCCTTCGCGGAAGCCCTCACCGTGCATTTCAACGGCCAGCCCGACCAGGGCACGCTCAGCCGCCTGCGATAGGGCGGCCGTTTCGCTCTCAAGCGCGGGCACGTTGCACATGCGATTTCCCGCAAGCCTGGGGCCAGCGTCTTGCGGATGCACACAGCAGCACTCTTTGCCTACGGCTTTGGACGTAGATGTCGTCGAAAGCCGTAACACTGCTGTTTAAACCATTTTGTGGGGAGGAAATGTGTTCAGATGCCTTCTATCGGCGGTATTCTTAATGACGGCCACACAGCCAGGTTTGGAGGTGTATTTCATTTGGCAGAAGTTCGAGTTCAAGAAGGCGAACCGCTCGAGAACGCATTGCGTCGCTTCAAGCGCAAAGTACAGACCGAAGACATCATCAAAGAGGTCAAGCGTCACTCCTTCTATCTGAAGCCAGGCGAAAAACGCCGCGTCAAGGAAGCTCTTGCGCGCAAACGTAATCGCAAGAAGATTCGCAAGGAGCAGGACTAAGCTCTCTCAAGGTTGCAAGAAAACCGCAGAGAGGGGGTGGGTTACCGCCCCCTCTTCGTCATTTCATCCAAGTGTGATCCTCATCACGCTCGGCTCGGGCCCCTGCATATATGCAATGATCACAGGCTTGATGCACAGACACACCTGTCGAGTTTCTGTCTGCGGCTCACGCCTTGTCCCACGGTGGGAGAGGGTGCTATGGAATTCACGGATCGCGTACTGAAGTGTTCCGATTGCGGAAACGACTTCATCTTTACAGCTGGCGAACAGCTTTTCTTCTCCGATCGCCAGTTCAAGAACGACCCCAAACGGTGCAAACTGTGCAAGGCCAAGCGGGCCGGCCTCGGTCGCTCGACCGACGGCGCGGTAGCCGCTGCTGCTCTGCCTCTTTCGCGGACGGAAACCCGAACGGAATGCTCTGCCTGCGGCGTGGAAACTACCGTACCGTTCAAGCCAACGCAGGGCCGCCCTGTCTTCTGCCGCTCCTGTTTCCAGCTCAAGCGCGTTCCGGCGGCTGTTGCCAAAGCCGCCAGCCTGGGAACTCCCGGGCTTGCCCTGGAGCAAGCGGTTGCCGACGCCGAGGCAATTACCGGAATGACGATGTCGGCCTCCACGGTCGACGCGATCGTCGATACACCGGTCTCTGCTTTCGGAAACGAAGCGCCGTCAAACGGCATCGAGTTTAGTCGAGCGGAAGCCGCACAGGCCTGAACACCTGCTTTCCTTTGCATCCAGGGGTCCTCTTCGTTCGCGGTTGACCGCGGCATCGTAAATCATGCTCCGCCTCCGTGAAATATCTGAAGATACGACCCTTTTCCCCTGGAATAAGAGCACACCGTACCCAGCGGTCGAGGCCACCCTGGCCGTCGCGATCTCTCTGCTGCTGGGCCAGGTCAGCGGTCACGCCGGTGCCGGCTCCATCGCCGCCGGAGCCGCCTTTACGGTTGGCTTCGCTGTTTTCCATGAGGCCCTGTCCTCCACGCTGCTCAGCATGGGCCTTCTGACGCTGGGCATTGCCTCGGCTACGCTCGCCGGAAGCCTTGGCGCGCACTGGACGCCAGTTGTTCTCCTGCTCTGCGGTGCCGCAGCCCTGAACTACGGCCTGCTGACCGGACTCGATCCGACAGCCAGCTGGATCGGCCAGCAATGCGCGGTCTACGTCGTGATTTCCAGCTATTTTACCCAGGGGGTCCACTACGCCCTGGGCAGGACCGCCATGGTGATTGTCGGCGGCGCCCTGCAAATGCTGCTTTTCAGCGCATTTCGCCTGCTGCATCGTCACGACAGGAACAACCCTCCCCCACCCATTCCCGTGCTGCGCCAGATTCGCACCCGCGCCGGCCAACTCTGGTTGTGCTTACAGCGCGAGCTCCGCTGGAACGCCGAAACGAATGGCTACGTGCTTAAGCTGGTCATTACGCTCGGCCTCAGCACCGCGCTATACAGGACATTGCACTGGCGCAACGGCTATTGGGCGCCCATGACGGCGCTCCTGGTGCTGAAGCCAAAATGGGCCAATACCCTGAGCCGGGGCATCGCACGCACTGCCGGCACCATGGTGGGCGCCGCCCTCTGCGCTTTTTTGGCTATTGTGCACGCACCCTTTCCCCATTGGATCTATTTCCTTCTGATCCTCCTCACCGCCTTTGTCTGCTTTGCCCTGCAGGCTGTGAACTACGCCCTGTTTTCCAGTTTTCTTACGCTTTACACGGTCTTCCTTTTTGCTTTCGGCGGCTTTTCGGAGCGCACCGCCGCTGACCTTCGCCTGCTCAACACTGCCATTGGCGGTTTTCTGGCCCTGCTGGTCGACTTCCTCGCCAAACAGTTTGGCCCGCGCCTCCGCCCCGCTTCGACCTCGAACACCACTTCGACCGCAACGTCCTGAACGGTTCCAGGTTCCCCGGATCACCTCATCAACGCCGTTCACACAGCGCCTGCAGCGCCCACCTACACTAAAAGTGTGACCGAACTGATCGCCATTCCCTCCGGCAACTTCCGCGCCTATCTTTTCGACCTGGACGGCACCGTTGCCGACTCGATGCCGTTGCACCTGATTTCGTGGCAGCAGGCAGCGCGGGAGTTTGGCGCAGACTTTCCCGAAGACCTCTTCTGGCAATGGGGCGGCATTCCCCTCCCTCGCACCGTGGAAATGCTGAACGAGCGCTTCGGCTACACCATGGATCCCAAAACGGTCATTCACCGCAAAGAGCAGCTTTATCTCACCATGCTCGATCAGGTGCATCCTATTGCGAACGTTGCCGCGCACGTGGCCAAGCAGCACGGCCACCTGCCCATGGCCATTGTGTCCGGTTCGCCCCGCCTGACGATCGAGCGCACGTTGGAGGCACTCCACATGGCCGATTGCTTTCAGGCCATCGTTGCGGCCGAAGATTACACGCAGGGTAAACCCCACCCCGAACCCTTTCTTACCGCCGCTCGCCTGCTTCATGTCCCACCCGGCGATTGCCTCGTCTTTGAAGATGCCGACGCCGGCATTCAGTCCGCCAAGGCCGCTGGCATGCAGTGGGTCCGCGTCCCCGCGCATGCCACGTCCACGGTCCCGACCCCTTCCGTCTAGGCCACGTCGGCGCGCCTGCGGCGGCGCGGTGCGCACAGGCTAAGGGATCGGTCCTTTGTGGTAGGCCCTGTGGACGGAAAGTAACCGGGCGTAGGTACTAGAGTGTGCCGGATTTCTGGTATACACAGCTTCACGATGCATCGCACGATTTCTCTTGGATTGGCCTGCGCCGCAGTGCTCGGGATGGGAGCGTTTGCGCAGGTAGCGCCGCGTGGGCGACCTGCCGCGGCGAAAACGTCCGGTGCGCAGGCATCGGTGACGAAGGATCATGCCGCGAAGGATCCTTTTGCGGCCGAGCCCCTGGTGGTGGAGCGGCTGGACACGATCTACCGGTACAACGCGGACGGTACGGGGACGAAGGTCGAGACTCGGGTGGTTCGGGTGCAGAACGAGACCGGGCGGCGGGCTGCGCTGGTGCTGAGTCTGGTTTACCCGACGGAGTCGCGCCGCGTGGAGATAGTGTCCCTGCGGGTGCGCAAGCCGAACGGGACCGTGGTGGATACGCCGCCCACAGATGCGCAGGACGGACCGGCGCCTGTGGCGCAGATTGCGCCGGCGTATGGCGATGTTCATGTGTTGCAGATTGGCGCGCGAGGGCTGGCGGTGGGTGACCGGGTAGAGTCGGAGGTACGCACGACGATCACCAGGCCGGAGGCGGATGGGCAGTTCTGGGGATCGGAGCACGTGCGGCTGGGGGATGCCGTGGTGCTGGAGCGCAAGGTGGAGTTGCGGGTGCCGGCGGGGCGGAATGTGCTGGTGAGCAGTCCGAAGTTGCCGCCCGGGATGACTGAAGAAGGCGGGGAGAAGGTGTTTCGGTGGACGGGGTCGCAGCTGAAGCCGACCGTGAAAGCTGCGGGGCAGGCTGCCGCGCAGGTGGCTGAGGAAGGGGACGATGCGGACGAGGATAGCGGGGGCGGGGATCCCGAGCGGACGCCCCCAATTCTGTGGACGACGTTTCACAACTGGGGGGAGGTGGGGGCGTGGTACCGGGGACTGGCGGGGTCGAGCGCCGCGACGACACCTTCATTGAAGGCCAGGGCAGATCAGGTGGTGTATGGGCTGAAGACGCCGGAAGAGAGAATTCGGGCTTTGGACGGGTACGTGTCGGGGGAGGTTCGGTCGATCGATGTGGCGTGGGGGCCGGGGCAGTACGCGCCGCACCCTGCGGGCGAGGTTCTGGCGAGTTTGTATGGCAATTCCAATGACAAGAACGCGGTGCTGGTGGCTCTGCTGCGGGCGGAAGGGTTAAAGGCGTCGACGGCGCTGGTGGGGACGGCGATGGAGGTGGATGCGGCGGTTCCGTCGCCGGGGTGGTTCAACCATGTGGTCACGGTGGCCGGCGAGGGGGCGCGCGGGGAGACCTGGTTGGACACGTCCGCGGAGGATGCGCCGTTTGGGATGCTGCGAGCGCCGTTGCGGGATCGCCTGGCGCTGGTGATCGCTCCGGACGGCCAGGCGGAGTTGCGGCGGACGCCGGCCGATCTGCCGTTTGCGGCTTTGAACCGGTTTGAGGCAAAGGGCACGCTGTCGGCGATGGGAGCGATGCAGGCGCACGTGGATGTGAGCCTGCGCGGGGATCAGGAGCTGCGCTACCGGACGGCTTTTCAGTCAGTGGGACCGGCAAGATGGGACCAGGTGGCGGCGTTTTTCGTGCGTTCCGATGCGATGGGTGGTGACGCGAGCAACACGGCGGCAGAGAAGTTGGAGGATGCGGCGGAGCCGTTGCATTTCGGATTTGATCTGGCGCAGTCGCCTTATGGCGACTGGCCGAATTACCGGATTATCCCGCTGGAGCCGGGGCTGAATCTGCCGTTGACGGAGAGGAAAACGGCGCCGGACCAAGATGTGGAGCTGGGAGGCAAGCGCACAGATACGGCGGTGTCGCGCATTGCGCTGCCGACGGGATTTGGGGCGGATCTGCCGGACGCGCAGCATCTGCGGACAGACTTTGCGACGCTGGACAGGACGTACAAGCTGGAGAAGGCGGCGGACGGGCAGGTTTTGGTGACGGAGCGCACGCTGGCGATCACGGCGGCCAAGGTGCCGGTAGCGCAATGGGCGGCGTACCGGAAATTTCTGGACGATATTGGCGACCATGAGCCCTGGGTGCAGTTGACCAGCGCGGCGCGGCCGGGGGCTGCGGGCCATGCGCCTCCTCCGGCTGGGTTAGACATCCCGGCAGCGGCGCAGCTGGTGGCGAAGGCGGACGCGGCCATCGAGAAGAAGAGGTTTGACCAAGCAACGGCGAGTCTGGACGCGGCGAAAAAGGCGAATGAGCGGCAGGCGTTGCTTTGGAGCAGCTATGGTGTGATTGCGCAGCGGGGAGGCAAGCTGGACGAGGCCGTGGCGGACTTCCGGCGGGAGCTGGGGGTGCACCCGGCGGAGGCGTTCGTGAGCCAGATGCTTTCAGTCGTGCTGGTGACGCAGGGCAAAAACGAAGAGGCGGTGGCTACGCTGCGCGCGGCGTTGGTGTTGAACCCAGGCGATGCACGGACGGTGGCGCTTCTGGCGCGTTTGCTGATAAAGACCGATAAGGCTGGGGCAGAGAAGGTTCTGCGGGACGGGTTGGCGGCGTCGCCGGACAGTCTGCAACTGAAGCTGCTCCTGGGCACGCTGTTGATAGGAGAGGGAAAGCGGGACGAAGGCGGTGTGTTGCTGCAGGCGGTGGGAACTGGAAGCCAGGATGCCGGGCAGTTGAATGACGCGGCCTATGCCTTGGCCGACGCTTCCCTGAACCTGCGTGTGGCGGAGGAGGCGGCGCGGCGGGCGATCCAGATCCTGAACGCGGAGAGTGCGCGGTCACAGGGTGGTGTGGCGAGCCGGGCGGCCCTGGAGCGCACGGCGCAACTGGTCTCGGCATGGGACACGTATGGATGGGTGTTGTACCGGGAAGCAAACTACTCGGAGGCGGAACCGTGGCTACGGGCGGCGTGGGAGGACAGCTATGGGGCGGAGACCGGGGCGCACTTTGGGGCGCTGCTGCAGAAAGAGGGTAGGGGAGCGGACGCGGCGCGCGTCCTGCGGCTTGCTGCGCAGGGAGAGCGGGCTGACCAGGAGCTGGGGGCAGCTGTCGGGGATATTGCGAACACAGCTGCCGGAGCTCCCAAGGCGAGCACGAAGGGCCAGGCGCTAGCCGGGGAACATACGGTGATTCTGCCGGGAATGGGAGGCACGCCCGGAGGACAAGCGGTATTTGAGTTTGAGTACGCGCTAACCAGTGCGCCTCAGGTGAGATTTGTGAGCGGGGATGACGGTCTGGCTGGGGTTGCTGACGCTCTACGCAAGGTGGATACGCGGACGTTGATTCCGCCAGGCAGCCCGGCCCACCTTCTTAGGCGGGGCGAGCTGCACTGCGTCGGTGCTAAATGCATGCTTGAGATGTATTCGACTCGGAGAGCGGCTGCGGAGTAGCGGGGAGCTGCTTTTAGTGAGGCTGCTGAGCCTTCTCAGCGTCGTCTGTCGCTTTATCTTGCGCTTTCACGGCTTTCTCGTTGTTCTTCGCGGATTTGGCGCTGTTCTTGGCGGCGTTTTCCTGCAGCTTCTGTTGCTTGCGCTGGGCCTTGAGTTCGGCCTTTGTCGCGGGCGCGCCGCTTGCCGACGTGGTGGTGGTGGTCGTAGCCCCATTAGGCTGAACGGCAGTTTGCGAGGTAACCGGGACGGTGCCGGGCTGCGGGTCAGCGGGGGTCTGGGCGGCGAGGGTCTGGGCGGCGAGGGTCAGCGGCAAGGACAAAAGGGCGGCAAGGGCGAGCGGGGTAGAACGCATGGTGCAGATCTCCTGGGTTCTGACGCAGAATGCGGCAGAAAACACATACTCTTTGCGATGCCCGAGGGGATGGGAGTGATGCTTCTTAGTGCTTAGTGACCCAGGGTGTTAGTCGCGGAGGAGGATGCGGTTGGCGAAGAGGAGGAGGGTGCTGAGTTCGGCGAGGAGGAGGAGTTCGGCGTCGAAGGGCAGGCTGGTGAGCGTGGGCGTGGCGTGGGGGGCCAGGGCGAACATGGCCGCGGTGAGCAGGGCGCCGGAGAATAGGGCGAGGCGTGGACCCCAGCCCGTAAACAGGGCAGGTCTGGACAGGGGCTGAGCGGTGGCGCGCGCAGCTACGGAGGCCGCGAAGGACGCGGGAATGGAGACCCGGGGCGGCTGGGCCAGGGCGCGGGCGATGCGGGCGTCGAGGGCCGGGTTCGGGTTGGGCTCGAGGGCGGGAACGCCTGGGTTGTGGCTGTTGCGATTCATCATGCAATCCTCGGTACGGCCAAGGGTGATTTCGGACTTGCGGGCTGAATACCGACTGGATGCCCTGTTGGACGGGCGGGGAGGGCGAGGCGTTGCTGAAGGAGGGCGGCGAGGCGTTTGCGGCCGCGGTGGAGGTGGGTGCGGACAGTGTTGACGGGGAGGCTGAGAGCGGCGGCGATGCCCTCGTAGCTGAGTTCCTCCTGGTGGAAAAGCACGAGAACGGCGCGTTCAGCGGGAGGCAGGGTAAGGAGGGCGGCTTCGACGGCGGCGGTGGTCTCGGCTTCGCTGAGGTGTTGTTCGGGGGTGCGGGTGTGCTCGCCTTGGAAGTCACCGGCGGGCTGATTTTCAAGCCAGGCGGAAGGAGCGTCGGGACTCTCCGTACCGTTCAGTACGGGTATGGGGGAGATGTGGTCGCGGTCGCTGCGGCGGCGTTTCCATTCGTCCTGGCTGACGTTGACGGTGATGCGGTAGAGATAGGTGGAGAGTTGGGCATCGCCGCGAAATTCGGGGAGTGCGCGGTAGAGGCGGAGGAAGACCTCCTGGGCAAGGTCTTCGATGTGGGGTCCGGGGCCGGTGAGGCGGTGGAGGGTGCGGAAGACGAGGGTCCCGTGCTCGCGGACGAGGGTTTCGAAGCCTTCCGGAGATGCGTAGTTTTGGCGCATGTTGGCGATGGGGTATGACCGTGACGATAGCGGAAAGTTTCATGAGGTGGGTTGAAACTTTCGGGGGTGGCGGAGGTCTTACTGCGCACATGGACCCGGGGCCGGCGATTCGGCGGGGTTGGAGGTGGTTATGGTGTTCGATCTTTTGGCGATGGCGATGCTGGACGGAAGCTGGTTCTACAGCCCGTTCATTATTCCGGTGGCAGGTTGCGCGATGATTCTGGGGATTGTGGCTTCGGGCGCGTGGGCGCGTGTGCGCTCCCTGGAGATCAAGTCGCAGGAGCGATTGGCGAGAATCGCGCATGGTCTGCCAGTTGAACCGGATTGGGACCAGGCCACGGCAAGAGAGGCGGCGCAGGTCGCGGGTCAGATGACACCGGCGGCGCCGAAGCCGCATGGGCGACCGAAGGATGGCTCCGGGGCGCGACGGGCGGGAATGGTGCTGGTTTCGGTGGGGGTGGGGTTGTTTGCGTTTTTTGCGGCGCTGACGATGATCGTTCAGGTGCGGGAGGTGCTTTCCGGCGGGGCAGCAGGATTGATTCCATTTGCGATCGGGATTGGATTCCTGATCGATGCGCGGCTGAAAAAGCGGGAGTTTGAGCGGTACATGGAAATGGAGCGATTTGGCGGGTGGAATGCTGGCGCCTTAGGGTCGCCGGTGCCGCCCCCACCTCCGGCCGGGATGACGGCGGCGCAGGCTTCGGATTGGCGTCCGTCCTCTACACTGAAATAACGTATGAATGAGAGGGAAAGCGCCAAGCCGCGCTCGATTGTGAAGGCTGTGCGGGGTACGCGGGATCTGTTGCCGGACCAGACGCCGCTTTGGAATCGGGTGGAGACGACGGCGCGGGCTGTGTTTGCGCGGTATGGCTTTGGGGAGATCCGGACACCGGTTTTTGAGGCGACCGAGCTGTTTGCGCGGGGGGTGGGCGAGGAGACGGATATTGTTTCCAAAGAAATGTTTACGTGGGAGGACGGTGAGCGTTTTGAGCAACAGGTCCTTGTTGAGACCTGGAAAAATAAGGAGTTCGCGTTAGGGTCCATTCGGGAAAGTACCATCGGCGTTCCAGAGTTGCGGAAGATCGGTGTCGATTTCGTAGTCGGGAAGCGAAACCCGGAAAAGCCGGAACTGGTCTGCTTCAGAGCGCAAGTTACACCCGAAAGCGTGGAGATTCTTCGAAAGGCTAAGGACTACATTCGGAGCGTACCTGCTCCGAGTGGAGACATTGAATATTTCCGTAAGTTCGGTCCTCCGCTGCGTCTTGTAGTGCCAGCCGGTGCTAAACCACCAGCGTTCGATATAGGAGAGGTGCAGGTCGAACGGGTTGCGGGCTCATTCTTCAGATCCTCACAGTCGCTGACGTTGCGGCCGGAGTCGACGGCGGGGGTAGTGCGGGCGTATATCGAGCACAAGCTGGGCGAGAGCGGCGGGCTGCAGAAGCTGTACTACATCGGGCCGCAGTTCCGGCGGGAGCGGCCGCAGCGGGGGCGGTACCGGCAGTTCTGGCAGATTGGCGCGGAGGTGATCGGTCCGGTGAGTTCGGGGGCGGAGAGCCCGCTGCGGGATGCCGAGGTGCTGGAGATGCTGGCGTCGCTGCTGGACGAGCTGGGGGTGCAGGGGTGGCGGCTGGAGTTGAATTCAGTGGGCAATGCGGAGGACAGGACGCGCTATAACGTAGCGTTGCGGGAGGCGTTGGCGCCGGTGAAGGACCGGTTGTGTCCGGATAACCAGCGGCGGGCGGAGACGAATCCGTTGCGGGTGCTCGACTCGAAAGAGGAGGGCGATCAGGAGATCATCAATGCTCTGCCGAAAATTGCGGACTACCTTGGGGATGAGTCGCGGGAACACTTCGCGCAGGTTCTAGCGGCACTCGACGCTTGCGGGGTGGCGTACCACGTGAACCCGCGGTTGGTGCGAGGATTGGATTACTACACCCGGACGACCTTTGAGTTCACGGTCATGACGGGGTTGGGGACGCAGAATGCTTTGCTGGGTGGCGGACGGTACGACGGGCTGAGCGAGATTCTGGGGGGGCCGCGGGCTCCGGGCATCGGATTTGCGATTGGGGAGGACAGGCTGATTCTGACGTTGCAGGCGCAGGCGGACCTGGAAGCCGCAGGCGGTGCGCCGGCGAAAGAGGTCAAGCTGGATGTGTACCTGGCCCCGCTCGGAGTGGGGCAGAATGCGGCGGCACTGGCGTTGGCGCGGGCGTTGCGGCGGGAGGGTTTGCGTGCCGAGGTAGGGGATGGGGGGTTCAAATTGCGCAAGAGTTTTGAGGTGGCGGACAGGGTGGCGCGGCACATTGTGATCCTGGGCGAAGATGAGGTGCGCGACGGGGTGGCGACCGTGAAGACGTTTGCGACGGGAGAGCAGCGGAAGATCAGACAAAAGGACCTGGCGGGGGTTTTGCGGGGTTGAGGCGGTCGGCATTCAGCGTGAGCGCTCGTATGGGTGGCTTCATAGCCAAGAGCGCTCACCCAAAAGGTCGTGAAGGTTGGGCGAAGTGAAAGGTTTGATTTTGGGCAGGGCGGAGTGCTTGAGCCCGTCCAGATGAAGGGATTGAAAGGTGGCGGGGACTGGACCGGAACTTTGTTTCTGAAACCCGCGTCTACTGGACTGACGTTTCCGTCAACATTCGGCCTTGTGCAATGAGGCTACCCTGGAAGTGAGTTCCTGGATATGAAGCAGATTTCCCGATCGTTGCGCGCAGTGAGCTCTGCGGCGGTCCTTTTTTCGATGAGTTTTGCGGGGTTGGCGCAGCGGGCGGCGCGGCTTTCGGCCCCGATCAGCGGCGGGACGCAGGCGGTGTTGCAGGGTTCGAAACCTGGGCGGGCGCTGGCGGCGAATGACATTGGGACGCTTGATTCCGGCAGCCCGATGAATGGAATCACCCTGGTGTTCAATCGCACCGCAGCGCAGGAGAAGGCACTCCAGACCTTGCTGGCGGCTCAGCAAAATCCGGCTTCGCCGCTGTACCACCAATGGCTGACACCCGCACAATTTGGCGCGCAGTTTGGAGTGGCGGACTCGGACCTGGCGGCAGTTTCCAGCTGGCTGACGGGGCAGGGATTCAGCGTTGTAAAGGTTTCGCAGGCCAAGGATCGGTTGACCTTCGCGGGCACGGTGGGGAACTTGAATACATCGTTTGGGACCTCGATGCACAGGTACCAGAACGGGGCGAAGGTGGAGTATGCGCCCTCCACGGATCTCTCGTTGCCTTCCGCGCTGGCGCCGATGGTAACGGCGGTGCTACACACGAGCACATTTCGCCCGCACCCGATGGTAAAGCGTGCACCGACCGGTGCAACGCCGGAGTACACGACGGCGAACAACGCGTCGCACTTCCTAACGCCCAAGGATGTGGCAACGATGTACGACGTGAACGCGACCTATAGCGCCGGGTTCACCGGGACTGGGCAGTCGGTGGCGATTGCGGGCGAGACGTTCATTGCGCTGTCCGATGTCAGCAACTTCGAGATTGCGACAGGGCTTGCGACCAATCTGCCCAAGCTGGTGCTGGAGCCGAACACAGGGGGCTCGGCTACCTATGAGGGTGACGAGTTCGAATCGGATATTGACGTAGAGTACGCAACCGGGATGGCTCCGGGAGCGAATGTGATGCTTGTCTACACCGGGGACAGCCCCTACTACGGAGTGTTCGATGCCTTCAATTACGCAATCGAAGAAAACCTGGCTCCTGTAGTCAGCATCAGCTACGGCTCGTGCGAGCCGTTGTTCGGCACGGCGGCGGCAAACGCGGGGAACGCTTTGTTTGAGCAGGCGGCCGCGCAGGGGCAGACCCTCATCGCCTCGGCGGGCGACTCGGGTTCAACCGAATGTTTCGGCTATACGGACAGCAATGGGGATGCTCTGCCGCCCGCGACGCAAGAGCAACTTGCGATCAATTTTCCGGCGGATAGTCCGTACGTGACGGCGATCGGGGGTACGCAGATGGTGGCGGGGACCTATGGCGCGGGAACGTCACAATATTGGACCAGCGCCGGGAGTTCTCCGGTATTGAGTTCGCTGTTGTCGTATGTACCGGAGACCATTTGGAACGAGGATTCCTCGACCTACGGTTTCGCATCAGGTGGCGGTGGCGCCAGCGTTCTCTTCGCTGCACCGACGTGGCAGCAGGGTGTGGCTGGTATACCGGCGACCAATGCCGTGCGGCTGAACCCGGATATTTCGTTCCAGGCTTCAGTAGCAAGCCCTGGGTACCTGGCGTGCAGCAGCGATCCCTCGGCGTTTGCTACGGGCCAGACCTCAAGCTGTGCGGTCGGCATTTATGACTCGACGGGCAAGTACGTGACGACCGCCGGGGGAACAAGCTTTGGCGCGCCGATCTTTGCGGGCCTGATGGCAATCCTCAACCAAGCGAAGCAACCCTCGGTGACACCGGGCAACGGCGCCGGGCAGGGTTCTGTCAACGCGACACTGTATGGTCTCGCAGGCAACACAACGACTTATGCCTCGGTCTTCCACGACATCACCACTGGGAACAATGATTGCGCGCTGATTGCGGCTGATTGCTCTGCGGGTTTAGCGCAATACCAGGCAACAACAGGCTATGACGAAGCGAGCGGTCTGGGCAGCGTTGATTTCGGAAATCTGTTGAAGTACTGGCCAGCAGTTTCAACGGGTACGCTGGCAGTCACTTCGACGACGGTGGGCGCAGCAACGACGACGCCGGCATCCGGGGCCAGCGATGTCATCACCATCACGGTGAACGGGGCAGCAGGGGGCGCGACTCCCACCGGAACCGTGCTTGTCTATCTGGCGAATGAAGGGGCGCCGACCTACTCCACTACGCTCTCCACCCTTGCCGGTGGAACGCTGGGGGCTACGCTAACACTTACCAACGGCACGGCCAGTTACACATTCCCAGGAACAACGACGGCGGGAACACAAGTGATCACAGCGACGTACTCGGGGGACGGCACGAATGCGGCATCCACGGGCGCTGTTGCCTTGACGCTGGCGAATACGTTAACGCCGACGGGATCGTTTACCGTGGCCGCTAACCCGACGACAGTTTCTGTGCCGGTAAATAACTACAGTGAATTTACCGCCACCGTTACGCCTGCCGGGGGATACGACGGTCTGGTGAACTTCACAATTCCGTCGTTGCCTTCCGCGGACTGCTTCGCTGTGGAGACCTATGCTGCGGTAAGTGGGCCGACGCCCGTGACGATCGCAATCGGCAATGGAACGACGTGTACCTCGAGCGCTGCGGTGCGGGTGGGCAATCAGATGCTGATTTTCCATAAAAATCCGGTCGTAAGCGGTACGGCAAAGAACACGTCGCCGGAACGGCCGTGGGGAGGAAAGCAGGAAACCGTTCTGGCTGCCGGAGTGCTGCTTTTTGGACTTGCGCTGCGGCGGAGGAAAATGGGGCGAATGCCGTCCTTGCTCGTGCTTGCCGGGCTGACGATGGTAGCTGGTCTCGGTTTGAGTGGATGCGGCGGTTCCGGAACGCCCGTGGTCACTACGGGTGGAGGCGGCAGCGGGACGGGCACAAGTACGACGCTTTCGCTGGTGGGGACAGATTCGGTGACAACGTCCATTACCTCTTCGGCGAGCTTCACACTGACGATTCCGTAAGCCTCTCAATGCTGCGAGTAGGGCTCGGGCCGCTGGTGAGCGGTTCGGGCCTTTTCTTTTGCATGAAGTTTCTGTGACAAAGTGCTTGGGAGCGATAGGTGTGATGGGGTAGAGTGAAAGTAATCACTCCAAAGAGGCTTTTCTTCAGCCTTCAACGATCTTTTTCCGTCCTTCGGTGCTCGCGTTCGGGAGAGGTTTCCGTTGTGCGCGCGGGGGCGGGCCTGTTTTCAGTCCATTGCAGAAGGTGAGGGCCTATGAGTCTCAGCAGACGGCAGTTTTTGACGCGGGTTGGGCAGGCAGGCGGGTATTCGGCGGCGTTTCTCGCGTTGCAAGGGTTGGAGTTGATGGAGGCTGTGCCGGCGCGCGCGGAGACGGTGCGGGCTGCCCCGGGCTCGGGGCAGGGTGTGCGGGTGGTGGTGCTGGGCGGGGGGATCGCGGGATTGGTGTCAGCGTATGAGTTGCGGGCTTTGGGGTATTCGGTGACGCTGCTGGAGGCGCGCAAGCGGCCCGGTGGACGGAACTATACGGTGCGCGGGGGCGATGAAGTCGTGCTGATGGATGGGGCGACGCCGTCGACGCAGCGATGTACGTGGGAAACGGGACACTATCAGAATTTTGGGCCTGCGCGGCTGCCCTCTATCCACCCGAATGTGCTGGGGTACTGCAAGAAGCTGGGCGTGGAGCTGCAGGTGGAAGTGAACATGAGCCGGTCGGCTCACCTGCAGAACGACAATGCGATGGGTGGTAAGCCGGCGGTCATGCGGCAGGTGGTGAATGACACGCGCGGGCATGTAAGCGAGCTGCTGATGAAGTGCATGAACCAGGGCGCGCTGGATGCGGAGATTACGGGGGAAGACCGGGGAAAGATGCTGGATTTCCTGCGGATCTATGGACCGCTGGACGAAGCGGGTAAGTATTCGGGGAGCGACCGGGCGGGGTACTCGAAGGTGGCGGGGGCGGGAGACGAGACCGGGGTGCTGAGTGAGCCGATCGATCTGCACACGCTGCTGGCGGCGGAGTTCTGGCAGGGGATGCTGTTCGATGAGCAGTTCGACATGCAGGCGACGATGTTTCAGCCTGTCGGCGGGATGGACAGGATTCCGTATGCGTTCGCGAAGTCGCTGGGCGATGTTGTGGAGTATGACGCGCCTGTGACGGGCATGCATAAGACCGCGAAGGGCGTCGAGGTGACGTACACGCAGGCTGGGGCAGCGAAGAAGATTGAGGCGGACTACTGCATTTGCGCGATGCCGCTGACGAAGATGCGGACGATGCAGACGAATGTGGGGGCGCCTTACAAGAAGGTGATTGATGAATGTGTGTACGCAGGCGCGTACAAGATTGCGTGGGAGAGCCGGCGGTTCTGGGAGCAGGACTACAACATCTATGGCGGGCTGGAGTTCGTAAATGTGGGCTGTAGCCCGATCTGGTTTCCGTCGTGGGGATTGTTCTCGGAGCGCGGGATTGTGGTGAGTGGATATACGGATGAAAGCCGGACGCCCTTTGGGAAGCTGACGATGGACCAGAAGATTGCGGAGAGCCGGAAGTCCATTGAGCGGCTGCATCCGGGGCATGGGGTGGAGTTGGAGAAGCCGGTGTATTACGGGTGGGGTAAGTCGGAGTGGAATGAGGGCTCATGGATAAGCGCGTATGGGCCGGGGCAGGAGCGGGCGTTTGCGGGCGCGCCGCGGAGCACAGCGGTGAATGGGAAGCCTGCGGGGCAGGCGCCCGGGATGGAGCCGAGCAAGCAGACGGGACAGGCGAGGTCAGCGGCTGCGGCGCGGACGGGGACGAACGAGGGGTATGAGACGTTGATCAAGCCGGATGGGCGGATCATCTTTGCGGGCGACCATTGCAGCCATGTGGTGGCGTGGCAGGAGGGGGCGGCGTTGAGTGCGCTGCGGGCGGTGCAGATGGTGAGCGATGGGGTGAAGGCGGCGCGGTTGGGTGGTGGTGTTGGGACTGTGGCTGGGTAGGTTGTGGGGAGGGTACCCCTCCCGCCTGTTCCGTGCAAAGTCTTCAAAGCAGGGATTTTAGGGTTGGACTTCGATGTGCAGCCATGGTTTGGAACGTGCACTGTTTTTGTGGCATACACTTTTTCGCACCAAGGGAACTGTGACGTAAGGAGGCGCGATGCGTTTTGCGAAGCTCGGACTGGTTGGGGTATTGGGTGCGGCGCGGCTTGTGGGTGCTGCCGGCGCGCAGACGGAGGTGCGGCATGTGCAGACGGACAAGTCGCCGATTGCAACGGGTGTCTGGGTTGGCGATACGTACTATCTGAGCGGGCAGTTATCTGACCCGACGACGCCTGCGGATGCGGCAAAAGGGACGGCGGCGGTGTACCCGACGGATACGAAGACGCAGGCGGCGAGCGTGTTTGCGAAGATCCAAAAGCAATTGCAGGCGCAGGGGCTGGATATGAAGGATGTGGTCAAGATGACCGTGTTCCTGGGAGCGGATCCGAAGACGGGAAAGCTGGATTTTCCGGGGATGCAGAGCGAGTATGTGAAGTATTTTGGGACGGCAAGTCAGCCGAATAAGCCGGCGCGATCGGCGTTTCAGGTGGCGGCGTTGGCTGCGCCGTGGGCGTTGCTGGAGATTGAGGTGATTGCGGTGAAGGGGAAGTGAGCAGGCTCGCACCAGCAGACGTTCTTGAGTGCGAGCTCGCTCCAGAAGGTTCTTAGTCTTCGCGCGCGGCGGCTTCGAGTGCGAGGAGGTCCATTTTGATCATGCCCATCATGGCTCCCATGGCTTTGGGGTGACTGATCAACTCGCCAATGTCCCGCGGCACGATCTGCCAGCAGAGGCCGAAGCGGTCTGTGAGCCAGCCGCAGGCCATGGGTTTGCCGCCTTCGATCAGCTTCTCCCAGTAGCTGTCGATCTCTTCCTGGGAGTCGCAGCGGACGAAGAAGGAGAAGGCTGGTGTGAGCTGATAGGCGGGGCCGCCGTTGAGGAAGACCATCTCCTGGCCTTCGAGCTCGAGGGTGACGGTGGCGATCTGGCCTGTGGGCCAGGGGCCTACGCCCTTGGAACGGACCTCATCGAGCTTGCGTGCGTGCGGGAAGACGCTCAGGTAGAACTCGGCTGCTTCTTCGGCGTTGTCGTTGAACCAGAGGAAGGGTGCGAGGTTGTGCATGGCGGCATGATAGCAAGCAGATAGACACTTTCTACGAGGCGACTTGCGAGGATTATGAGTCTGAACGAGTCGCCGGCTCCACAATTGCTTCTGTGAAGCTCTCCTCACGGTTATCGGTGTGGTTATAGCGGCTTACCAATTTCCCAGCGATGCCCTGACGGGTCCACGACTGAGCCATCACGCCATCCATAGTCGCGGTCCTGCATGGGGGAGCGGACAGCCGCACCGGCAGCCACGGCCCGATCAAACACGGCATCCGGGTCGTCTACGATGAGCATGAGCCGCACCGCCGTCCCGCCGAGCTGTGCCGGTGATGGATTGCCGATCGCCTTGCCAGCGGGATGCACCCAGAACTCCGCGTCATGTACGAGGAGCTGCGCCACCATGTCAGCGGCCGGAGGCGTGCTCCAGCCCGTGGTAGCGCCAAACGCCCGCTCATAGAACGCAACCGCGTCGCGAACATCGCCGGGGACGTGCAGCATTGCAGAAAAGCGGTAGCTCATGTGCGCTGAGGTTACACCCATTCGCGGGCTACAGAAGTGGAGCGTTGCATTCAGATGCGAAACAGACGGGCAGGAACTTCGCGCGCGAAGGCGCAACTTTTCCTAACATGCTCGCCGGACGTTGCCCGTTACTTCCTACAAGCCGACTTATCGGTACCGATCCAGTCTCGATGAGGCAATGGTCCTCTTGTCGTAATTTAGGGTCCGTAGCTCGTATACCCGACATATGTTCGACTATGAGCTGACTTCGAGGGCGTCCATGGAAAGCGATACGCAACGAATCGCACTTG
>CAXUDN010000054.1:0-24661 GCA_964249715.1 uncultured Acidobacteriaceae bacterium
ACGGCTACAAGCTCATCCAGGTACCCTACGCCGGCATGGAGCACCAGTCCGCCGTCGCCTACGGCAACCACTTCACCAACGGCTACTACGGCCGCGACTGGACTGGCGTCGGCATCAGCCTCAAGTTCGACTTCATCATCATTCACGAGAGCGGCCACGAGTGGTTCGGCAACGCTATCACCGCCCAGGACCGCGCCGACATGTGGATCCACGAAGGCTGGACCACCTACCTTGAGTGCCTCTACGTCGAGTACCGCTTCGGTAAACCCGACGCTCTACGCTACACGAACGGCCTTAAACCCAAGGTCCAGAATCTACGCCCCATCATCCCTCCCTACAACACCAATGCCGAGCCGCCCCAAGATCAGTATTTCAAAGGCGCCCTCATGCTCAACACCTTACGCAGCGTCATCAATGACGACCCAAAATGGTTCGCCGACATCCACGACTTCTATCAGCAGTTTAAATACCAGACCATCACCACCGACCAGGTCGTCACCTGGTGGAACCAGCGCACCGGCCTCAATCTAACCCCGTTCTTTAACCAGTACCTTCGCCACGCCGACATCCCCACCCTCGATCTCACCTTCAATGCCAGCGCCGGAACTCTCACCTACCAATGGAATGCCGACGAACCCGCTTTCGCCATGCCCCTCCGCGCCGGCAACACCACCCTGACCCCCACCACCCAACCCCAAACCTTATCCTGGCCCCATCCCGCAGCCGACTTTCAGGTACCCGCCGACCTCTACTACATCAACGTAGATCGCCACCTAAACCCAAAGTAGACCGCAGGCCCGCGTCACACCCGGAACTCCAACCGCCCGACCTCCGAAGCGCGCGGGCCGCATCCAGACTCAACCCAGCTCTACGTCCACGGTTCGCCGCTCCTCACTACTCCGCCGCGCCGACGCGATGAGCTGCGCAACATGCAACGCCGCCTCCGCCTTCACCGGCACTGCGCCCTCACCCATTAACGCATCCCGCACCCCCGCATAGAACAACCGGTAGTCTCCTACCCGAGTAGGCACCTCCGTCCGCGTCAAGTCCCCCGGCCGCTCCGGATCAGGGCACTCCGTCAATACACCCCAGGCCGACTCCGCTTCTGCGATCCAAGGCACCGACGACCCCAACTGCGGCGGGTGCCGTCCCTCCGCCACCAGATGCGGCTCCTGCGGGTCCAACCCGGACTTCGTATAGCTCCCCGCCGTCCCATGCGCCCGAAACCGCGGTGCCGGATCCGCCGCCAGCATCGTCGCATGCACCTCGAAATCAAGGTGGTGACCACCTGCCCTGTCATAACTCAGCACGATGTCAAATGCATCTTCGATCTCCGTTATGTCCCGATCCCGTCGCACGGACGCTGTCAACCGCTGCGGCGCCCCAAACAGCACCAGCGCCTGATCCATCAAATGCGGCCCGAGATCCTGCAACAAACCCTGCGCTTCCCCGCCCTGTTCCTTCCATGTCCCCTCCCGCGGCAGCGGCCGGAACCGGTCCATATGCGAGCTGACCTTCACCAATCGCCCCAGCTTGCCCTCCCCCACCAGCGCCTGCAACGTCAAAAAATCCCCATCCCACCGCCGGTTATGGAACGGAATCAGCATCTTGCCCGCTGCCCGCGCTGTCTCCATCAATCCCCGAATCGCCTCTACGGAGGGCGCCAACGGCTTATCCACTACCACATGCTTGCCCGCCGCCAGCGCTGCTCGCGCCAAAGCCTCATGCGTTTCATTCGGCGTTGCCACCACAATCAGGTCAATGGCAGGATCCTCTATCGCCGCCTCAGCCGTCCGCAGGATTCGAGCCTGCGGATATATCTCCGCCGCACTGTTTCCCGACCTCTGCACAATCGCTTCTAATGACAATCCAGGCACCGCAGATATGAAAGGGCAGTGAAACACCCGACCAGCCAACCCGTAACCCAAAACTGCGACCCGAATCACATCAACCATCTTTAAAACTCCTAGGGTTTGTACCAACGTTCACAGCGGCGCATTGCCACACATCATCCCCTCCGGGCACAGTGCAAAGGCATCTGCATGACAAGTTTTCTCAGGCAGAAACCTGCTTCAACGCCGGATAGAGCTTCCGGTAATGCCCATAATGCCGCTGCATTACAGCCGCATGCAGCGGCGCAATCACCTCAGCTGCCCGTATCGTGCTGTCACAAGCATCCTGTACCGAGCTCCACGCCCCCACGCCAGTCCCTGCCAGCAGCGCCGCCCCAAAGGCGCCGCCTTCCTCCGCCTCCAGCAACTCCACCGGATGGTCATACACGTCTGCCTGAATCTGCCGCCATAGCGGTCCGCGCGCTCCGCCCCCGCCCAGCCGAATCGTCTCGACCGGAATCCCCAGCTCAGCGAACAAGGTAAACGTATCCTTCAACGAAAACGCCACCCCCTCCAGCACCGCCCGGATAAAATGAGCCCGCGTGGTCGACGCCGTGATACCGGCAAACGCCGCCCGCGCCTTCGGATCCAGATGCGGCGTCCGCTCCCCAAATAAATAGGGCGCCCATAACAACCCATCCGACCCCGCAGGCACATCCGAGGCCAGGGTTGTCAGATCGTCATAGCTATTGATCGGCATGAACGTATCCTTCAGCCAGCGGAAGCTCAACCCAGCCCCATTCGTCACGCCCATCACATGCCATAGCCCCGGCGCAGCGTGGCAAAACGTATGCAGCCTTCCCTTGGGGTCCAGCGTTGGTTTATTCGTCGATGCAAACACTACCCCCGACGTTCCAATCGTCGCTGAAACCGACCCCGGCGCAAGAATTCCCATCCCTACCGCCCCGGCACCCTGATCCCCCGCCCCCGCCGCCACAGGCGTTCCTTCGGCAAGCCCCGTAGCCGCTGCTCCCTCTGCCGAAATTCGTGCACAAATCTCCGGCCCTTCATACAGCTTCGGCAGCCACGTCATCGGAATTCCCGCTGCCTCCGCCACCTCCTGGCTCCAGCGCCGGTGCGCCACATCCAGCAGCAGCGTCCCCGAAGCTTCCTGCATATCCATCGCATACTCGCCCGTCATCCGGAACCGCACGTAATCCTTCGGGCAAAGCACATGCGCAATCTTCGCGAAAATCTCCGGTTCGTGCTCTCGCACCCACAGCAGCTTGGTCAACGTAAAGTTCGGCAGCGCCGGATTCGCCACCAGATCAATCAACTTCGCGTACCCCACTTTTTCCGTCAGCCAGTCGCACTGCGGCTGCGTCCGCTGGTCACACCAGATCAACGACGGCCGCAGCACCTGGCCCTCCGCGTCCAACATCACGCACCCATGCATCTGCCCGGTAAGGCCCACGGCCTCCACAGACCCCTGCGCCAACTCCAGCACCCCCGCAATCGCCTCCTGCGCCGCCCGCCACCAATCGCTCGGATCCTGCTCCGCCCACCCAATATGCTCCGAGTGAATGCCCGCATGCGCACTCGAGTGGGAAGCCAATACCGTGCCGCTACGATCGATCAAAACGGCCCGTGTACCGCCCGTGCCGACATCAATACCAAGAAACATCAGGTGCCCTCCAGGGCTTAGGTAACCCTGAGTGTAAAGACGCCGCTTAGGAATTGTCTCCCCCGCCTCAAACCCGGTACTGCGCCTAGGGCGCTCTACTCGCCATCGCTCGCCATTCTGGTCGATATACTTCGGATAGCATGCTACATAGGGCATACATCCTTGCTTTCGCATGCAAGCTTTCCGCCTGCTTTATCCTCGCAGCCTCCGCGGGCGCGCAGACCCACCCCCCGCCCACCGACCTCGCCTTCGACGTCGCCTCCGTCCGCGCCAGCAAACCTGACGCCCCCCAGCACACCAACATTCCCCTCGACGCCGGCAACATCTACACCACGCTCGCCCCCGACGATGCCCGCACCGCCGCCGGCGGCCTGCTCCTCGCCACCCACCAGCCCCTCTGGCGCTACATCAGCTTTGCCTACAAGCTCTCGGGAACCCAGGAACTTGCCCTCCGCTTTAACTTCTTCTCCGGCCTTCCCAGATCCGGCGCCCCCGCCTGGGCCACCGGAGGCTTCGATACCCCTGCCGAAACCTTCGACATCCAAGCCCGCGCCCCCTCCAACTCCACCCTCGACGACATCCGCCGCATGATGCAGACCCTCCTCGCCGACCGCTTCGGTCTTATCGCCCACTATGCCACCGTCGAGGCTCCCGTCCTCGCTCTCGTCTCCATCCACGCCGGCATCCCCGGCCCCAACCTCCGACCCCATCCCGCCACCGACACCTGCGCCGCAACGCCCCAAATCGATCAACCCTCCCCACCTCAGCCCTCAGCCTCAAGCTTCAGCAATCTACCGCCCCGCTGCGGAGTCATCGCCCACCTCCCCTCCCAAGACCCGGGCATTCGTTACGGTGCGCGCAACATCCCGCTCACCCTCCTCGCCACCTCCCTGCCCACCATGACCGGGCTGGCCGCCATTCCTCGCCCCGTCATCGACGCGACCGGCCTGCCGGGCCTCTACGACTTCACCCTCCATTGGCCCTTCTCTCCCGCCGCCACCGAGAACGGCGACAACGCCGCCACCCTCCACGAAGCTCTCCGAGACCAACTCGGGCTCGCCCTCAAACCCACCCGCGCCCCGGTCTCCATCCTCGTCCTCGACCATATCGAGCACCCGTCGGATAATTGAAATCCATTCCCGCAGAGGCAGACCTGTTCGCGCCGCGACTGGACCTGCATCCGCCCGGCTACTCCAAAACGGCTACGCATCTCTCTTTTTTGCATCACCGGAAAACCCGGCGCATCGAAAGAAACAAAAGACTCTCAGTAGGCCCCGCACATAAGGGTGCAAACGGTCTCCACTGTTCGATAGCATGGGTGTAATGCAGCAAAACAAAATCAAGCCAGCGCTGTGCCTCGGCATCTCCGCATTGCTCCTGGCAGCGCTCAACGCAAGCGGCCAGACCGCCGGAGCCACCAACGGTGGCGGCAACAGCGCTTCCGGTGCAAGCTCCTCCAGCAACCTGGGAGCGGTTACCCAGGTGCAACAACAACTCTCTCAACCAGGACCCAACGTCACCCCCGGCGGCGCTAACGGCCAGGACTTCCGCGGCAGCATCATCCACGGCAAAGCCACCGGCAGCAATCTCGCTCTCACCCTGGACGATGCGATCCAGCGCGGATTGCGCTATAACCTCGGCGTGGTCTTGCAGACCTCAGACGTGAAGAGTGCCAATGGCCAGCGTCTCCAGGAGCTCCAGAGCCTCCTCCCTACGCTCACCGCGGGCACGAATATAACCATCGAGCAGGTCAATCTCGCCGCCTACGGCCTGCGGTTCCCTGGGATCAGCCCCATCGTGGGTCCGTTTCAGGTCATCGATTTCCGCGCGTATCTCACCCAGAACCTCGTCAATCTCCAATCGATCCAGAACTACATCTCCGCCAGGCACAACTTTCAGGCCGCCAAACTGACCGCCGAAGATGCCCGCGACATGGTCGTCCTGACCGTCGGCAACGCTTATCTTCTGTGCACCGCAGACGCTGCCCGCATCACGGCCGTCGAAGCCCAGATCGCTGAATCCAAACTCTCGCTCGACCAGGCTACCGCCGCCCATGAGGCTGGCACCAGCCCGCGCCTCGACGTTCTCCGCGCCCAGGTCGATTACCAGTCCCAGCAGCAAAACCTGATCTCCGCCAACAATCAGCTAGCCAAAGACCGCATCGCCTTGGCCCGCGTCATCGGCCTCCCTCTTGACCAGCAGTTCACCCTCGCCGATGAGGCTCCCTATGCCTCTCTCGACACACCCCAGGCTGAAGTCGCCTTTCAGCAGGCCCTTCGGCAGCGCAAGGATCTCGCTGCCGATGCTGAAAAGGTCGAAGCCGCCAAAGCCGGGCAGAAGGCCGCTTTCGACGAGCAACTTCCCGTTCTGAACGTGACGGGTGACTACGGCGACCTCGGCACTACCCCCGGTCACTCTCACGGCACTTTCACCGCTACCGGCCAGCTCTCCGCCCCATTGCTGCAGATCGCCAAAACTCATGGCGACGAACAGATTGCAGCCGCGCAGCGCGACCAGGTCGAAGCCAGGCTGGCCGACGACATTCAACAGGTCAACGCCGACGTTCGTGATGCCATCCTCGACATTGAGACCGCGTCCAAACTCGTCCAGGCTGCGAAGAGTAACGTCGATCTCGCCGACGAAGCCCTTAAAGAATCGCAAGAGCGCTTCCGCGCCGGGGTAGCCGACAACTTGCCCGTCTCGCAGGCCCTGGCCACAGACCAGCAGGCCAACGATCAATACATTGCAGCGCTGTATCAGCACAACGTGGCCAAGCTGGAGCTTGCCCGTGCGCTGGGCGTCGCAACCACGAATTACAAGAGTTACCTCGGAGGGAAGTAAAGGTGGCCGAAGAACAGCGGCAAGCAAATCAAGGAGGCGGAACACAGACCGCCCACATCTCCGGCACGGTCCAGGTCGAGCCGCAAGGCACGAATGGCGCGCCCGCCGGATCGGCTGCAGGTCAAAACCCGCAGGCAGCCACCACCCCGGCGCCAGAGCCCCCGGCGAAGAAGAACGGCCGTCGCTTCATCATTCTCGCCGTGGTGCTGCTCCTCGCTCTCATCGGTGCCTTCTTCTACTGGCGCTCCACGTTCACCGAAGACACCGACGATGCCCAGGTCGATGGCGATCTGTACCAGGTGAGCGCCCGTGTCGCCGGCCAGGTCACCAAGGTTTACATCAAGGAAGATCAAGAGGTCCATGCCGGTGATGCCATCGCCGACATCGATCCGAGCGACTACCAGGTGGCACTTCAGCAGGCTGAAGCCAACCTCGCGAACGCCCGCGCCGAGTATGTCCAGGCAACGGCCAACGTGCCCATCACCAACGTCAGCGTCCGCACCACAGTCACCACCTCCGGCCAGGATGTACAAAACAACCAGGCCTCCGTCGCCCAGACCCGCGCGAACGCCCAGGCCATGCAGGCTCGCATTCTGCAGGCCCAGGCAAACGCCCTCAAGGCCCAGACGGACGTGGATCGCTATACGCCCCTTGTCGCCCGCGATGTTATTTCCAAGCAGCAATATGACGCCGCGGTAGCGACTGCTACCTCCGCCCAGGCAGCGGTGGACGTAGCCCAACGCGACGCCGCCGGAGCCCAGCAGCAGGTTCTCTCCGCCGAGCAGCGCCTGGCGTCTGCGCAATCTCAGCAGACCCAAAACCAGCAGAACGCTCCCAAGCAGATAGCCGTCCAGAATGCCCGGGCGCAAGCCGCTGACGCCAGCGTCAAGCAGGCCCAGACCCGCATCGATCAGGCCAAGCTGAACCTCAGCTATTGCCACATCACCGCCCCCACCAACGGCATCATCAGCCGCAAAAACGTTGCGATCGGTGACAACCTAAGCGTAGGTCAGGCCCTGCTGACGGTAGTTCCCCTCAATAACCTCTTCGTCACTGCCAACTTCAAAGAGACCCAGCTCAAGGGTATGCGCGCCGGCCAAACCGTGGACCTCAAGGTAGATGCCCTTGGCGGTCGCCACTTTACCGGCAAAATTACTGAGGTTGGAGGAGCCACAGGCTCCCGCCTAAGCCTTTTCCCCCCGGAAAACGCCACCGGCAACTATGTGAAAGTCGTCCAGCGCATCCCCGTCCGCGTCGATTTCACCGACTTACAACGAGAGAACGGCGACAACGCCCTTCGCGCCGGCATGTCCGTAGAGCCGAGCGTTCATGTCAAGGGAGCCGGTTCCTAGTCATTCATTCCTGCTGACGAGTCCTCAGCACGCACCCCTCGGTGGTCAGGATTTCTTCCTGGCCACTTCTTTTTGCACCGCCCAACCCCGTGCTACATCTATGCGGTATCAGCAAGTTCAGCTACCAAGCACCGACTATCGACTACTGACAATCGAACTATAGCCAACAGAGGAGGTGAACCATCAATTTCTTACTGCGAGCTTTCGTTCACCACGCCTATTCCATCCTCTTCGGCTGGGTCCTCATCGAACAGGGCGGCATCCCCATCCCCAGTGCCCCGGTACTCCTTGCCGCCGGCACCATGAGCACGGCGCACCGGCTCCACATCGCTTTCGTTCTTCCCATCGTCCTGCTCGCCTGCCTGCTGTCGGACTCGCTCTGGTTCCTCCTTGGCCGCCGCTACGGCACCCGCATCGTCAACGTCCTCTGCAAGCTTTCCTTCGAGGCCGCCACCTGCGTCACCCGCACCCAGGGCAGCCTGGGCCGCCGTGGCGGCGTCACTATGCTCTACGCCAAATTCGTCCCCGGCCTCAGCACCATGGCCGCGCCTCTGGCTGGCCAATCCGGCCTCAGCTATCGCACCTTCGCAGCCTATGACCTCGCCGGCTCCCTTGTCTGGGCCAGTGCCTGGCTCTTTGGCGGCCGCTTCTTCGGCGATGTCATTGAGCGCAGCACCCGATGGTTTTCGGTCATCGCGCGTTATGGCGTCGGCCTCGTCCTCCTTATGGTTACCGCGATCCTGGTAGCCCGCTACATCCGCCGCGTCCGCTTTCTCCGTGAACTTCGCGGCCTCCGCCTGGAACCCGCCCAACTTCAGGCCATGCTCCGAGACGCCGATCGCAACAACCTGCCCACTCCTTTCATCGTAGATCTTCGCCACCCCCTCGACGTCCTCGCCGACCCCCTCACCCTGCCCAACGCTCTCCGCCTGAGCCCCGACGAACTGAAACAACGCCACGACCTCATTCCCCGCGACCGCGACATCATCCTCTACTGCACCTGCCCCAGCGAAGAAACCAGCGCCAAAGTCGCGCTCGACCTTCGCCGCCTCGGCATCAAGCGCGTTCGCCCCCTCAAGGGCGGTCTCGACGGCTGGCGAAACGCCGGCTATCCGGTCGAAACCGTCGACGTGATCGTCGCCGCCTGACATCGGAACGTTAACGGTACCGATACAACCGAACCCTATAGAGCTTGCCCTCATGCAGATCCCCAGGCAGAATCTTCAACGCCTGCCCCTGCGAATCCTCGTCCCCATTCATCCGGCGTCGCGCTCTCCATTGCCCGTTTGAAGAGAACTCCTCGTCGATACTCAAAATACCCACCATCGGCGGCCCCGGCTTCTCACTCGAAAACACAACCTGCGCCGCCCCACTGCCGGCAACAAGAAACTCCTCCGGCCCCGTCTGGAGAAACATAACCCCGACGCGCCCTCCCGGTCCGGAACCCGCCCGTGTCACCGTCGCCGTATATTCTCCAATCGCAACCCGCGCCGCCCGCTGCGCCTCACCCTCGATCAACGCGGCAGTAATCTGACCCGCCTCCTGCTTCTCCAAAACCATCGGAGTCAGTTTCCCAAGCAGCCCATAGACATCGCCGATTGCGCTGTTGTCAGGCTTCTGCCCCGGCGTAGTG
Source organism: uncultured Acidobacteriaceae bacterium (assembly GCA_964249715.1). Classification (GTDB taxonomy): domain Bacteria; phylum Acidobacteriota; class Terriglobia; order Terriglobales; family Acidobacteriaceae; genus Granulicella. The sequence goes on from CAXUDN010000054.1 coordinate 9,343, forward strand.
ATGCCGGCAAGATCAAGCGGGCTATTTCCCTCGTCATCAACCCCAAACGGCGAAAAACAGATCGCCCCCAGCCGCCCAAATGCATACAGCGCATTCGCTGCCCCTGCCGCCCCACCCTGCGCTTCCGGAATGAACAGCGGGTTCCCAGCTCGCGCGTACGACGAAGCCCAAAGCGCAAACTCATTGAAGTAGATATCCGGCGAAAGAAAATCCAGCGCCGGCGCCCCCGCCCGCCACAGGTCCATCGAGTGCGGCAACGGCCCCCCACTGTTGTACTGCCCAGGCTCGTAATTCGGCCGAATCAACGCCGCATTCGCATACATCGGCAGCGGATACTCCGCTTTGCCCGCCGCCGCAACCCCGTCGGTATACACCGCGTACTGCCATGCCATGAAGAGATCGTCCGTCAGAGGTCCCGCCCCAAACACCTCCTGCCACGTCCCCGCGCTCTTCCCTCCCGCCTTCTCCCAAGCACCCCGAATCTCCGGATTCAACCCCGAACGGTGCTTCTCCAGGTAAGTCATCAACCGCGCCGGAACAGCCGACCGAAGCGCCGCATCCGCCACCGCCGCGTGATCGCGCGACTGCGGGATCACCCCAACCTCGTTCTCCAACTGCACCACCAGCACCGTGTGCTTCTCCCATCCACCTCTCGCAGATGGCGCATCAGCGCCGCGAACCCGCGCGCATCGGCACCTCGAACGGCCGCGCTGAACGGAGACAATCGCTCCGTATCCCGCCCATCGCTCGTCTGAACCCGCGGAAAACGCGCCGTATCCGTCTTCACCCACCCGGGTGCATAACTCGAATACGTGTTCTTCCACGCCCCAAACCACAAAAAGACCAGCTTCAGATCATTTTCCCGAGCCCCCTGCAGCAATCCATCCACAACGCTGAAATCGAACCTGCCCTCCCCAGGCTCAATCGTCTCCCAGGCCACCGGCAGCACCACGGTGTTCATATGCATGGCCGTCAACCTCGGCCATACCGTCTTCATATACTCAACGCTGCTGGAACTGGAATTGTGTACCTCTCCGCCCAGCACCAGGAAGGGTTTGCCGTCCACCACAAGCTGCGTCGCGCTCCCGCGTTTCTCCAGGTGGGGCAAACCTTGAAACGTGCCAGGTGTCTGCGCCGGAACCATGGCCGCTAACACCAGCGGCAGGGAAAAGATCAAGACATTGCGTGCTCTCATCGGTCCTCTCTACAGTAGCGCGGCTGCTCAAATCCCCGCCAAGCCATCCACGACTGCCACCCGCATCTGGTGAAATGATGGCAGGGAGGACCTCACTTGCCCTACGACGGACTACGCGATTGGCTCCGCGCCCTGGAGCGCGCCAACCAACTCAAGCACATCAGAGCCGAGGTCTCCCCTGTCCTCGAAATGGCAGCGGTAGCCGACCGAGCCTCCAAATCAGGCAAAGGCACCCCGAACGCGGGCGGCCCTGCCCTCCTCTTCGAAAACATCACCGGCTACCGGGGCTCGCGCGTCCTCATGAACCAGTTCGGCTCGGAAGCCCGCATGAAGCTAGCCCTCGAAGTCGACTCCCTCGACGAAATTGCCGCCCGCATCGACACTCTCCTTCACCCCGTTCCTCCCACGACCCTCCTCGACAAGCTCAAACTCCTCCCCACTCTCGCCGAAGTCGGCTCCTTTTTTCCTAAAACCATCGCCCCCCGCAACGCCCCCTGCAAAGAAGTCATCCTCAAGGGCGATAAGGCCGACCTCCTCAAGTTCCCCATCCTCACCACCTGGCCCGAAGATGGCGGCCCATTCATCACCCTCCCCTGTGTCATCACCCGCGATCCGAAATCAGGCAAACGCAACGTGGGCATGTACCGCATGCAGGTCTACGACGGCCAAACCACCGGCATGCACTGGCAGCGCCAGAAAGTCGCCGCCGAACATCTCCGCGACCGCCTCCGCGCCGCAGCCTCAAACCTCACCGAAGCCGTTGACCTCATGGCCCGCACCGCTGGCGCCACCACCCCCGCAGTCAATCCCACCTCCATCCCACAGACCACCGTAACCAAAGTCCGTAACGGCCGCATGGAAGTCGCCGTAGCCATCGGCACCGACCCCGCCACTACCTTCTCGGCCATCGTTCCCGCCCCGCCCGAAGTCGAGGAATACCTCATCGCCGGCTTCCTCCGCCGCAAAGCCGTCGAGCTCGTCCGCTGCGAAACCGTCGACCTCGAAGTCCCCGCCCACGCCGAAATCATCCTCGAAGGCTACGTCGAGCTGGGCGAACTCCGCTCCGAAGGCCCCTTCGGCGACCACACCGGCTTCTACACCATGCGCGACGACTATCCCGTCTTCCACATCACCTGCATCACTCACCGCAAAGACCCGGTCTACGCCGCCACCGTCGTCGGCAAACCCCCCATGGAAGACGCCTGGATGGGCAAAGCCGTCGAACGCATTTTCCTCCCCCTCATGCGTCTCACCCTCCCCGAAATCGTCGACGTCAACCTCCCCGCCGAGGGTGTCTTCCACAATCTCATGCTCGTCAGCATTCGCAAAAGCTACGCCGGCCACGCCCGCAAAATCATGAACGGGGTCTGGGCCATGGGCCAGGCCATGTTCACCAAATGCATCATCGTCCTCGACGAAGACTGCAACGTCCAGGACCTCGCCGAAGTCACCCTCCGCGTCGCCAACAACATCGACCCCGAACGCGACATCCAGTTCACCCTCGGCCCAGTAGACTCCCTCGACCACGCCTCCCGCCTGCCCAACTTCGGCTCCAAAATGGGCATTGATGCCACCCGCAAATGGCCCGCCGAGGGCTTTACGCGCCCCTGGCCCCCCATGCTCACGATGCCCCCAGAAGTTCAGACCCGCGTATCAAAAATCTGCAAAGATCTGGGCCTCGACTAATCTCACCCACCACTGATCGACCAGTGATCAGTCCAAAGGGTCAAAGCTCCGACCTGTATCACCCTGAGTACAAGCGCCTCACACATCATTCCGAAGCCTCCGCTCAACTTGCCTGACCCTGCTCTACTTGGCCGATATTAGATGCACCATGCAGCTTTGCGCACCGCTTTGCAAACGGATGTAAATCACAACAGAGCAATCGCCTGCGACTCCGAAAGCCCTTCCACCGCATATTTCCTCGCATAGCGGTATCCCGTTTCGACGCGCCAGCCGCGCTTGTAAACGAATCCTTCCCCTAGAAGATCGACGTAAATCCAACCTCCTTGTCGACTTAATGGTTTGCTGCGCACCAGGGTGGCGAATCCTTATCTCCCTTCGGCTTCCACAAACCGCGCTGGGTGGCACTCATGGAACGCTGCGGGCCCAAACAGACGCCCCATTTGAACCTGCACGCAACTTCCCTCTTTTTTTTGATCCCGGCCATACCTGCACATCCCCGCCCGCCCGTGCACCCCAAAGCAACCATCTCTGCTCACATGAACGTAAGACCAGAGTTGCAGGGGAACAATCCGATCCAGCTCTTCCGCGAGTGGTTTGCCATTGCAGAATCCTCCGAGACCAATGACCCGAACGCCGCATCACTTGCCACTGCCACTCCCAGCGGCATACCCAGCGTGCGCATGGTGCTTGTTAAGCAGTTCGACGACGCCGGCTTCAGCTTCTACACCAACGCAGAGAGTCAAAAAGGCTGCGAACTCACCGAGAATCCCAGGGCAGCGCTCTGCTTTCATTGGAAGAGCCTTCGCCGTCAGGTGCGCGTCGCAGGTTCGGTCGTAGAACTGCCCGCATCCAACGCCGATCACTACTTCCACTCACGCTCGCGTAGAAGCCAGATTGGCGCCGCCGTCTCTCAGCAAAGCCGTCCTCTTGAGAGTCGCCAACAACTTGAGTCGGAGGTCGCCGGCTTTGAAGCCCGGAACCACGATGGCGAAATTCCAAGACCAGCGTTCTGGCGCGGTTACATCCTTCAACCGGCATCGATCGAGTTCTGGATCGACGGCCCTGACCGTCTCCATGACCGCCTGCGTTTCACCCATCACGAGCAAGCCTGGGCAACGACACTGCTCTATCCGTAATCCTCTAAACTTCCCGACCAGCATCGGGCACGGGCGCATCAGAGCCTCTGAGGTACAGCATGGAACTGGTTACGCCCAACGGTCGCATTGGAACTCCGCACTGGCGCGTCGAAGGCATGGCCAAGGTCACAGGCAAGGCTCTGTATGGCGCGGACCAACAACCTTCGCTGGGGCGCAAGGGCCTGCCCAGACTCAATGCCAATGAACAAGCCGTCGACCACATCACCATACAACCGATGGCACACGCCATTGCGTTGACCGCACCCATCGCCTCTGGCCGCATCGTGAGCATGGACGAAACTGCAGCGCGTTCCATCGAAGGCGTGCTCGAGATCTTCACGCACAAGAACGTGGGCAAGCGTATAAAGCCAGGCAAGCCACTGATGGATCACGGCTACATGTCGCAGGCCGTAGCACCGCTTGCTTCCGATCGCATCTTCTTCGCAGACCAGATCGTCGCAATGGTCTACGCCGAAACCGCGGAGATCGCCGAGCAGGCCGCCATGGCGTTGCACGTTACTTACCGAGCGAACGTCCCCTCAGGCACGCTGGACAGCGAAGGCGCAGTCGTGGTCAAAGCCAAATCTCTGGGCGAAACCGAGTTGAAGTCGGGCGACGTAGAAGACGGCCTTAAGCAATCAACCTTCTGCATAGACCAGTGGTACGAAACGCCCCCACAACACCACAACCCTATCGAGATGTTCCAGACCACGTGCGCCTGGCGCTCCTCGGACGACGGCCATGAAGAGCTGTTCGTTTGGGAGTCAACCCAAAACGCTCGCGGCTTCCAGTACGGCATCGCACAACAGCTCGGCCTCAAGCCTAAACAGGTCCGGGTCATCACGCCTTATATCGGTGGCGCGTTCGGCTCCAAGGGCGAGCTCGGACAATTCACCAGCCTGGTAGCCTTCGGCTCCCACATGCTCGGCCGGCCAGTCAGGTTCGTGGCCAGCCGCCGGCAATGTTTCTCGCTGCGCACCTTCCGCGCCGAAACACGCCATCACATCCGTCTGGGCGCAGACAGGAGCGGCAAGCTGCTCGCGCTCGACCACGAAAGCTGGGAACTCACGAGCCGGACAGAAAAGTTCGCCACAGCAGGATCCGATTCCACGTCACGCCTGTACGGCATACCCAACGTCCGCACACACGTGCACAACGTCGAGACCGATCGTCAAGCGCCGGGCTTCATGCGGGCCCCACCGGAGATGCCCTACCTCTTCGCGATGGAATCCGCCATGGACGAATTAAGCTACGCGCTCCAACTCGATCCGGTAGAGTTGCGCCGGCGAAATGACAGCATGGTCGAGCTTGCGACCAACCGCCCCTACACCTCGCGCTCCCTTCTTCGGTGCATCGATCGTGGCGTGGATCTTTTCGGCTGGAACCAGCGCAATCCTGCTGTTCGCTCCATGGGCGATAGCGAGGACTACATCGGCTATGGCTACGCCACCGCCTTCTATCCAACCCAGATAGGGCCGGCGCATTGCCGCATCACGATGGAGCTGGCAAGTGACGGCGCGCACACGCACCCGCAAGCAACCGTGGAGGTCGGCACACACGAGATCGGCACAGGGATCCGCACCGTCGCAACCATGACCGTGGCAGACCTTCTCGGTCTCTCACTCGAAGCCGTTGAGGTCCGCATCGGAGACTCGCAACTGCCACCGGCTCCGCTTTCTGCTGGTTCGAACTCCACGGCCACTATCTGCAGCGTCCTCGCCAAATGTTGTAACGAGATTCGGGAAAAGCTCGCCAAAGCCGCAACTGCGGACAAGCGGAGCGCCTTGTACCGTTGCGATCCAAAACTCATTCGCCTCATCGACGGACACGCCGTCTTCACACACGACCCGCAAGCCGAGTCAGCATCGCGCCCTCAGGTATCCGCCCTGAAGCCAAACCGCAGCGTGGACACACCTGCCCATCTGCACGGACCAGCCGAGCCCCTGTCCTTGAGCTTGCGACGCGTTAGCCGGAACAAGCCGCTGATCCAACGAACCACCAACACACCTCATGGTTTGCCGCCCATCCTTGGTCCGGCGCTGGTCGCGAAAGGCATACCCTTGATGATGGGCGGCGCCAACCTGAAAGACCGCATGCAGTTCGCCCACGGAGCCCACTTTGTCGAAGTACGTATATCCCGAGCCACGGGTGAGGTACGCGTGCCTCGCATGGTGGGCGTCTTTGCGGGAGGAAGGATCATGAATCCGCGGACCGCCTACGCGCAATTGCAAGGAGGCCAGGTCTGGGGCCTAAGTTCAGCGCTGCATGAAGCGACGGAGCTTGACCCACTGCTCGCCCGCTACTGCAATGCCGACCTGGCGGAGTATCACCTGCCCGTCTGCCGGGACATCTGCGACGTGATCACGGAGACAGTGGACGAGGAGGACACTCTCGTCAATCCTCTCGGTATCAAGGGCATCGGCGAGTTAGGAACAACAGGGCTCGCCGCCGCGATAGCAAATGCCGTCTACCACGCCACCGGCGTGCGCGTGCGTAAGCTACCGATTCGGCTGGACAAGATCCTTTGCGCTGCAAGCTAAAATTTGCGCTTCCCGGCGACGCATTTCTGCACACCCCTAAAGCAAACCCGCTCCGCGGCCGATACATCACTCCGGGAGATTTGCCGATGTGTGCTGAAGTGCAGCGAAACAGACGATGGGGTGTGCGGGAAGGAAAGATCTCCGCCTTGCGTAGATCCATTGAAGCCGGGATCTACGATGTAAGGCCAGAAGAACTTGCCGATTCGCTTTTGTGCGCTGAGGTGATCCAGGTCGATGAAGCAGGAAATCATCTACTCGTGACAGACAGCGAGTTCCTCAACTAACTCACACCACTCAAGGCGCAAGCCCACGCCGCGGTATGCAAAGCGCAGTTCCTCCAAAGAAGAAAGCAGCCATCCACCCTGTTGTTTATGGTGCCGGGAGGGGGGGTCGAACCCCCACGAGGTTGCCCTCGGCGGATTTTGAGTCCGCTGCGTCTGCCAGTTCCACCATCCCGGCGCCTGGTCCCAAGTTTACCCTATCGCGATGCTTTATTGAACCCGCGTGTTCGGCCGCAACGCCGCCAATTCCATCGCCGCGCCAACGGCGTTCCGAGCAGCCAGGCGAAGATTATCCGCCGCCAGCGTAAGCCAGAATGCGCGGCCGTTCTCCCCATGATCCACATCCTCCTGAACGCGAATCAGCAGATCCCCCGCCTCCACGGAAGCTTGGTTGCTGGGTGCGGTTTCCTCCTCGGCAACGACCGGGGCCCCGCGCAGCGCCGACCGTACCCCTTCTGCACTACCGTCTGCTTCCCGTAACCGCAAGTACGCCGAAATCACATAACCATGAAAGACCGGAGCCTGCAGCACACTTACGCTGATCGCGCCCTGGAAATTGCTCCCCAGCAAAGCCCGCGCATCCGCCCCGATCTGCCTTTGTATTCCTGCCAGCGGCATCTTCGCCTCGTCGCCCAGAGCGCCTTGCACATTGAAGGCAACGTGCGCGTCGAACACACTCTTCGGCAGGTCTTTGAAGGCCAGCAGCCCGACCGTCTGCTGATGCAGTTCATCCACGCCGGCCACCCCCGCCTGCGAGGCAGGCTCGAGCACCGTCGCCGCGATCTCCACCGCGCCATACAGCTCCCGGAGCCGCTCCGCCACCAGCGCCAGCATCAGCGCAGCCGGATGCGGCGCTGCTATTCCAGCCGTCATCAGGTCTGGCCGCTTCCCGGCCTTCAGCCACGGCGACCGCATCACAAATCCCGGTTCGCCGGCAAGCACGCCCGTGAGGTCCACCACGGCAGCACCCGCCTTCAGCGCACGCTTGCCGTACTCTTGCGTCATCGCGGGCTCGCCGGCAAAAAACACCACATCCAACCCCTCCATGGAGTCGGCGTCGAGCGCCTTGATCACGTGCGGTTCATCCCCCGCGACTGTCAGCTGCCCTTCCGTTTCTTCGCCGGCATCCAGCAGCACCAAATCCCATCCAGCCGCAGACGAAGCACCCATCTCCGAAGCCACTTCCTTGCCCAGCAACGTGGATGCCCCTACAACCGCCGCACGCAAATTCTTACCCGCCATACTTGTCTCCCATCTTTCAAATGCCAGGCTGCATCGACTTCCGCTGCCAGCTGTACGCCAGCCGCGCAAACACCCCGGATAACAAATACACCATCGCCAACACCACCAGCGCATACTGCGACTCGAACACAATCACCGACCCGAGCAGCGCAAAGACCACCAGCAGCCGTCCTGGCTGCCGCTGGCTGAAATCCAGCTCCTTGCCGCTCCAGAATCTCCAACTGCTCACCATCAGAAAGCCCACCAGCGCGATCAGTCCCAGCCACAACGCCGACATCCACATGCTATGGATGGGCGATCCACCCTCAAAGTGCACCACAGCCGCCAGCACACCCGCGCCCGCAGGGATAGGCATGCCCACAAAGTACTTTCGTCCCGGCCGGCCAGGATTCCGAGGCTGCGGATTCACACTGATGTTGAAGCGCGCCAGGCGGCACGCGCCACATATCAGGAAAAGGAAACAGATCACCAGCCCAAACCGCGCCAGCCGGTCCTGCAGGTCGTGATACGGCGAGGGCCACATCTCCCGCACACCCCAAAGATATGCCAGGAAGCTAGGCGCAACGCCGAAGGTGATCACATCCGCCAGCGAGTCCAACTCCCGCCCAAACGCGCTTTCCGTGTTGGTCATTCGCGCGATGCGGCCGTCCAGCGCGTCAAAAAACATAGCAAAAATGATTGCCAGCGAGGCCCGGTCAAACGACGCCGAGTCCGCCGCCGTCAAGCCGCGAATGCTCTCCACAATCGCGTAGTAGCCGATCGCTATATTGCCCGCGGTAAACGCTGAAGGCAGCACATACATTCCGCGTTTGGCCGGCGCACGCGAGCCTTCGCTTGCACGGGACGCCATTAGCGCGTTCCGGTCTCCCGCGCCGTACCTTCCCCAACCGGCATCACCGCCAGCACGGAGCTCCCGCCCTTCACCCGGTCGCCCGCCTTCACCCGCAACGTCACCGAGGCCGGCAGAAGCACATCCGTGCGCGATCCAAACTTGATCAGGCCCATGCGCTGCCCACGCACGACCCGGTCGCCCTCGCGCAGGTTGCAAACAATGCGCCGCGCCAGAACGCCTGCAATCTGCTTGAAACTCACACTGTATCCACCCGCGTCGATGGTGATCAGCGTCTGTTCGTTATGGATCGCCGACTCGCCATTCAGGGCATTCAGAAAAGCGCCTTCGCGATACTCCACCAGGCTCACCGTCCCACCCACCGGCACCCGGTTCACATGTACATCGAACACATTCAGGAAAATGCTCACTCGCACCCGCGGCCCCGACGCTGTCTCGATCCACTCCGCGTCTTCCACCTTGCCGTCCGCCGGCGAAACAATCAGCCCCGGGTCCCGGGGAACCTTCCGCGAAGGGTCACGAAAAAACCACATCAGGAACAACGCCAGCAGCAAAGGAACCGCGCTAAGACTTACAAACCGGGTGCCATACCACACGACGGCGGTGACCACCAGCAACGAAACCCCATAAAAAATGCCATCGCGAACCACGCCTTCATTATACCTTTCAGCGCACCCGCCCTTGTCCGACATACGCCCAAACCCACGGTGGGACACAAGCCCGTGAGCGATCCTTTCTCAAAGCAAATCGGTGGGGCGCTCCGCCACCAGCGCCGTCCGGACCCCCGAGATCCCCGAACCACCGTCACCCCCTGCTATCCTTTCCAGCGTCAGCACTCCAGGAGCCGCACACCATCATGATCGATATGCAAGGCCAGGTCGCCGTCATCTTCGGCGTCGCCAACAAGCGATCCATCGCCTACTCCATCGCCGAAACCTTCGCCAAAGCCGGTGCCACCCTCGTCCTCAGCTACCAATCCGAACGCCTCAAGCGCGAATCCGAACAACTCCTTGCCGACCTCGGCCAGACCGGCCGCGGCCTCCTCGTTCAATGCGATGTCACCCAGGATGCCGAGATCGACGCCGCCTTTGCCGATATCAAGGTAGCCTTTCCTGCGATTCACACCGTCATCCATTCCATCGGCTTTGCTCCCAACATCAAAAACCCCGTCCTCGAAACCACCCGTGGGGATTTCGCCGTAGCTCACGACATCAGCGTCTACTCGCTCATCGCGGTAGCCCGCGCCGCCTTTCCGCTTATGCCCGAGGGCGGTTCGCTTCTCACTCTCACCTATTACGGCGCCGAAAAGGTCTTCCCCAACTACAACATCATGGGCGTTGCTAAAGCCGCGCTTGAAGCCCTCGTTCGTTATCTCGCCTTCGAACTCGGCCCCAAAAAGATCCGCGTCAATGCTGTCTCCGCTGGCCCCATCAAGACGCTCGCCGCCCGCGGCATCGGCGACTTCAATACCATCCTCGACCGCGTCACCGAACGAGCCCCCCTTCACCGCAACGTCGAGCAGGGGGAAGTCGCTAACACCGCTCTTTTCCTCGCGAGCAGACTCGCCTCCGGCATCACCGGCGAAATCACCTTCGTCGATTGCGGCTTCAACACCACAGGCATCTAGCCCCACCGGTTGATCTGGATCCATCACAGAACCCAAGCGCCCCCTTGCGTGAGCGCCCCTCCAACGCGCCGTAGCATGCAGGCGTTCGGAACGGCGTCGGCGTTTCCCGTCGTCTTTCGGCTACAAAACTAAGTGTTTCTTTAGCCCTCATTCCCTCTACCATGGGCGCAGATTGTCGGGCCCTATCGATCCAGAGATGAAGAGGGACCATGCGCAAGCCGAACTGCCTTTCGCTCGTTGTTGTCGTTATCGCCTTTCTACTTCCGACCGGCCGTTCCTGGGCCTGGGGCAACACCGGCCACGAAGCCGTAGCCGCCGTCGCCTGGAGCCATCTGGACCAGACCACCAAGGACAAGGTCTTTGCCCTCCTGCAGCAGGTACCCTCCATCCAGAATGACGAGAAAACCATTACTATCCCCGGCTATACCGAATGGTCGGCCAATCTCCCCGCCGGCCTTTCAGAAGATGGGCAGCACATGTACATCTTCATGCGCGCCGCTACCTGGCCTGACAGCATCAAGCATCATTTCTTCCACGACAGCGATACGCCCCCGCCTAATCTCACGGAAGCCGAAGCCAACATCGGCTTCACCGATCGCAATAGCCACGGGTACTGGCACTTCATCGACACCCCGGTTGGAAACCCGCAGACTGGCTCCGCCGCGCCTGCCCTGCCGAACTCCTGCCAGCGTTTCGGAACGCCTACCCCGGTAACAACACTCCCCGATGCGCCCATCGCCAGTATCGTAGCCGAGATCTCCATCATGTCCACCGCTCTTGCCTCCGGCGAAGACTCCGCGCTCAAGGCCTACGACCTCGTCTGGCTCGAGCACATGGTCGGTGACATTCATCAGCCGCTCCACGCCACGGTGCGCTTCGTGGGCGGCATCGGAGACACCGGCGGCAACTGCGTGGCCATCTCCGTACCTAAACCGGTCAGCGCACATTTCGTCGCCCCTGGCTCAAAAGAAAGGCCCCCGTCCGAACTACATGCCTTCTGGGATGACCTCCCGGGCACCGGCTCCCAGATGGACACCAAGCCTGCCGCGGACTTCGCCGCTACGCTGCCCTCCGTTTCCGACGATCAGGCTGCGATCACCGATCCCACAATTTGGGCGCAGGAATCTTTCGCCATGGCCGGCTCCGATGTCTATGCCACCCCAATCGGCTCAGGCTTCGGCACCCCGAAGGCCTACGTCATCACCCCTGCTTACTACGCCAAAGCCTATGCGGACGCACAGCAACGCATCGCCATTGCCGGCACCCGGCTCGCCAACCTGCTCACGCTCGCACTCAACGGATCATCCACCCCAAGCAGCTAAATACGCCTTATAATCCGCTCAATGGAACGCAACCGGGTTCCAGAGGGTTCGTTCACACCTTGCAGACGAAGCACGACATTCCAGACCCCTCATCTCTGCCGCTCCCCCGCCACCAAACCCGGTGCCCGGCGAGGCATCTTCTCGAACGCAAGGCAAGCCCGCGCGTCCTCCTCCCACCCTCGCAAATGTTCCTGCGTCACAAGATCCACCTTCGGGCTCCCTGGCCGCCGAAAATACCCCACCCCCGGTTGCCCCTCATCCTGCCGCACCACCAGCGCTGCCAGTGGAGGCCACCCCCGTAACTCACAAAGCGCCCCAATTTCTGCCAACGGTCCGCCTAGCCGTCGCGCCTCCACAGCCACCCCCGCGCGCTGCACCAATGCGCTGTAGCTGATCAAGTACCCACCCGGAAACAGCTTCAACTCCCGCGGCGCCCGCTTCCGCCGAGCCTCCCAGAAGTGATCCAGCAACGCCTGCAATAGATCCCGTGCAACGTCCTTACTCCTAGCCGTCATCATTCCCGCTCAAGCCCACAACCGAGCAAGTTCCAGAACAAAACCACGTACCGGCCCCTCCCCATACACCGCGCTCGCCCCCTCCACCACCTCGGTTTCCTGCCCTGGCCGGAAGACTTCCACTACCTTCCGTTCCGGATCGATCAACCACCCAAGCTCCGCCCCTGCCTCCATCCACATCGCCATCTTCGCCCGCTGACCCGCCAGCCGGTCACTCGGAGACCGCACCTCCACCACAAACTCCGGACAAAGCGATGGATAGCGGCGCTGCTCCTCCCGGCTCAAAGCATTCCATCGTGGCCAGGAAACCCAAGCCGCATCCAGCGCCCGCATGGATCCGTCCGGCAGCCGGAAACCCGTATCCGGCGCAAACACCTTCCCACGCCCGTCCTGACGCGCCCACACCATCAAATCCGTCGTCAACTCCGCGTGCATACCGCCCGCTTCACCTCCGGGAGGCGTCATGATCGACAAATCCCCATCACTTTCCTGCTCAAACCAGACTCCCTCATTCAATGACGTGAAGCGCAACAGTTCCTCGTCCGTCATCGGACGTTCCGTGTGCAGCCGCACCGGAAACTCAACGTCCTCAAGATTCAGCCACATACCCGCATTCTAACCCTGTGCAAATCCCTTATTGACGGGCGTGTCTCACCGACGTAGACTCATCCTCACGGAGGCGAAGAAATGGCGAATAAAAGCACATCGACCACCCCGGCCCTCTTCCCTATCCTCCCCTCCCAACCCGTAGGTATGGCCCGCCTCGCCGCGGAAGCCACCCACGCCGACGACGGCCACCTGATCGAGTTCCGCGCCATGCGCGCCAAATCCCTTCTCAACCGCTCCATCAGCAAGCGCAATCTCTCCCTCGAGTGGTCCATTAACCCCTATCGCGGCTGCGAGTTTGGCTGTAAATACTGCTACGCCCGCTACACCCACGAGTTCCTATCTCCCGCCAAGGTCGTCGAAATCCCCAAAGGCCGTTTCGAAGGCCCGGAACAACCCTGGGCCACCGCCTTCGAGCGTGAAATCTACATCAAGGAAAACGCCGCCTGGCTCCTTGAACAGGAACTGAGCCGGATAAACCCCCGCGAAGAGATCGCCCTCGGCACGGCCACCGACCCCTACCAGCCCATCGAGCGCCGCGCCCGCCTCACCCGCAGCCTCCTCGAAGTCTTCAGCCGCCGCTCCGGTCACCGCCTCGGCATCATCACCAAGTCCAACCTCATCACCCGCGACATTGACCTGCTCCAGCGCATCGCCGAACGAAACATTCTCGTGATTCACATCACGATCACCACCACCAACGCCACCCTCGCCCGCAAGCTCGAACCCCGCGCCCCGCGTCCCGATCTCCGCTTCGCCGCCGTCCGCCAACTGCGCGACGCCGGCATCACCGCCGGCATTCTCTGCTCCCCACTCCTCCCCGGCATCAACGACGCTGAGGCTTCCATCGATCGCGTTGCCAAAGCCGCCGCCGAAGCCCACGCCAGTTTCCTCGCCGCCCATTCCCTGTTCCTGAAGTCGTGCTCGCGTCCAACCTGGTTGAGCTTTGTTCGCGAGCACTACCCCCATCTCCTCGCCGAGTACGACCGCCGCTTTGCCACCGCCGACTTCGCCGACGGCCCCTATCGCCGCCAGATGCTGGACCGCCTCCAACGCATCTGCACCAAACACGGCCTAGCCCCTCGCTCCACCGACGCCCTGATCACTCGCGACGTGGGCCCTGACCTCCGCAAACAACCCGCGTCGTACCCCGCCACCTCCGCCCAACAGCTCCTCTTCGCATAACCCACTGCGCTTCTCTCCTGCCCCTGTCATCTCGACTGGAGCGGCGAATCCACGCAATGGAGAGACTTGGGTTTTCCCCGTCGCACAGCAGAAGCAGTTATCCCAGGTTCCGCTTCTGGAACCTGGGTCTGCGATGCACCAGATCAGCGTCCCTTTCACCCGGATCGCAACCCCGCCAGCAAAATCTCAATCTCCTCCCGCCGCCCCATCGACCCTGCCGTCCCCGCCCGTGTCACCGAGATCCCCGCCCCCGCACACCCAAGCCGCACCGCCTCGACGGCACCCATGCCCTCCGCCAACCCCGCCGCAAACGCTCCACAGAACGCATCACCCGCCCCCGTCGTATCCACACAAGCCCCCACCTTGAACGCCGGAACCAGCACGGGCTCTTTCCCACGCTCGCACACCAGCGCCCCCTGCTCCCCCATCGTCACAATCACGTCCCGAGCCCCCCGCCGTTGCAACTCCCGTGAAGCCGCACTCGCTTCCTCCACGCTTCCCACCGCAAACCCCGTCAACAACCCTGCCTCACTCTCATTCGGAATAACAAAATCCGCCAACGCCAGCAGACGATCCACCCCTCCACCCGCAACAGCCGGCGCCGGATTCAGCACCGTCACCACCCCAGCCTCCCGCGCCAACCGCAATCCACGCTCCACCGTATCCAACGGCAACTCCAACTGCACCAGCAGTACCTTAGCCGCCCGAATCTCCCCCGCCACTTCATCTACCTCTTCCGGCCGCAGAGTAAAGCAGGCCCCCGGCACAACCACAATCGCGTTCTCCCCTCGTATCTCGTCGATGAAAATCGCAGCCGACCCCGTCGCCTCCTCCGAAATCCCCACCAGCGACGCATCAATCCCCTCTTCCTCCCACAATCGCCGCGCCATCTGCCCAAAAGCATCCTCCCCCAGCTTGCTGACCATTCGCACCCGAGCCCCCGCCCGCGCTGCCGCCACCGCCTGATTCGAACCCTTCCCACCCGGCCCCAGTGCAAACCCGGACCCCATCAGCGTCTCTCCCCAAAGCGGCAACCGCGCCGCTCGAAAGGCGGCATCCACCACGAAACTCCCCAGCACCAGTACCACCCCTGTCATTGCATGTCCCTCGCTCGTCGCAGAGAAAGCATAACGA
>CAXUDN010000055.1:0-24103 GCA_964249715.1 uncultured Acidobacteriaceae bacterium
GCTTACCAGTACTAATCGCCCGTTCGGCTTGTCCATAGAATTTACTCTGCGCAGCTTCATGCTGCTCTGAGGAACTCTTGATGCAAGCCTCGTAGTTATCAAGTAAGACGTATATGTCTACTCCAATCTATGCAGCTGCCAAGGATCGCGTGCCGATTCTTGACAAGTTTGCCGGTGAGTTTACCGCGAGGGTTCCACCCGTTCCCATCCCGAACACGGAAGTTAAGACTCGTTGGGCCGATGGTACTGCACGCGTGAGTGTGTGGGAGATTAGGTGATCGCCGGCATTAACATTAGAAAAGCCCACCGGGTCAGGTGGGCTTTTCTGCGTTTGGGTCGGATTTGATTGGGATGTAGCTTGAGAGTGAGGCGAGCTTTGCTGGTTCCCCGGTCCACATCGCGAGGTGGGGTTTTTCAGAGTGGGCGGTGGGTTGCGTTTGCTGGAGCGGCGTCGGTCCTGGGCGTCGTTTGCGACGGATGGTCCGGAAAGCCATCAGCGTTTCTCCATCAGATTGTGCTACTTCCGTTTGGTCTGGTGTTTGGGATCGTGGTATTTCGGTTGCTGAGATTGCGGGCGACGGCGGCGGATGCTACCGAGACTTCTTCGCATTTGCCGCTGTGGTGGTTTGAGATTCTTGCCGCCTTCGAGATCGCTGCAATTGCTTTGATTGCGGCAGAGGCGCATCACTTCAGACAGTTTGGGTACCTGTTAACCGCGCGGACTGCTCTGGCTGCGGCGTTTGTCGCCGGTGTTGGCTGGCTCTGGTACTGGAGGCGCAGAAGTCCCGCAGGCGTCTTCGTAGGGATTGTCGGGACTTACGTGGCGGGGTTCGGCTACTCAATAGCGAATTTCCCGCTGAATTACCTACGATCTGACATGCTGCCGGTGATCGGGTGGGCGGACCAGCGCTTAGTGCGACATCTGAATCCGTACGGGACGATGCATGTAGGGGCGAGAGCATACGACTTTCCGTATCTGCCGGGAATGTTGGTTGCGTATTGGCCAGCGGTGGCGCTGCACTTGGATTTGCGGATTGCGAGTTTGCTTTACGTTCTAGCAGCTGTGGGGCTGACCTGGTGGGAGGCGCGTCCGGAGCGGTCTTTGGAGGTCGCGGCGAGCGTAGGTGTCTTACTGCTGTGTCCCTTTTTGCAGTACAGGCATGAGCTTTATCTGCAGCCGCACTGGTTCCTGGTGGTCTTTGCGGTTGTGCTGATGGATCGTGGCAGGTTCTTGTGGGCAGGGCTGGTTTGGGGCGCGAGTTGTGCTGTGTATCAGTTTAGCTGGGTGTTGCTGCCCTTTGTGCTTCTGAATGGATACCGGCGCGGCAGGCTAGCGGAAGCGGGTAAGGTGGTTTTGGCGGCGATCGTAGGAGCGCTGTTGATTGCCGGGCCGTTCTTACACTCTGCATGGCAGCGAATCGAGAGCAATACAGTGGGGCAATGGAGCCGCTTGCCGCACGCTCTGGCGGATCCGATCAATGTGTCGTATTGGCTAACCTATATTTTTCGGCCTGACCAGTTGGAGTGGCTGCAAGCCGTTGTCCTGGTGGGATTATTCGGGTATTGCTGGTTCAAGGGGCGATGCGCAACTTTGGAAGATACGCTGCGCTGGATGTCTGTCGCTCTGGGAGTGTTTATCCCGATGAATGTGCTTGTAGACGGGTATTTTTACTTAACGCTGTTGCTGCTGCTGTTGCTATACCTGTGTGTGGCGAATGGATGGTGGCGTGGAGCCGGTAAAGCGGACGGGATGAATGGCCTGGCAAGGTCACAAGATTCGGCGCTGGCTGGCGATGTATTCAGGTTGAAACGCAGGTAAAGCCGCTGGTTCAAGACGCCGGGGAAAAGCCTAATTGAGGTGTGCGGCTGAGTCGTAAGCCTGGTCAGTCTTGGGAGTCGTCTGAATCGGTGTTGGACGAAGAACGACGAGAGTTTGCGCGTTCGCCTTCCGCCGCGATTGTGGCGCCTTTGTGGATGCGAATGTCACCGTCGGAGGTGTTGAGGAAGAACTCCGGGCCGCCCGTATGCACCTTTCCGGCGAGGCTTGTGCGGTCATCCTGCTTCATGGTGCTAAGGCCGAGATCGTTGCTGATCTGACCATTTAGGGTGTCGGCGGAAAGAGCGAAGGCGGCGCCTTCCGGGACGCGAAGGTCGACTGCGCCGTTTGTGGTGGTGGCCTTAACGGGACCGATTGGGTCGGTCAGCGCGAGCGTTATTGAGCCGTTGCGGTCCTCGATAGTTGCGCCGTGAGAAACGCCGGATAGCCTGATATTGCGGTCGGTGGTGTGGAGGGTGACTGGACCGTCGATGTCGGTTGCTTCGAGATCGCTGCGGCCATCCACATTGAGCTCACCAGGTATGCCCCGGCAGGCGAGGTCGGTAAAGCTGCTTTGGAAGTGCAGAGGACCTTTGATGTGCTCGAGGTGGGTGGTACCGAAAAAGTCGCCGTGGAGGGTAACGGGACCGGTGACGTCGGAAAGCGAGAGGTCGCCGGTTCGGCCTTCGAGGTTGAGGTCACCGGTGAGGCTATGCCCGTTAACGGTAGCGTTGTCGTCGGCGACGGTGAGGTGGACGGAGCCGGCCAGGGCAGTGAGAGTGATGTTGCCGGTGTGGTCATTGACAGTGAGGGGGCCACGGAGTTCGGCGACAGTGAGCTCACCACGTTCTGGCTGGATCACAAGGGCGCTGTCGTGGGGAACTTCAATGGCCAGGTCCGTACGGTCTCGATCCTCGCCTTGCACTTGAAGGAGCAGGCCGGAGGCCGTTTGCTGCAGAGAGGGTCTATCGCGCTCCTGCTTGCCTCTCAGATCGCTGCGCTGCCATGCGGAAAGGCGTTGCCGGGCGGAGATATGCACCTGGCCATCCTGGCTGACTCCGCGGACTGTAATGGTGCCGCGGAAGTTCTGGACCGTAAGGAGACCTTTGGAGGCGAGCGGAGCGGACATCTCCAGCACCGTCTCATGGTGAGGAGCGAAAAGCTGTTCGAGACCGACCGAGTCGGCGAAATCCGGCGTCCAGTTCTGCGCAATCCAGTTCGGGCGGTTCTGGACGGCAAGAAGGGCGGCACCCAGGAGAATCAGGAGGACGAGAAGGAACGAGGTGCCAGCGCCTACCCTGCGCGGTAGGGCGGGTGTGCCCCGTTGGGTGGAGATCCAGGTGTCCGCTGCCCATTCCAGGAGCAGAACGAAGCCGGCGGCCACGAGCACCAGCGGCCACCAGTGACCGAGCCATGCAACGGCTGCGTCAGTCTGGATACGACCGAGCTCGACCAACAGAAAGACAACTCCGAGGCCGAGTAGAAGGGAGGGGCCAAGGATGGACGTGCGCCGGGCAGCGCGGAGCTGGGCGCGCTGGAGAGAGATCTGCTGCCGAAACTGGAGTTTGGCGGCGCGTCGCTGCTGGCGGAGTGCGCGACGATCCCATCCTCCGTCTGTGCGGGGCGGAACAGGGGCGCTGGTGGGGTAGGGCGGCGGTGGTGGCGGTGCGGCGCTCACAATAAGTCTCCGGGCGAGTTGGAGGAAGAATGTGGGGTCCGGGACTAAAGCCCGAGCGATCCGGTACCGGAGGTACTACGGACGGGCGGCGGCGCCGGGGAAGGCATTTCAACGACGTTCGTGGCGGGATGGAACGCAGCGGCGCTGCGCTGAATGAGCAACAAGGCGCCCCAAACCACGAGGAGGACGGGCCAACTCCGGTGCAAAGAGAAGAGATGGGCGGCCTGCAACGCGAGCAGGAAAGAGACGGTGAGCAGCATGACTGGGGCAGTCATTGCGCCGGCGAGGCTTGTCGAGGCCGCCGAAGTTGAGCGCCAGGCATCCCAGCGGCGGACGGCCATCCAAAAGGAGAGAGCGGCGAGCAGAACGGGGACGAGCCAGCGACCGCTGAGGCGTAACCCGGGCTGCAGATTGCCCACGAGGAAAAGCATGCCGAGGACGATCAGCCACAGGGCTCCCACAGGGAAGCGTCGCGTGCCGCTGGTAGCTGCGGACGGGTGAATGACCTGGGGAACATTGTGACCGGTAAAGGTGGGAGCGTAGGGAACGTTCGTCGGCGGTGGTTGCACCGGGGGAGCTTGCGGGGGAGCATAGGGCGCGGTGTAGGGATTTTGGCTTGGGGTCTCAACGTAGGGCGGGAAGGGCTGCGTGGGAACGGGGCCAGAGGATGGCGAAATGTAGCCGGCCCAGTTGGCTCCGGGGTCACGGCGGGCTTGGGCGTTTGTTGGAGCCTGGGCGTTTGCCGGAGGAGGATAGCTTGCCGGGGGACTAGCGCTTCGGTTGAAGCCGAAGCGCTCACCAATATCGTTCCAGCCAAAAGGATTGGGGAGGGGCAGGTTGTCGCGGCGGGCACGGGCAGTATGGTAGGCGTCGAAGGCCTGGTAAAAGACCCAGCCCCAAACGAGCCAGTAGAAGACCCAATTCAGATTGTCGGCCACGGTGAGCAGAACGACAAAAACGATCAGGTGCATGGCACTTTTGGCGTACTGGCCGTTGAACATGGCACCAACGCCGGGGATCAGCCCGAGGAAGCCGGCAAGAACGGGATTTGGCTCGCTGCTGGCTGGGGGCACGACGCCGTAGGGAACACCGCCGGGGTAGCCGTACCCGTTGAAGGGCTGGCCGGGCCGGGCTCCCTGGCGGAGGGCAGCGCAAGGATCGCAGAAGATGCCGTTACCTACGTGGCGCAGCGTATCGGCCGTGAGACCTCGACCACATTCCTGGCAGTAGGCCGCGCGTCCGGCTGGGTCGATGCCGGGGCGTGTTGTAGCGCCTGTCTGGCTTTCAGGTGAATTCATGTCGTCGATCATCGCCCCTCCCTTTCTGGCGCCCTCATGGGTCCTTGTCGCTGTATAGCCTATGAAACTACCGGTCTGAAGTGGAACCCGGGCCGTCGATCTGCGTACGCATTTCGTTGACCTGAGCCTGCACGCGATAGACCACTTTGATTCCCTGAATGGAACGGGCCAGGGAGGCCCTGGTATCGCTCACGGTGCGATGCAGGCCGCCGTTGCGCAGGGTCTGTGCGTCCAGTTGACGGACCGAGAAGCCGAGCAGGTTCAATGTGAGGCATATGGAAAAAAAGGCCATCGCTGCGGTCATAGCGAGCCGCGGTTGAAGAAGACCGGACCAGAATTCCTGGCCTGATCCCAACCAATTGCGCACGCCATCGCCGGTTCGGTCCCAGGCTGTGGTGTCCCCCAGGGATGACTCGAGGGGAAGAGGGATTGAGACCGGCAAGATAGAGAGCGGCGGAAGGAAGACACCGGCTTCCGAGGCCCCGGTGGTCTGCGCGAGGATGCTGGCGAGGAAAGTACTGGGCGGATCCGGCTCGTGATCCTTAAGCACGGTCAGCCATGCCTGGCCCCGCCGGGCTTCGTCTAATTCCTGCGAGCAGGCGGGACACCCGGCGAGATGCTGGTCGAGGGCACGTTGTTCGGGCTCGTTGAGCAGACCGTCGGCAGCGTCCGGCAGGAGCATGGACCAGGCAGCGCAGGCAGATTCATTGTGCCCGAGGCGCTTCATCGGCTTTACTTTGAGGTCTTTGCTATGCAGGCTCATGGTTATACCACCTGTCCTTCCATGCCCTTTAACAGACGCGCGAGTTCGGCCCGGCCGCGGCTGATGCGGCTTTTTACTGTTCCTTGTGGGATACAAAGTGTGTCGGCGATCTCGCGGTAATCCATGTCTTCGAGGTCGCGGAGGATGACGGCCTCGCGGAGTTCCGGCGAGACCTGGGCGAGGGCAGCTTGAATTTTCGCGCGGAGCTCGATGACGGCGACGTGGCGCTCCTGGCCGCCGCCGCGGGTGTCGGCCAGGCGTTCGGCGCGGGAAGGACCGTCGTCTTCGCCGGAAGGTGATTCGTCGAGGGATTCGCTGGCGCGGTCCATGCGGGAGCGGCGATAGTGGTCGACGAGCAGGTTGCGGGTGAGCGCGGTCAGCCAAACGCCGAAGCTGGCGCGGGTGGGGTCAAAGCTGCGGAGATTGCGATACACCTTCAGGAAGACCTCCTGGGTGAGGTCCTCCGCTTCACTGGTCGAGCCGGTGAAGCGGTAGCAGAGACCATAAACCCGGCGCTGCTGGCTGCGGACGAGGGCTTCCCAGGCAAAGGTGTCGCCGAGCAGGCAGCTGTAGGCGAGCTCGGCCATGCGCTGGTGCTCGGCCGTAGAGAGAGCGTTAGGCGTAGAGGACTGGCTATAGCTCGGTGGCGCGTTGGGGGAGGGACCGGTGATCTTGAGCGGAGGTGCCGGTGCGGCTGCGTTCTCCTGCATGGCGGATAGGCTGGCCGGTTCAGCAGGCTGCGCCAGCGCGGCGTTTAAGCCGGTTTGGACGCGGTCAAGCGGTTTTGCGCCGAAAAAGGTGCCTGTGCCTTTGGCCAACCCAAACATAGCCGGATTCACCATGATCGAAACCATAGCGCGCTATACGCAGCGTGCCTGGATCCGGTTCCCTTCGACTGCGCACCGGGAGAGTGCGGAAGTTCCTTTCTCCGGGTAGCGCGGTGTTGCAAGACTTTACTCCTGCTTGATGATGCCGCAGGCGATCCGGTTTCCGGAGTTGCCGCTGGGGTCCGTTTTCATATCGTCGGCCTTCTCGTGGACGATGATGGAGGTACCGCCGTTGGTGAGGAGCGAGTTAGGGGCGCCGGGCTGGAGGGTCACGGCGTTCAGCAGCCAGGTTGCGGAGCCTTGATGGTCTTCGCCAACGTTGACGTTGCTGGGGGTGTCGCCTGCATGATGGCCGGCCTCGTTTTGAAAGCCGTGCTGTTTGCCGTCTGGATTAAAGTGGCCACCGGCGGATTTGAAGTCGGGGGCTTCGCAGGAGGGATTCTGGTGGATGTGCACGCCGTGATCGCCGAAAGGAATGTTTTGGAGGGAGACCTTGACCTCGACGCCGGTCTTCTTCTGTTTGAACAGGGCGGTACCGGCGGTTTCGCCCTTGTTGGTGGTGAGTTTGACTTTAATTTCTTTCACGGGGGCGGCGTTCTGTGCGGGGGCTGTCGTTCCGGCAAGTAGAAAAAAGGCGGCAGCAGATGTCAGCACTGCAGAAGTAATCTTCATGGCAGTTTGTCTCCTGTGGTCCAGTTGGCTGATTGATTGACATGGCAAGCATACCGCGCCTGAGCCCGGACAGGTGTGAAAGTGTTGCTGCCCTTTCCTTTACGGGCGGGAGCGGGCCTGTCAGGACGAAGTGAGGGGCTGCCAGAGTTCCAGGCGGTTGCCGTCGCAATCTTTGATCCAGGCGAATTTTCCATAGTCGGCGTCCTGGCGTTCCGGGTCGATCCAGACGTCGGCGGCGCGTAGTTTCTCAAGCAGAGAGTCGAGGTCGTCAACGCGGTAGTTGATCATGACCTGCTGCACGCCGGCGGCCCCGCTCTCACCGAAATACGGGGTGTTGTGCGGGAACACCGTCCAGCTGGTGCTTCCAGTGCCTGCGGGGATTTCGTCGGTCCACTCGAATGTTACCGCGCCGTATTCGGTGAGAGTGACGCCGAGGTGCTTCGTGTACCAATCCGTCAAACGCTTGGGGTCGGGCGAACGCAGGAAGACGCCGCCGATGCCTGTGACACGTCCATTCATGGGCAGATTGTAACGCCGTGTGCTGGACTGGATGCAATTTGTTGTTTCCGGAGGAGCTTAGCGGGAAAGACGCTCGACGAGTTCGGTGACGGCGCCTGCATCGATTGTCCCGGCCGCAAGGCGCACTCCGGCACGAAGGTCCGAAGCGTGTTCTGCTACGACCAGAACGGCGGCTGCGTTGAGCAGGACGGCATCGCGGCGGGGGCTGCGCTCGCCGGAGAAGATGGATCGCAGGATTGCGGCGTTTTCCGGGGCGCTGCTGCCGCCGGCAAGGGCATATAGGGGTGAAGTGGAGAGACCGGCGGCTTCTGGGTCGAGGGTCGATCTTGTCAGGGTTGTTGCCCCACTCATCTCATGAACAAGGACGATGTTGCTGGGGCCGGCTACGGAAAGCTCGTCCAGGCCGCCTGCACCGTGGACGACCATGGCGTGGCGGACGCCGAGGTACGGCATGGCTTCCGCTACAGGACGGACGGCTGCGGCGGTGTAGACGCCCATGACCTGCCGGCGCGCGCCTGCGGGGTTCAGCAGGGGACCAAGGAGGTTGAAGATGGTGCGGACGCCGAGGGCCCGACGGACGGGCATGACGGCGCGCATGCCGGGGTGGTGGGCGGAGGCGAGGAGAAAGCAGAAGTTATGGGTTCGGAGGGAGTCGGCGGCGGCCTCGGGTGATAGGTCGATGGGAATGCCCAGGGCTTCGAGAACGTCGGCAGAGCCGCATTTGCTGGTGATGGCGCGGTTTCCGTGTTTGGCAACTTTGACGCCGGCGGCGGCGGCGACCAGGGCGGCGGCGGTGGAGATGTTAAAGGTATCCGCGCCGTCGCCGCCGGTGCCGCAGGTGTCTACGAGATCTTCGCGTTCTTCCGGGGTGAGAGGGAGGGTGATGGCGGCTCTCCGCATGGCGAGGGCGAAGCCGGCAATTTCTTCGGGTGTTTCGCCACGGGCGGCCATGGCGCCCAGGAGGGCAGCAAGTTCGGTGTCGGAGGCCTCGCCTGCGAGGAGGCGACGCATGAGATGGGTTGCTTGCTCCAGGGAGAGAACTTGGCGGCTCTCGGTGAGGAGCTTTAGATCTGCGGTGATGGGCACTTTATAGAGGCTATCGTAGGCGGGCGGGCAAAAGGAGCGAACGCAAAAGGCGCGAACGACCCCAAGATGCGCAATGGAAGTTGTGGCGATCTGGCGAGGCGGTCTCTTGCCGTAGGGGACCTTGCGGGGCGGCTATTCGCCGTAGGGGACCCAGATGTTTTTGGTTTGGGTCGCGTGGCGGAGGTACCAGCGGCCCTGGGCCTGGGTGGGGTCGAACCAGTCGATGGCGTGCCCTTCGTCTGTCCAAACCTGCTTCAGGTTGCCGGCCGAGTGGAGTTTGGCGAGGGTGGAGGCTTCCGTGTCGCCTCTGAAACTCCAGAGGGCGTCGACATCGTCGTGTTCGGCGAGGGTTTTGGCGAGTTCGAGGGGGTGGCCTGCGACGAGGTTGAGAACGCCGGGGGGCAGATCGCTGGTGTCGCAGACCTGGTAGAGATCGCCGATGAGGGTAGCGGCTTTTTCGCCGGGGACGGCGACCACGGTGTTGCCCATGGCGATGGCGGGGAGGATCAGGGAAAGGAGGCTGAGCAGCGGGGCTTCGTCTGGGGCGAGGACGCCGAGGACGCCAACGGGTTCGTGCAGGGCGAGAGCGACCATGCGCACGGGTGGGTTGTGGACGGAACCTTCAAATTTGTCGGTCCAGGCGGCGTAGGTGAAGGTGCGGTCAATGGCGGCGTCGAACTCGACGGCGGCCTGGGGTTCGCCTACGAAGGCTGTGAGTTTCTCGATGATTTCGTGGCGGCGCTGGCTTAAATTTTCGGCGAGGAAATAGAGGATCTGGGCGCGGCTACCGGCAGTTTGTTTGGCCCACTTAGGGGAGGCGGCGCGGGCGGCTTCGACCGCGTTGCGGATGTCTTTGCGGCTGCCGAGGGGCGCGTGGCCGGCGAGATGGCCGTCAAGGCCGTGGACGGGGAAGCTGTAACCGGTGTCGGGGCGGGTTTGTTTGCCGTTGATGTATTGCTTGACCGTGCGGTCGATGGCGGGATATCGGGTGAGTTGGGCGTCCTGCGAACCCACCTTAGGCGACAATGAAGCCGCAGCGGAAGATGGGGCACTAGGTCGTTGAGCGGTGCTGAATTCTGAGCCGGGCTTGGGGTCGGGGAGATGTTCTGTGACCTCGCCCGGGTTGGTGGCTGGGGTGAGTTTGCGCCAGACGGGTTGGAGGTATTCGTGCATGCCCTCGGGGCCGCCTTCGCGGCCGAAGCCGGATTCGCGGTACCCGCCGAAACCGCAGGCGGCGTCGAAAAGGTTGGTCGCGTTGACCCAGACGACGCCGGCTTTGACCTGGGCGGCTACGTCGAGGGCGACGTTGATGTTTTCGCTCCATATGCAGGCGGCGAGGCCGTAGACGGTGTTGTTGGCGAGTTCCACGGCTTCCGCGGGGGTGCGGAAGGTCATAGCGGTGAGCACGGGGCCGAAGATTTCCTCCTGGGCGACGGTGCTGGCGGGGGCGACGTTCGTGAGGAGGGTGGGTTGCAGGAAGAGGCCACGGTCGGGGAGCGCGAGGCCGGGTTGCCAGCAGGTAGCGCCTTCGGCGACGCCGAGCGCGATGTAGCGCCCGATACGGTCGTGCTGAACTTTGTCGGCGATGGCGCCGAGGTCGATGGCTTTGTCGAGGGGGGAGCCGACGCGGAGGGTGCTCATACGGGTCTTGATCTTGTCGTAGAGGCGATCGGCTATGCGCTCCTGGACGAGGAGGCGGGAGCCGGCGCAGCAGACCTGGCCGCCGTTGAACCAGATGCCGTCGACTAGGCCTTCGACGGCGGAGTCGAGGTCCGCGTCGTCGAAGACGATGTAGGGAGATTTGCCGCCGAGCTCAAGTGAGAGTTTTTTGGGGGTGGCGGCGGTGGCTTTGCGGATCTGGCGGCCGACCTCGGTGGAGCCGGTAAAGGCGATCTTGTCGAGACCAGGGTGAGCGACCAGCGCGGCGCCGGTTTCACCCGCGCCGTTGACGAGGTTGAGGACGCCGGGGGGAAGGCCGATTTCGGCGGCAATTTCGGCCATGAGAATGGCGGTGAGCGGGGTGTATTCGGCGGGTTTCAGGATGACCGTGCAGCCGGCGGCGAGGGCGGGGGCGACTTTCCACGCGAACATGAGCAGCGGGAAGTTCCAGGGGATGATCTGGCCGACGACGCCAACGGGTTCGTGGCCGGCGAACTCACCGGCAAAGCCGTTTTCAGCCAGGTTGCCGAGCAGTTGCGCCCAGCCGGCGTGGTAGAGGAAGTGGCGGCCGGTGAGGGGGACGTCGATGTCGCGGGACTCGCGGATGGGCTTGCCGTTGTCGAGGGTTTCGAGGACAGCGAGGAGGCGGGAGTGCTTCTGGACCTGGCGGGCGAGCGCGTAGAGGAAGCGGGCGCGTGCGTGGCCGCTGAGGGCCTGCCAGGCGGGCAGGGCCTGCCTGGCGGCGGAGACGGCGGCGTCGATGTCGGCGGGGGAGCCCTGGGCGACGGTGGCGAGGAGGTCGCCGGTGGCGGGATTGCGGGTTTCGAAGGTGAAACTGCCCGGCGTCGTCCACTGGCCGTTAATGAAATGACCGAAGCGGCGGTTGTGGCGCTCAAGCCAGCGGAGGGCTTCGGATGCGTCTTCCGGGGCTGGACCGTAGGCCATGGTTTCGAAGATTTCCATCACGGAAGCTGCCATCCATGTTCTCCCACCGGAAAGTCCTGCCCGCTTTGTTGCAGACGGGGGCGTACCGGCTTTCCGCTCCTATGTTACTTGCGCCCTGGCGTGAAGGGGCGGGAAGGGCTGTCAGGGTGCCATGAGGAGGGTCAGATGAAGACAACGGAGAGAGTTGGCGCGCCGGAAGGGTCGCGCACTTCCTTCGGGAAAGATAAAAAGAGAGCAGGCAGTCCCGGGGCTGACTTAATCAGTCTTTCCCTGGGGTGAGGCGCCTGGCGAGGACGGCGACGGTTCGGTGCGGATGATGTACCAGCCTGCTCCTACGGCGTCCGCGGGGTCCTTAGGACTTAGATAGTCGCTGTCGTCAACGAGGGTCCACTCGCCGGAGGTCAGCTTTTGCGCGATAAAGGCGTCGAGATGCCGCTGGGGGATGGGCTTGCTGTGATTGTAGAGGCGTTCGGAGCCGTTCATGATGTTGAGTTGGCGCTGATAGACGATCCACTTGGGCGGGTCTGTTTCGAGTTCGTGCTGGAGGTGAGCCATGGTGTCACGGGTGGTTGTGTCAAAAAAGGTCTGGACGTAGTTATGCCAGGGCGGGGCGCCGCAGAAGTAGTTGGGATAGGGGTAGGGAAGGGAAAGAAGTTCCGGCTGGTTGATGCCCGGACTGGCGCCGATGTCTTTGCAGAGTTGCTCGCTGAAGGAGAGCAGGTTTCGGTCGATGTACATCTCTCCATAGAGCGGGTGGTGGAATCGCACGCGTCCATGGAACATGGCCTGGTAGCGGTAGTTCTGCCATGAGTAAGGGATAAAGACCTTGCTGACGACGACGTTGAGGGAGAGAAGAAGAAAGAGGGTGACGACGGAGGGATTGGCCCACAGGGCGTAGCGGCGAAAAGGTTGCAGAACGGGGATGAGAAGCAGAAGCAAGGCTACGGGCGCGTAGTAATTGGTGAGGGGTTCTGCCGCGGCCCCAGCGGAATACGAGGCCCACTCGAGGATGGGCAAGAGGATCACGATTTCTCTTGGGTCCCAGGCGGCGTCCGAAGCAGCGCGTGTCCGAAAGTGTCGGATCATGCGCAGGAGAACCCAGAGGGCAAAGCCGTACATGAGGAGCGTTACGTAGAGGACGATGTCTTCAAAGAAGAGACCGCGTTTGAGATCGATGCGATTGACCGGGGAGGACCGGAGAAAGACCAGCGCGGTGAAGGCGAGTTGCAGAGGGATGAGATAGCGAAGCCAATGGGGCCGATAGCGTTGGGTGAGAGCACCGAGGACGGCGAGGGCAACCAGCAGTCCCGGAACCTTCTTCTGCGGGAGGATGAAAGGGAAGGTGTTGCCGATGACCATGAACGGCGCGGCGAAGATGCTGCCGGTTCCGCCCTTGCTGGCAGCGGCGTGGAAGATGCTGTTGGACAGATAGGCGGACAAACTATCGCCTGTGAGCAGGACCGTGATGACAATGGTGATCAGGGTCGCGAGAACAAGAAGGGACAGACCTGCGAGTTTGTTTTTGCGGAGGAGGAAGGGAAGGCAGAGGAACGAGGCGGTTGCGAGGGCGGCGCCGTCGGTTACCCGGGTCGTCCAGGTAAGGCCGCAGAGGACACCGAGGGCGGCGGCGAGCTTGAGCTGCCGGCGGCTGTCGTCGCGGAGGGCTGGCTTGCCGATAAGGAGCAGGAGGAGCAGAGCGTAGGTGATCTGGAATTCGGCGACGACATGGTAGTCATCGAAGCGATAGGAGTGACCGGCGACGATGAGAGTGAAGGTGCCGAGCAGAGCCGCGGCTTTCCAGCCATCGGGCCAGCCGGACTCCCTCAGGATGAAGAAAATGCCGAGCATCAAGAAGAAGGCGTGCAGGAGCGAGGGGATCTCGTAGACGATGAGGTTATTTCCAAAGAGCCTGAGCCATGTGCCTGTTTCGAGAACAAAGAAGGGCTGGAGGGCGGTGTGCAGCCCGGAGTAGATTTTTGCTCCGTGGCGGAAGGTGGTTCCGTACCAGAACCACATGGATTCACCGCTCATCTGCGTGTTGATGACCATCAACATGGCCAAGATGAGACAGAGCCCGATACTGACCATCTGCCATGTGGGGAGGCCCGGCAGTCTTTGCTGACTTGTTTCCTGCAAACTCGTATCTCCCTGGATCCACGTTTTGGAGGACCAGATTCAGGCGTTTCTGCGAACTTACTTGGAGATTTTCGACCTACTGGGAGGCACGCAGGAATTTTGGGACGGTGTAGGCCCTGAGATTCATGATGTCCTGCTGCGTCTGGACGCGGTCCTGATCGACTTTCAGGACCAGCCTGGCGGTTTCGAGATGTTCCTGGGCTTGTGATACGGACAGCGGTCCGCTGGCGGCGCCGAGATCGCCGTTTCTCTGGGCGAAGGCCAATTCCTGGTTAGCGAAGAGGATGTTGGCCTCATCGCTATCGAGGAGTGCGGGCGTCATTTGATATTCCGGAAGCATGACCTGATCCAGGAGCTGCTGAGGGCTCGGGACAGGGGGTGCGGCGGACGCCTGGGAGGGCTGCCGGCAACCGAGAGCAGAGCACAGGATCAGAGGGAATATCCGGTAGAGGTGCCTGGGAATCATGTGGTTGATAATAGATGAGAGGACCGGGAATTGGCTTCCCGTGGCCTTCGCCGCGTGGTGTGGCCAGGGGCAGGTTTGTTTCCGCAGTTCAGGCCATGGGGTGGCGGTGGGTGGCGCTGTAGCGGCCGCTGGTGTGGTGCTCGAGTTGACGTTCGATGTCGTTAAGCATGGAGCTTGCGCCGAAACGGAAGAGTGTGGGTTCCAGCCAGGGGCGACCGAGTTCGTCCTTCATGACGCTGAGCCAGTCGAGGGATTGTTTGGCGGTTTTGATGCCGCCTGCGGGTTTAAAGCCGACGGCCATGCCGGTGCGTTCGGCGTGTTCGCGAATAGCGCGAACCATGACGAGGGAGACGGGGAGGGTGGCATTGACGGCCTCTTTGCCGGTGGAAGTTTTGATGAAGTCGGCGCCGGCCATCATGGCGACGTGAGAGGCGCGGGCCACGTTTCGTAAGGTCAGCAGGTCTCCCGTCCCGAGGATGGCTTTCATGTGCGCAGGGCCGCAGGCTTGTTTGAACGCGGCGACTTCGTCGTAGAGGGCGTTCCACTCGCCGTTGAAGACGTGGGCGCGGGTGATGACGATGTCGATCTCACTGGCCCCGGCGGCGACGCTGCGGCGGATTTCTTCGACACGGGTTTCAAGGGGGCTGAGGCCGGCGGGAAAGCCGGTGCTGACGGCGGCGACGGGGATGCCGGAGCCGTCCAGGGCCTTTACGGCGGTCTCGACGAAAGCGTGGTAGACGCAAACAGCGCCGACAGTGAGGTGGAGCTCCGCGATGCCGAGGGCCTGGACGAGGTGTTCGGCGAGGGGTCTGCGTGCCTTCGCACACAGACGCTTTACGCGATCGGCGGAGTCGTCGCCCGAGAGGGTGGTGAGGTCCATGCAGGCGATGGCGCGGAGAAGCCAGGCGGCCTGGAAATCTTTCTTGACGCTGCGGCGGGTACCTATTTGGGCGGCGCGGCGTTCGACCGCGGAGGTATTGACACGGACTTCTTCTACGATGGCCAGGTCGAGAGGTGTTCGGTGATTGGGGATGAGATCGCGGCCATGGAGCGCTAGGGGAATGGCCGCTGGTTGAGAGCCGTTCTGTTGTAAGGACGCGGTGGACATGTAAAGACTCCGACGAGAGCAGTGTACCGCTGTGCGGTTGGCACTCGCGGGTAGACTGGAGTTGTGGACCTAAGTCAGCCGGAGTTCCAGGCCGCCGCCGCGTCGGCAACCATCGTCATCCTTGATTTTGGATCGCAGTACACGCAGTTGATCGCGCGGCGGATACGCGAACTGGATGTGTTCTCGATTGTCTTGCCGTGTACGGCGGCGCTGGAGGATGTCTTGGCGCTGATGCCGAAGGGGATCATTCTTTCCGGGGGGCCTTCGTCGGTGTATGACGAGGCCGCGCCCAAGGCGGATCCGGCGGTGCTGAAGGCTGGGATTCCGATCCTGGGGATCTGCTATGGGCTGCAGTTTATGACGCATCATCTGGGGGGGCGTGTGGTGCCTGCGGCGGCTCGGGAGTATGGGCATGCGGAGGTTCATGCGACGGCGGAGTCGGTGCTGTTTCGGGGGCTGCCGGAGACGCTGGAGGTCTGGATGAGTCATGGGGACCATGCGGAGACTTTGGCGCCTGGCTTTGAGGTGATTGCGCGGACGAGCAACGCGGTGGCGGCGATTGCGGCTGAAGCACGGCGGATGTGGGCGGTTCAGTTTCATCCTGAGGTGGCACATTCGCGGCAGGGCTTGGAGCTGTTGCGAAATTTTGTGGTGGACCTTTGCGGGGCGGCGCCGGATTGGACGCCGGCGCACTTTATCGAGACGACAGTGGCTCGGATACGCGAGCAGGTTGGGCCAACGGGGCATGCGATTTGTGGGCTGTCGGGTGGGGTGGATTCTTCGGTCGCGGCGGTGCTGGTGCAGCGTGCGATTGGGGAGCGGTTGACGTGTATTTTTGTGAATAACGGGGTGCTGCGCAAGGGGGAATTCGAAGCGGTGCAGCAGACCATGCGCGAGGGACTGGGGTTGAACGTTGTGGCTGTGGACGCGAGCGAGAGGTTTTTGTCGAAGCTTGCGGGGGTGAGCGATCCGGAGCGGAAGCGGAAGATTATCGGGGGGGAGTTTATTGCGGTTTTCGATGATGAAGCGAAGAGGATTTTCGAAGCCGAGCGCAGTGCCGGTGAAGAAATTGCATGGCTGGTACAGGGGACGTTATATCCGGATGTGATTGAGTCCGTGAGTGTGCATGGGCCATCGCATGTGATCAAGAGCCACCATAATGTGGGGGGTCTGCCGGCGAATATGAAGCTGAAGCTGATTGAGCCGCTGCGGGATTTGTTCAAGGATGAGGTGCGGCGTGTGGGGCGGGATCTCGGGATGCCTACCGAGATTCTGGAGCGCCAGCCGTTTCCGGGACCTGGACTGGCGGTGCGGATACTGGGCGAGATTACGCCGGAGCGGGTGGGGATTTTGCAGGAAGCGGATGCGATCTGCGCGGAGGAGATCCATCGGGCGGGGTTGACGACGAAGCTATGGCAGAGTTTTGCTGTGTTGCTGCCGGTGAAGACGGTGGGGGTGATGGGGGATCAGCGAACGTATGCGTATACGTGTGCGATCCGGGCGGTGGAGAGTGAGGACGGGATGACGGCGGACTGGGCGGTGCTGCCGCCGGAGGTGTTGCGGGCGATTTCGGGGCGAATTGTGAGTGAGGTGCGGGGGATCAACCGCGTGGTGTACGACATCACGTCGAAGCCGCCGGGAACGATTGAGTGGGAGTAGCCATGCGGTGGCTTTGGCGGGTGCTGCTGGTGTTGGTTGTTTTTGGGGTAGTTGGGTACGCGGCGATGCGGATGCTGATTGCCCATGCCGTGGCGCGGGGACTGCCCGAATACAGCGTTCGGCTGGGTGGAGCGATGGGGGGGTTGTTTCTCGGCGGTGGGGCCGCGGTGGTGGTGATGATCGCGCTGCTGGTTGGAGGAAAGCGAAAGGCGCCGGAGAGGGAAGAGGGTTAGGGGGTACCCCCTCCCTTTTTGTCCCAAAGTATTCAAGGAAAACGACTTAGGAGTGGACTTCGACGGCCGGGGAGGGTGGGGAAAGTGCCCTGTTTGTGAGGCATGGGCCATCCCGTGGCTGCGGGGGTGGAGTCAGGCCTTCTCCCGTTTGCCGAAGATGGCTGTGCCGATGCGCACGGTGGTGGAGCCTTCTTCGATCGCGACTCCGAAATCTCCGGACATGCCCATGGAGAGTTCCCTCAGGTGTGGGAAGCGGATGCAGTGCTCGTCGCGGAGTTGGCGGAGATGGCGGAAAAAGGGGCGTGCGGCTTCGCCTTCGGCGGCTAGAGGAGGAACCGTCATGAGGCCGGTGATGCGGATGTTTTCCAAGGGAGCCAAGGAGGTTAAGAGCTGGCCGAGGTCTTCGGGGGCGATGCCGTGTTTGGTTTCCTCGTCGGAGAGCTTGACTTCAATGAGGACCGGAAGGGTTTTGTTGAGCGAGGCGGCGGCGATGTTGAGGCGCTCGGCGGTTTTTAGGGAGTCCAGCGTGTCAATCGAGGCAAAAAGCTCTGCGGCTTTGGCGGTTTTGTTGTTCTGCAGCGGACCGATGAGATGCATCCGGAGATCCGGCAGGGTACTGAGATCGGGCGCTTTGGACTGCATCTCCTGAACGCGGTTTTCGCCGAAGAGCCGCTGCCCGGCTTCGCAGGCTTCGAGGATGGCGGCCACGGGGTGGGTCTTGCTGACAGCCATCAGATGGACCTCGTTCGATGATCGGCCAGCGCGGGCGGTGGCGGCAGCCAGCTCTTCACGAACGCGTTCGAGATTGTCCCGGATGCTCACAGCGTCAAGTGTACGGGGAGGGCGTGCGGTGAAAGGGGTCTTGCCCATGTTGCATCCACTTCGCTTGTTTCCCCGTCTCACAAGGTAAGAAGCGGTTGGCCTCGGCGAGCAACTTTTCGCGACGAGGAGGGTTTGGACCCGCTGAGAGATTGAATCGTAACAAGGAGTTCAAAGATGTTCACTTTTTCGTTATACCCCGTTTTGCGCCGCAGCCTGACCGTGGCTGCTTTTGCCGGCGCGGGGCTTGCTGTAGCCGGTGCGCAAACGTCTACGCCCTCCACGGACACTGCCCCTGTGCAGCCGATTGATTTTCGGACGGCAAGCGTTCCGGCGTTTACGACCAGCAGCCCGGATGCGCTGTTCTCGTCGTCGAACCCGGAGAGCTACAGCCCTGAGCAGGAGGCCCAGACACAAATGGCCTCAATAGAAAAGACGTTCATGTTGCCGGAGGCGAATGCCATGCAATATGGGCAGCGCCGGAGGTATGGTGCGCCGCGATACCGGGGTGGCAACAGCAACGCAGACGGGTCAGAAAAGTACACCGGTTTTGCCGGTGTTGGGCTTACGATTCCGACGGGTGTGACGCACAAATACGACACGACCAGCTGGAGCTTCCAAGTAGGCGCGGGAAGAAACTTCAACAAGAACTTCGGACTTGATGTGCAGTTTGACTGGGACAATTTTGGGCTGCAGGGAAGCACACTGAACCAGCAGGCCTACATCGAAGACCCGTCAGGAACCTATGGATTGCTGGGGGACACCGACGGCTATAGCCATGTCTGGTCGATCACCCTTGATCCGATCTATAACATCAAGTCGGGTGACACATGGGGAGCTTATGTTACGGCGGGCGGCGGGTTTTATCATAAGATCACCACGTTCACCACGCCGCAGCCCTTCTATGAGGATTACTTCGGGGAGATCATCGAGGTTGAGGCCAATGCGCCCTTCGACAGCTACACGTCGAATGCGCCGGGTGTAAATGCCGGGTTCGGTATCACTTACAAGTTCTCGCGTTTCTCCAATGAGAGGCTGTATGCGGAGGCGCGGTATGTGCAGACCTTTAACACGTACAAGCCGGGTGTCAACGGAAGTAACTATAACAATTATGCTTCCAGTGGCTACGACTACCCCACGTACAACCTGTACCCCGCGAACAGCGACCGAAGTGGCTATATTCCGATCAAATTCGGCATCCGGTTCTAGGCTGCTGATCCCAAGCAAGAAGAAGAGGCCCGCTTTGGCGGGCCTCTTGCTTTGGCGTCACTGACTCGATCTGCTAACTCGATCTGCTAGACGCCCACCGGGTAGGGCTTCTCGTGCAGGCCTTCACCCTCGCTGCTGCCTCTACGTTCGAAGAGGCCCTGTGTCAGGCTGAGCAGGCCCGTGTACCAGTAGCCCAGTACGAACAGCAGCAAAAAGGGGACGGTGAAGTAGTTTTCCGTGCCGAGGGCGTACCAAACGGTCCAGGCGAAATAGCAGCCGATGAGCAGTTCGATCCAGGGAATGATGCCGAGGCGTTTTCGATATTTTTTGGCCTGGGAGGCTTCGCCCTTCTTTTGAACGCGGTATTTGGGGGTGCGGGCGAAGGCGCTTTTAATTCCGAAAAGGGCTTCGAGGACGGCTTTGGTGTTGGTGATGGCGAGCCCTGTTCCCATGGCCATGAGGAAAGGGAGATAGATGACGGTTTTGAGGAAGGATCTGGGGTGGAGTTCTTTCTGGCTGACCATGTAGAAGGTGGACACGGAAGCCGTGGAGGCGAGAAAGAGGGGAAGGTCGATGAGAAGCATCTGCAGGGGGCCTTGCCAGGAACGGATGATCATGGCCGGCATGAGCAGGGTGCTGAGGATGATCATCAAGGGGTAGCTGATGTTGGCGGTGAGGTGGTACCAGGCTTCCAGTTTTGTGTGGAACGGGGCGTCGGAGCGCATGACCAGGGGCAGAATCTTCTTGCCGGTCTGGATGAGGCCTTTGGCCCAGCGGGCCTGCTGGGTTTTGAAGGCGGTCATCTCGATGGGGAGCTCGGCGGGGCACTCGACGTCCTGGAGGTATTTGAATTTCCAGCCTTTGAGTTGCGCGCGGTAGCTTAAGTCCGTGTCTTCGGTGAGGGTGTCGTGCTGCCAGCCGCCGGCCTCTTCGATGGCCTGGCGACGCCACATGCCGGCGGTGCCGTTGAAGTTGAAGAAGACGCCGGCGCGGGAGCGGCCGCCGTGCTCAAGGACGAAGTGCCCGTCGAGGAGGATGGCTTCGACCTGGGTGAGGAAGCTGTAGTTGCGGTTGAGATGGGTCCAGCGGGTTTGCACCATGCCGATGCCGGGCTCGGTAAAGTGGTCGACGACGCGGAGGAGCCAGTCGGGTGGGGGAACGAAGTCGGCGTCAAAGATGGCAACGAGTTCGCCCCTGGCGGTCTTGAGGCCTTCTTCGAGCGCACCGGCTTTATAGCCGTAGCGGTTGGTGCGGTGGAGGTAGTGAATGGGCTGCGGAGCGAGGCCTTCTGTGCCTTCGGCATAGCGGGCGACGACGGCGGCGGCTACGTCCTTGGTTTCGTCGGTGGAGTCGTCAAGAACCTGGATCTCGAAGCGGTCACGGGGATATTCAAGGCGGCAGATCGCGTGCAGCAGGCGGTCGATGACGAACTGCTCGTTAAAGACGGGGAGCTGGATGGTGACGAAGGGCAGATCAGCCGGGCTGAAACGCGCGGGCGGCTGGGTGGAGTGGGTGGCCTTGCGTTTGTTGCGGTAGTAGAGCCAGACGAGCTGGTAGCGATGGATCCCGTAGAAGGCCAGGATGACCATCACGATGAAGTAGGGGATCAGCAGGCTGATGTCGAAGCTGTTCCAGCGGTACGCGTGCCGGAAGGTGCGGTCGGCGTAATGGGTTTTCCAGTAGTGCTCAACGCCACGGTTCGCGAAGAAGGCGAGGGCTTGGAAGTAGGGGTGCAGGGATGGGCTCCGGAAAATTGAGTTCGGGACGAACGGTTCCATTCTACCGGGCTGTTGGTGTTGCACCAGTCTGGACTTTAGTGCTGGGCGGAGAAACCGTCGGGCGGGTTTTTGGCGGCGATGGCGTCGGTGGCGGGGGTGCGCCAGTTGACGACGAAGTATTGCGCCGGGTCCCCGCCGACATTGCGCAGGCTGTGCGAGGACTCCGAGCTGTTGAGGATGACGGAACCTGGGCCGAGGCGCTTCCACTCGCCGTTGGAGAGGGTTTCGACGGTGCCCTGGCGAAGAAGGATGAGCTCTTCGTTGGCGTGGTGGTGAGGTGCGTGCGAAGCCTGGCCGGGGTTGAGGGTGGTGATGTGGAGTTCGAGCTCCTCGAGGGTTGCGGTTGGCCCTTTCATGACCTGGCGAACTTCGCCCACGGGTGTTTTCCTGGCCTGCATCGCTTCCCAGGGATAGGTGGACGCGCCGATAACGCCTGTGGCTGCGGCTTGCGCGAGGGCGAAGACGCCGCCGGTGAGGCAGGCGGAGGCTACGGCTATCGCCAGATCCCGTTTTGTGAGCTTCATTGCGCTTGTCTCCCGCGGTGCATGCCGCTTGCCAGCCGTGATGCACGTGGCCTAAAGTTGCCGAGCCGAAATAAAGAGCCGGTGACGGGCACTATATCGCACTGGAAACGACTCTGAATACTCGCACGCACGCCGAACGAGAGATCCATGCCCAGCTCTGACCGTAGATCGTTTTTGAACAACGCCGCTGCCCTCGGTTTGATGTCTGCCGTGCCTGGCGCCTCGGTGGGGCAGGGTGCTGGGCAGACGCCTTCGGACGAGATGGCGCCGTCGACGCCGCCGCCCATCGCGAAGCCGAACCATCCTGTGCGGTTTGGCGTGTGCGGGATGAGCCATGACCATATTTACGGCATGGTGGATGCGATGATTCGTGGCGGCGGAGAGCTGGTGAGCGTGTATGCGGCGGAGCCGGAGCGGGGCGCGGCGTTCACGAAACGGTTTCCGCAGGCCAAGCTGGTGACGAGTGAGGATGCGGTGCTGAACGATCCGAGTCTGCAGCTTGTGCTCAGTTCAGCCGTGCCGAATGAGCGGGCTCCCATTGGCGTGCGGGCGATGCGGCATGGCAAGGATTATCTGTCAGACAAGCCTGGAGTGACGACTCTGGAGCAGTTGGCGGAGGTGCGCAAGACCATCGCTGAGATGGGCAAGATTTTCGCGATCATGTATTCCGAGCGGCTGGAGGTGAAGGCCGCTGTGCAGGCGGGGTACATGGTGCAGGCAGGCGCGATCGGAAAGGTGATCCAGACGATCAATATTGCGCCGCACCAGATTACGCAGCGGCAGGGCGATGCGGGCGGCGGTACGGGAAGGCCGGAGTGGTTCTGGCATCCGGAGCAGTATGGCGGGATTTTGACGGATATTGGATCGCACCAGGTGGATCAGTTCTTGTTCTATACCGGATGCACGCAGGCCGAGGTGGTGGCCTCGCAGGTATGCAATGTGCGGCATCCGGAGCATCCGCAGTTTCAGGATTTTGGGGACATGATGCTGCGGGGCAATCATGGATTCGGGTATGTGCGGCTGGACTGGTTTACGCCGTTTGGTCTGGGGACATGGGGGGATGGGCGGCTCTTTATTCTTGGCACCGATGGTTATATCGAGTTGCGGAAGTATGTGGATGTGGCGCGGTCCAAGCAGGGTAACCATCTATTTGTGGTGGATAAGGACAGGGCGCGGTATTTGAATTGCAACAATGTGGTGCTGCCGTTCGGGCCGCAGTTTATAGCGGACGTGGCCAACCGTACGCATGCCGCGCAGGACCAGACGCAATGCCTGCTGGCGGCGGAGTTGGTGATCCGCGCGCAGATGCAGGCTACGCACGCAAAGATCACTTAGAGAGGGAGGGAGAGGCTGATGAGCACGCGTCGCAGCTTTCTGAAGAAGGGCGCAGCCACTGCGGTTGCGGCGGGTTTTCCGACGATTGTGCCTTCGAGGCTTTTCGGCCAGTACGCGCCGTCGAAGCGGATCAACGTGGGCGCGATTGGATGCGGGCGTATTTCGCGCGTACATGACTTGCCGGGGATCTGGCAGTTCGAGAATGCGCGCATCATGGCTGTGTGCGACCTGTACGCGCCGCGTGTGGAGCAGGGCAAAGCTTACATCAATGATCACTACGCGAAAAAGACGGGCAAGAGCTACGACGGAGTGATTGGGTATGCCAACTACCACGATCTGCTGGCGAATAAGGACATCGATGCGGTGGTGATTTCGACGCCTGACCACCAGCATGCCATTGTGGCGGTGGATGCGGTGCGGGCGGGCAAGGATGTGTATCTGCAGAAGCCTGCGTCGCTCACCATTGCGGAAGGCAGGTACCTGTCCGACGCTGTTCAGGCTTCAGGGCGCATTGTGCAGATTGGATCCCAGCAGCGATCCTGGGTGCAGTTCCGGTATGCGGCGGAGTTGGTTCGGAATGGCCGCATCGGGGATCTGCAGCATGTGGAGATTGGGCTTCCGGGGGATCCGGCGGGGGGCAATCCGGCGCCGATGGCTGTGCCTGCTGGGTTTGCCTATGATGCGTGGCTGGGGTCGACGCCGGAGGCGGGTTATACCGTGGATCGCGCGATGCCGACGCAGGGTTTCGACCGGCCGGGGTGGCTGCGGATGGAGCAGTTCGGCGCGGGCATGATTACGGGTTGGGGCGCGCACCATGTGGATAGCGCGCATTGGGCGATGAACACGGAGTACACGGGGCCGATGGAGGTTTGGGGGACGGCGGAGTTCCCGAAGTACTCGGCGGACAAGCCTGGGCTTTGGGACGTGCATGGCAAGTTTCTGACGCATGCGGTGTATGCAGATGGCGTGACGATGGACATCTCGGGGGATTTTCCGAATGGCATCAAGTTCTACGGCAGCAAGGGCTGGCTGTTTGTCACGCGCACGGAGCAGACCACGCCGACAGATCCGGGCGGGCATCCGGTTGGTGGGCCAAAGGCGACCGGTCTGGATGCAAGCGATCCGAGGATTCTGACCTCCGTGATTGGGCCGGACGAGGTGCATCTGTACAAATCCACGGACCAGCATGGGAACTGGCTGGACTGCATTCTCAGCCGTCAGGAGCCGATTTCGCCCGTGGAAAAGGGCCACCGGGCGTGCTCGACGTGTCTGGTGCACCATATCGCGATGCACGCGGAAGGAAGGCACCTGCACTGGGATCCGGAACGTGAGCGATTCCGAGGCGATGAGGCAGCCAATGCACGGCTTGCGCGTCCGCAGCGGGTGCCGTATACCTTTAGCGCGTAAGTGGCAGACGATGGCCGTTGTGCGGGTGCAGCGGCTCAGGATAGAATCAGCACGTTACCCCGTGCTGGAGAGTTGGCCGAGTGGCTGAAGGCGGCGGTTTGCTAAACCGTTATAGGACCAAAAGTTCTATCGGGGGTTCGAATCCCCCACTCTCCGCCATATCTTT
>CAXUDN010000056.1:0-7684 GCA_964249715.1 uncultured Acidobacteriaceae bacterium
AGGATGAACGGGGCGGCGAAGATGGCGCCGACGACGAAAGAGGACTTGATGAGGATGTTGATGGAGTCGGTGGGGTGCGTCATGGTCATTTTCTGACCGACGTCGGTGAGCGGCTTTTGCAGAGCGGCGATGATGCGGTTATGGAAGGCGTAGGCGATGGCCATGCCGGCGACGAGGTAAGCGATGGAATGGAAGAGGCGCTTGCGCAGCTCTTCAAGGTGTTCCATGAGGCTCATGCCGGGGAGTTCGGCGCGGTCTCTGACTTCCTTGCGGACGGTGTCGCGGGTGCGGTCGAGGAGTTCAGTCGCCATGGGCGAGGCTTTCTGTTTCAGGGGTGGCTTCGGGGATGCTGTCGACCAGGCCGCCGAGGGGGTTGCCGTTGGGGCGACTGGAGCGGGGAGTGGGCAGGCCGGTAGAAGGAGGCATCATGTGGAGGGAGCCGGAGGTTGCGATGGGGATGGGGCGGGCGCCGTCGGCGGTTTGGGTGGTTGGAGGATCAACGGCTTCGGCGGTTGCCGGCGGGGGGAGAATGCTGTTTTCGGAGAGGGCCGCGGGGAGGTTGTCCGGGGTAGCGGCGGGATCGGGGGCGGTGCCGCGCATGTGGGGGTGTTCGGGTTCGGCGGGTTCGTCGAGCGGGGGTGGGATGGGGGCGGCAGCTTCCATGGCCGTGATCTGCTTTTGGCGATCGACCTGCTCGGAGGCGCGGAGCTCGTCTTCCATCTGCATTTTGAATTCGTTGGAGGCGCGGCGAAATTCGCCCATCCACTTGCCGAGTTCGCGGGCCAGCATGGGTAGCCTCTTGGGCCCGAAAAGCAGGAGGGCCAGTACAAACAAGAAGATGCTGTCGGCAAAACTTGGCATACGACCTTAGATGATACGGCCTTAGGTGGAAGGAGGCCAAAGTGGTAACGGAGTTTCCGACGAAACAGATTGCCCGCGGATACGTCCTATCGGGAGAGAATCAAGGTGAGGGAAGGGCTATGGCGGGGTTTCGGAGCGGCAGGATGGGGTTAGGGGCAAGGCGGGGGATGGGTGCTGTCGTGTTGAGCGCGGCGCTGCTGCCGCTGATGGCGTGCAACAGCTTTTTCCAGTGTGAAAACAAGCCGGCTTGTCCGACGACGACGGGTACGGGCACGGGTACCGGGTCGAGCACGCTGGATGTGGCGTTTGTGGCGTATACGACGGCGGCGGGAAGTCCGGTGGTGACCGGGTATGACATTTCGGCCGGGGCGCTGACGGCGCTGAACACGGTGACGCTGCCTGGGGTGCCGGTGGCGATGGCGGTTTCGGCGAAGGACACGTTTTTGTATGTGGCGACGGTACCTTCGGCGACGAATCCGGGGGTCTATGCGTATGCGATCTCGTCTACGGGGACGTTGAGCGCGGCGAACAATGGGACGGCGGAGGCTGGAGATCTGGTGGGTGCGATGACGATGTCGCCGGATGGAAACTATCTGTACACGCTGGAGGCGTCCACGCAGGAGATGCTGCAGTACACGGTGAATGAGACGACCGGGGCGCTGGCGACGGACGGGGGACTTACTACCTTGGCGGTCAATTGCGCGCCGACGGTGACGACGCCGGTGCTGCCGAGCTGTTCGGTTGCGGTGTCACCGAAGGAGGATTACGTGTGGGCGGCGCTGGGAACGCAGGGGGACGCGGTCTTCAGTTACACGAGTACCGGGGGAGTGCCGAACACCTATTTCCAGACGCTGACGGCGGGTACGGGCAGCGGTGATTTTTCCGTGGCGTTTGACGGCAATGACAATGTTTACCTGGCGCAGACGGCG
The DNA here is from genome assembly GCA_964249715.1 of uncultured Acidobacteriaceae bacterium. Lineage (GTDB taxonomy): Bacteria > Acidobacteriota > Terriglobia > Terriglobales > Acidobacteriaceae > Granulicella. The sequence goes on from CAXUDN010000056.1 coordinate 1,791, forward strand.
ACTATGACGTGGCTCTCGCTGACTTCTGGCCAGTTCACGAGCAAGGGAACGTACGCGTATCCGAGCGGAAGTATCCCGCGCAGCACGGTGGTGGATCCGGAGTCTAGATTTGTGTACACGGCGGACGTGGGGACGTCGCAGATTACGGGGTTCACGGCCGGGAGTGTGACTACGTTGACGGGATCGCCCTACACGGCTCCGGCGAGCGTGTCGTCGCTTGGGGTGGACAGCACGGACACGTACCTGGTGGCGGCGGGCTATGCCGTGACGGGTGGGGTGCAGTTGTATTCCATTGCTTCGAGTGGGGTGCTGTCGGCGTTAGCGGCGACCGCGGGGACCTCGACGCAGACGCAGGACCCGGTGCTGGTGGCCATGACACACTAGAGCAGCGGCTCCGCTGTTGGCGCTGCGCGTTCGCTGGCTTTGCGTTGAAAGGCTATGGGGGAATGACGGAATCAGGTTTTGCTTCGCACGACCGTGGGCGGGGTGGATCGCGGCGGATGATTGGGTGGAGCGGGTTGGGATTTGCCTCGTTGTTGCTGTTGGGCGGGTGCGGGAACATCAAGAAGGCGGTTGTGCCGCAGCAGGTATATGTGACCGCGAAGCAGGCGTACCTGCGGGACCGGGTGGCGGCGGTTTCAAACCGTACGGGCGAGGTGCAGAACGGGGACAAGCTGACGGTGCTGGGGCATCAGCGACGGTTTTTGCAGGTGCGCGCGCCGAATGGGGCAGTGGGCTGGATTGAAGAAAAGCTGACGGCGGACCAGGGAATCGCGGACCAGTTTGACGGCCTGAAGGCGCAACACGAGAAGGATGCGGTCATTGCGCAGGCGGTGACGCGGGATGAGGTGTACCTGCATCTGGCGCCGGGGCGGGACACGATGCATTTTTACCGGCTTGCGGAGAATGAAGGGCTGAGCCTGCTGGAGCGGGCGAGTGTGGCGAAGGGATTGCCGCCGGGGAGTTCGCCGGCTATGGTGGGCAGGCCCACGGCGGCGAAGCTCCCGGTGAGGGCGAGCGGGTCCGCGGCGCGCCAGGTGGAAGCCAGTGAGGCCCTTACGGCTGCGGCCGCGCCACCCCCTGGACCGGTGATGGAGGACTGGTGGCTGGTGCGCACCAAGGGTGGGGAGACAGGCTGGATTTACGGACGGATGATCGACGTAACAGAGCCCGATACGCTGGCGCGGTACGCCGAGGGGCAGCGCATTGTGGGGGCGTATGTGCTGACGAATGTCGAAGACCCTGAGTCGAACATTGTGAACAACGGGCAGCCGGTGACGAGCATTCCGGAGTATGTGACGGTGTTATCTCCGTTCAAGGCGGGGTTGCCGTATGACTTCAACCAGGTGCGGGTGTTCATCTGGAATGTGAAAAAGCACCGCTATGAGACGGCATACCGGGAGCGAAATATTGCGGGGTACCTGCCGGTGGGGATTGGATTGAAGGTGGATCCTTATAACAAGGATGCGCACTTCACGGGAGCGTTGCCGAGCTTTACGGTGAAGGTGCTGCCGTCGGATGCTCCGCTGCCTGTGCCCGATGCGCAGACGGGGTTGATCAAGCCTTCAAAGACGGTGAATGACACGCTGCGGCTGGAGGGGAACATCATGAAGCGGATCTGGCCACCGAACGCGCCGCCGCTGGAGCTTGCGCATCCTGATCCGGTGGAAGAGAAGCCGGGCAAGGGAAAGAAGCGGCGGTGAGTGCTCATAAACCCAGCTTCGCCGACGGTAAAGCTTTCGGTGAAGATGGGGCACCCAAGCGGGTTGCGGGGTCACCGATGCTGGTGACCTACCTGGTGGCGGGTGCGTTCTTTATGGAGTTGATGGACGGGACGGTGATTGCGACCGCTCTGCCGCAGATGGCGCGCAGCTTCCATGCCGGTGTGGTTTCGATGAACATCGGGATGACGGCGTACCTGCTGACGCTGGCGGTGTTTATCCCGGTGAGCGGATGGGTGGCGGACCGCATCGGGGCGCGGACGACGTTTGTGGCGGCCATAGGGATATTTACGGTGGCGTCGTTGCTGTGCGGGCTGTCGCGGGGGCTGGTGGGGTTCACGGCATTCCGGGTTCTGCAGGGTATGGGCGGGGCGATGATGACGCCGGTGGGACGGCTGGTGGTGCTGCGGGTAACGCCGAAGGAGAAGCTGGCGGAGGCGCTGGTGTACATCACTTGGCCGGGGATGATGGCGCTGGTGATTGGGCCGCCCCTGGGCGGGTTCATCACGACGTATGCGAGCTGGCCATGGATCTTTTTCCTGAACCTGCCGCTGGGGGTGCTGGCGGCGGTGCTGGCGTGGCGGTGGATCGCCAACGTGCGTGAGGCGGAGCCGATACGGTTCGACTGGGCTACGTTTTTGTTGGCGGCGGTGGCTTCTGTGGGATTGGTGTACGCGATGGAGGTACTGGGGGCGGATGCCGAGCATTGGGGGCAGCCGCTTGCGGTGTTTTGTTTGAGTGCGGCCAGCGCGGCGGGCGCGGTTTGGGTAGCGCGACGGCGGCCGGCTACGGCGTTGATCGATCTCCAGTCGATGCAGCAGCCGAGTTACGCGCAAAGTGTGTATGGCGGGACAGCCTACCGCGCTGCGGTCAGCGTGTTGCCGTTTTTATTGCCCTTGATGTTTCAGGTGGGTTTCCGGGTGACCGCGTTTCGGTCGGGGTTGTACATTCTGGCGTTGTTTGCGGGCGATCTCAGCATGAAGGCGTTTGCCGTTCCGGTGCTGCGGCGATGGGGGTTTCGACGGGTGCTGCTGGTGAATGGGGTGCTGACGGCGGGGTCGCTGGGTTTGTGCGCGGTGCTTACACCGGCTACGCCTGTGTTGTTGTTGCTGATGGTGCTGTACCTGCATGGGGCGGGGCGGTCGATGGAGTTTACGGCGATCGGCACGCTGAGTTATGCGGAGATTCCGGAGGCTCGGTTGAGCCGCGCGAATGGCTTCTTAAGTGCGGTGGTGCAGTTGGGGATGGGGCTGGGTGTGCCGGTAGGCGCGATCTCGTTGCGCATGATGGCGCGGTGGCATGGGGATTCGTTGCAGGTGCCGGCGCTGCGGGATTTTCATGGAGCGATCTTTGCCGCGGCGGTGCTGGCGTTGGGGCCGGTGGTGAATGCGTGGGGGTTGGCGGAAGATGCGGGATGTGTGGCGAGTGGGCACCGGCGGGTGGAGGTTGTGGAGGGTGCGGCGGTTTGACGGCAGGCCGATCCTGCTTGCCTGGAAGTTCTGCGCCACGCGCTTGGATCCGTTGGGCCGAGTCGCGAGAGCTTCCGGTGAGCTCCACTCGAAGCCGGCGTTGGCTTGCGGTGAGCGGAACAGGATCACTGTCCCTCCCACCGGACAGTGATCCCGCTGCGCTTGCGGAGATGAAGGATCATCGGAGGGTTCCGCCGCGAAGGCAAGCTCACCGGGACCGCGCACGAGGTGTGACGATTGGACCGTTTCGCTGGCGTTTCGTTTGGAACCTAGCCGAAGATCCGGATCGAATTGGCTGCGAGAGGTTAGTCCATGCTAACTGTCAGGCAAGCAATCGAGTTATGACAAGTTGTTGGCCCGCTGCTGGAAGCAGCCTGTTTAGGAGGCAGAGCGACGGCGGAGACGCCAGCCAAAAGCACTTAGCATGCCGGTGGCTGTGAGTAGCATGGAGCCTGGTTCCGGAGTCGCTGAGGCGGCGGGGATACCGGCCTGTGCGTAGGCCAGGATGTCTATGCCATTGCCACCGGTGTTAGTGGTGTCCCCGTTGGTGGAAAGGTCAGAGAAGAAGTTCAGACTGCTGTCGTCGCTGTAGCTAAACGATAAGGTGTAGCTGTCGCCGATGGTCGTCCCGACTAACTGAGTGATCGCGTCGTAGGCCTGGACGGAACCGTCATACCAACAGGTGGTAAAACCTCCGCCGCAACTTGAGGAGACAACCCCGCTGGCTTCAGCGCCGTACTGGTTGACAAAGGTCCAGTCGGTGGGGTTCTCGCCGCTGCCGCTGGCGAAATTGCCATTCAGGATGAGATTGCCGCCCGCATGGGTGTTGTCGACCAGCGACACGTTAGAAAATGAGATGAAGGCCGGATCTTCGCGAAAGGCGAAGGTGATGTTGGTGTCTGTGACGGCGCCGAGGAAGGACACCGACTCTGTGATCGCGGTACCGTGGTTGACGGCCTGAGCCGCCGTGCCGGTCTCACCGCCACCGAGGTCGAGGATTGCGCCGACGGGGGGCGGTTCGTTGATGGGGCTGGCGAAAGCGCTGGTTGCGCCAAGCGCTCCGCCACCGAGAAGAAGCAGCAGAGCAGCAGACTTAATTGGTGTCCGATGAAAGTTTTTCATGCCCGAACCGTAGGCGAGAAGACAACGCGAGTCAATTGAAATTTGCGAAAAAGACGCTTTTGTTGGCGAGCGACGACATAATTCCGATGAGTTACCTGCAATTACGATTACCAGTAACAAGTTGGAAGGATCTCGCTCGTAACCTGAGTAACTCGATGGGAAGGTACTGCTAAGTGGTCCTGGTGTGGGACAGGAGTGGGGCTGCGAAAGAATTGAACCCGTGCTGAGCAACGCTTGGCAACAGTCTGCTGTCGTGGGCCATCGCCATTTCCTTCAGTTGAAGAAGGCGGTGATTGCGGAGACGACGGCCTCGATTTCGTCTTCTCTGAGTTCGGGGTAGATGGGGAGGGCGAGCACATCGTGGGCGGCGGCTTCGGCCTGGGGGAAGTCGCCGGGTTGGTGGTTGAGGAAGGCGAGGCCTTCCTGGAGGTGGAGGGGGAGGGGGTAGTAGATCTCTGTGCCGATGTTGTGGGCAGTGAGGTGGGCGCGGAGGGCATCGCGGTGGGGAGTGCGGATGACGTACTGGTGAAAGATGGGGGTGGCGCGGGGATCGGTTTGGGGAAGTTGGATGGGGTGGGGTGAGTTGGGCTGGACCGGCTCGCCGCGCAAAACGCGGGTCTCTCCAATGGGCTGCGCTCCGGTCGAGATGACCGTATTTTTTTGGGGTGGGAAGCTATTGTCGGCGAGGCCGGATTGGGTGAAGAGGGTGTCGTAGAGTGTGGCGAGTTCGCGACGGCGGGCGTTGGCTGCGGGGAGACGGCGGAGTTTGATCTCGAGGATAGCGGCCTGAATGCCGTCGAGGCGGGAGTTCCAGCCCAGGTGGCCGTTGAACTCTTCGTGGAAGTAGCGGCGGCGCATGCCGTGGTTGCGAAGGGCGCGGGCGCGGTCGGCGGTGGCGGGGAGGGTGGCGGTGAGCATGCCGGCATCGCCAAAGGCAGCGAGATTTTTTGTGGGGTAAAAGCTGAAGGCGGCGGCGTCGCCGAGGGAGCCTGCCGCTTGGCCGCGCCACGCGGCGCCGAAGGCCTGGGCGGCGTCTTCGATGAGCTTGAGGTTGCCATCGCGGGCGAGGGCGGAGAGGGCGTCCATGTCGGCGCATTGGCCGTAGAGGTGGACGGGGAGGATGGCGGCGTAATGGAGGCCGGGTGGGAGGGGCTTGGTGAGGGTCTCGGCTACGGATTGGGGGGAGAGGTTGAAGGTGCCGGGGTCGATGTCGGCGAAGACGGGATGCGCGCCGGCACGGAGGATGGCGGAGGCTGTGGCGAAGAAACTGAAGGGCGTGGTGATGACGGCGTCGCCGGGGCCGAGGCCGCAGGCGGCGAGGGCGAGCCAGAGGGCGTCGGTGCCGGAGGCGCAGCCGATGGCGGCGGGGACGCGGCAGAAGGCGGCCGCGGCTTCTTCGAAACGCTGCGCGGCGGGGCCGAGGATGAACTGCTGCCGGGCGCAGACGTCTTCGATGGCGGCCATGACCTCGTCGCGGATGAGGGTGAACTCACGGCTGAGGTCGAGCATGGGAATGGCGGGGTGGGTTGGTGCGGGGGACATCTGGGCTATGGTAGCGCTCTGGGAGCGCCGTTGGGAGCGC
>CAXUDN010000056.1:7784-24040 GCA_964249715.1 uncultured Acidobacteriaceae bacterium
TGGGAGCGCCGTTGGGAGCGCTGCTGATTGGCCCTTGTGCTTTGGCTATGAAAGACTGTAGCGTGTAGTCGGCAGAGCGACGCCCTCAGAATGCGACATTTCGTCCGTGCTGGATAGGTTTTTCGATTGCTCGCCGTTAGACCTCAGGAGATCGGCCATATGGACATCAAGCCGGCGCAGAATATTCAGGATACGTTTCTGAATACGGTCCGCAAGGACAAGAGCCCCATCACCATTTATCTGGTGAGTGGCGTGAAGCTGACTGGAAAGATCCGCTCTTTCGACAAGTATTCGGTGTTGCTGGAGAACAACGCGCAGGAACAGTTGATCTTCAAGCACGCCATCTCGACGGTGGTGAGCGGACGCCCCGCGCATACGGAGGGCCTCCGTCCGGAGGTACGTTCGGCGGGTGCGCCTGGCGGAAGTGCGCCGGAGGGTGCGGCAGCCGCGGTGGCTGCAAGTCCAGTGGGCGTGCGTTAAGCAGCTTTTGGCGGAGACGATGCATACAGAGGGTCCCAATGCGGACCGGGAGCGGCGTACGCTCGACGAGCAGAGCTTACTGCAGACGCGGCGGCGTGCCTCGGGCGAGCGCGCGGTGCTGGTTGCCGTGGAGTTTACGGGGATGCGGCCGCCGGTGACACCGGCGGCGCGGCAGGCGCGGATAGCGGCGGACCTGCTGCGGGAACCGGGAGCTGAGGGCGAGGCTGGCAACGCAGCGGCGGAGCGTGTGGCGGGCGTTCGCGGCGGCGAGGTGGACTTCGATGCGTCGCTGGCGGAGTTCCAGGAGCTGGCGCGGTCGGCCGGAGCGGACATCGCGGCGCTGCTGATTCAGCGACGGCATAAGCCGGATCCGGCGACGCTGGTGGGTGGGGGCAAAGTCGAAGAGATTGAGGCGACGGTGCGCTCGGCTGGAGCGGATCTGGTGCTGTTTGACCATGATCTATCGCCGTCGCAGTTGCGAAATCTGGAAGAGAAGCTGCCTTGCCGGGTGATCGACCGGACGCAACTGATTCTGGATATTTTCGCCCGGCATGCGCGGACGCGCGAGGGGCAATTGCAGGTGGAGTTGGCGCAGCTGGACTACCAATTGCCGCGGCTGGGTGGGCGCGGAAAGGCGATGTCGCAGCTTGGCGGCGGCATCGGCACGCGCGGGCCCGGTGAAACGCAGCTGGAGACGGACCGGCGCAAGCTGCGGCTGCGGATCGTCAAGATTGAGCAGCAGCTGGAGGCGGTGCGGCGGATCCGGCGGCAGCAGCGCGGGCGGCGTGAAGCGGTGCCGGTGCCCACGGTGGCGCTGGTGGGGTATACGAATGCGGGCAAGTCGACGCTGTTCAATGCGTTGACGGGCGCGGATGTTCTGGAGTCGAAGCGCATGTTTGCGACGCTGGATCCGAAGCTGCGGCAGCTGACGCTGCCGTCACGGCGGCGGGTGTTGCTGGCCGATACGGTGGGCTTTGTCCGGAATCTGCCGCATGCCCTGGTGACGAGCTTCCGGGCGACGTTGGAGGAGGTTGCGCGGGCGGAATTGCTGATCCACGTCCGCGATGCGGCGAGCCCTACCCTGACCGAGCAAAAGGCGCAGGTGGAGGCGGTGCTGGAGGAGTTGGAGGTGCGCGATACGCCGACGATCCAGGTGCTGAACAAGGCGGATCTCCTGTCTGAGAGCTTCCCCGTTGCGGCGGGGGAGCTGCTGGTCTCCGCGCGGACGGGCGTGGGACTGGAGTCGTTGCTGGCGGCAATGGACGCGGCGCTGACGGCGGATCCGCTGGAAGAAATGGAGTTCCGGATACCGCAGTCGGAAGGCCGGGTGCTGGCGGCGCTGGAACGGGGAGCAACGCTGAGCGATCAACGGTTTGAAGGGAATCTGCTGTACGTCCACGCAGTTGGGCCTGCGTCCCTGCTGGGACGGTATCGACGATATCAGCGGCGCGATGGGCTGGAATCCGTTGCAGGGGAGCTCCGGACGTAATACAGGCCGCCTGAAGTTGGGAGCGGAGGAAGGGTCCCACTGCACGCGGCCTGCACGACCCGGACGGGTCTCGGGTGGTGACCAAAGTGTATACCCCAGTTTGGTGGGGTGCAAGCTGTTTCGATTGAGGCCGGCACCGAAAGGGTGCTACGTCCGCTGAACGCACCGGCCTTTGACTTTGCAGAGATGGCTTTGCTACAAACTACAAAGACATTTGTGCGTATGTGCTGCTTTGAGGGGCGCTGGAGAAGGTGTTCCGTGTCCGCGGTTCCGGCGGCCCGCACGAGATTAGTGAGTTCATGGAAATTCTTCATCAGTTAGGGTCGTTGATCGTCGGTGCTGTGCCGACGATGATCCTGTTCATTCTTTTGGTGATTGCGTACGGCACCCTGGTGCGGCGTCCTTTGGAGCGCACCTTGGCGGAGCGGCGCGCGCGGACGACGGGCGCGGTAGAGCAGGCGCGTGGGGCGATTGCGGCAGCCGAGGCCGAGACGGCGGTGTATGAAGACAAGCTGCGGTCCGCGCGCGCGGAGATCTTTGCTGAGCGTGAGCGGCGGTTAAAGCAGCGGCAGGCCGAGCGAGACCAGGCCGTTTCTGCGGCCCGGGAACAGGCCCAGACGCGGGTTGCCGGGGCGAAGAGTGAGATGGCGACCTCGTTAGAGTCGGCGCGGCGACAGATCGAAAGCGTGGTGGATGAGTTGGGCGAGCGGATTGTGCGCGCGATCCTCCCGGCCAGCACGACGGAGCGGGTTGAGGTGCAGCAGTGAACGGCGTAAAAGTGAGCCGCAGGGTGCGGAGTTTGGCGCTGGCGTGGTGTTTCGGTGCGTTGGGACTGGGGTTGGGCGCCTGCCGTACTTGGGCGCAGGCCGGACCGCAGCAGCCTGGGCCGGGTGCGAGTGAGAATTCGACGCCGATCAATGCCGTACCGGAAAAGCGCGAGCAGGAGAAGGATGAAACGGCGGCCTTCCGGCATTCCCCCATGGTGCAGAAGATGGGCCGGATGGTGGGGATGAACCCCGAGCAGGCGGCGACGGCGTTCGAGGTGTTGAATTTTCTGGCGCTGGTGGCGGGTGTCGGGTATCTCGCAGTGAAGACGCTGCCGAAGGCGTTCCGTGATCGCAGCTCGAGCATTCAACGGCACCTGGTGGATGCGCGCACGGCGACGGAGGAGGCGGGTGCGCGGCTGAAGGCGGTGGAGTCGAGGCTATCCAGGCTGGACGAGGAGATCGCCGCGATGCGCAAGCAGGTGGAAGCGGATACGGCGCGGGACGAACAGCGTGCCAAGGTGGCCCTGGAAGAGGAGACCGCCAAGATTCTGGCGGCAGCGGACGCCGAGATCCAGGCCGCAACGGCCGCGGCGCGTCGGGATTTGCAGCGGCATGCAGCCGAGTTGGCGATTGACCACGCTGTGCGCCGGCTGACGATCTCCGCAGAAACGGACCGGCGGTTGGTTGAGGGTTTTGCGCAGCGGTTGATGGGCGATAAAGGAGCGCAGAACTAATGGCGGTTGTGGATCTGCGGTATGCCCGGGCTTTGGATGAGGTCGTTGTCGAGCAGAAGCTGGCGCGCGAGGATGTGAAGCGGCAGTTGCAGGATTTTCAGGCGACGTTTACGTCCAGCGGCGCCTTACGCGAGGTCATGGAGAACCCCTCGATTCCGGTGGAGCAGAAGGTTCGGCTGCTGGATTCACTGGCGAGCCGACTGGGCATGAGTCACACCGTGCGGAACTTCGTGGCCGTGGTGATTAGCCATGAGCGGCTCCATGAGTTGACCGGGATCGTCGAGGCGTATCTCGAGCTGGCTGACCGGGATAACGATGTTGCCGAGGCGGAGGTGACGAGCGCGCGGCCCCTGGATGAGGCGGGACGGCGGGTTCTGGAGCAGAGCATCGTGCAGCTTTCCGGAACTGCACGCGTGCGGGCGACGTATCGCGAAGATCCTGGTTTGCTGGGCGGTGCCGTGATCAAGCTGGGGTCGACTGTGTACGATGGCTCGGTTCGCGGGCAGTTGGAGCAGATGCGACAGCAGCTGGTGAGCGCGGCGGTTTAGCGCGGTTTTGATGTGGGTTTGCGGTGGAAGTGACGCCGCGTAGCAGAGAGTGTAAAGAGAGAAGAGAACATGCCGGCAATTGGCGCAAACGAGATTACCGAGCTGCTGCGGCAGCAGATTGACAACTACGAAGAGCGCGTCCATGTGGACGAGGTTGGGACGATTGTGACGCTGGGCGACGGGATCGCGCGCGTGCATGGGCTCGACAAGGTCATGGCGGGCGAGCTGATCGACTTCCCGCACGGGGTTGCCGGGCTGGCGATGAACCTGGACGAAGACCAGGTGGGTGCGGTGCTGCTGGGCGACTACACGGAGCTGCGTGAAGGGCAACAGGTAAAGCGCACAGGCAAGATCATGGCGGTGCCGGTGGGCGATGCCCTGATTGGGCGCGTGGTGAACGCGCTGGGCCAGCCGATCGACGACAAGGGCCCGATCAACACGACACAGACGCTGCCGGTGGAGCGATTGGCGCCGGGCGTGATCGCGCGGCAGTCGGTGACGGAGCCGATGTATACGGGCGTCAAGGCGATTGATGCGATGATCCCGATCGGCCGTGGACAGCGTGAGTTGTTGATTGGCGATCGGCAGACGGGCAAGACCGCTGTAGCGCTGGACACGATTATCAACTCTGCGAAAAACGACCTGATCTGCATTTACTGCGCGATTGGGCAGAAGCGGTCGTCGGTTGCCGGTGTGGTGCAGACGCTGGAGCGTTTCGGCGCGATGGCGTACACGATTGTTGTGGCGGCGACAGCGTCAGAGCCGGCGCCGATGCAGTACCTGGCACCGTTTGCGGCCACGGCGATGGGTGAGTACTTCCGCGACAACGGCAAGCATGCGCTCATCATTTATGACGATCTTTCCAAGCACGCGGCGAGCTATCGTGAGATCTCGTTGCTGCTGCGCCGTCCGCCCGGACGTGAGGCGTATCCGGGGGATGTGTTCTATCTGCATTCACGGCTGCTGGAGCGTTCCTCGAAGCTGTCGAAGGAGCTGGGAGGCGGCTCGCTGACGGCGCTGCCGATCATCGAGACGCAGGCGGGCGACGTTTCGGCCTACATCCCGACCAATGTGATCTCGATCACCGACGGGCAGATCTTCTTTGAGTCCGATCTGTTTAACTCGGGCGTGCGTCCGGCGGTGAACGTGGGCCTTTCCGTTTCGCGGGTAGGCTTTGCGGCGGCGATGAAGGCGACCAAGCAGGTTGGGTCGACGCTGAAGCTGGATCTGGCGCAGTATCGCGAGCTGGCGGCCTTTGCGCAGTTCGGATCGGATCTGGATAAGTTCACGCAGCAGCAGTTGAACCGCGGCCAGCGGTTGACGGAGCTACTGAAGCAGCCGCAGTTCCAACCACTGACGGCGGCGCAGCAGGTAGCGGTTCTGTTTGCGGGTACACAGGGATTGCTGGACGACGTGGAGGTGGGCGACATCCAGGCATGGGAGCGCGGGTACTATCCGTTCCTCGACTCGGCGCACCCGGACATCCTGACCGACATCGCGACCAAGAAGGCGCTGGATGACGACTTGCGGAAGCGGTTGAAGGATGCGATCGAGGAGTACAAGAAGGACTTCCTGGCCGAGCACAAGAAGGCTGATGCCGTGGTGGCGGCGTAGCGCATGGCGAACGTACTGGATCTACGGCGGCGCATCCGCAGCGTGAAGAACACGCGGCAGATCACCAAGGCCATGAAGATGGTTTCGGCGGCGAAGCTGCGCCGGGCGCAGGAGCGTGCGCTGCAGGCCCGGCCGTACGCGCAGATGCTGACCAACGTGTTGGAATCGCTGGTGCGGCGCACGGACCTGATCGATGAGGCGACAGGCAACGTGATGCACCCGCTGCTGGTTGAGCGCGAAGAGAAGAATGTGCTGGTCGTGGTGGTGGCGGGCGATAAGGGCTTTGCCGGTGGATTCAATTCCAATATCGGCAAAGCGGCGCAGCGCTTTATCAACGAACGGCGCGGACGTGGAGAGAACGTTGATCTCGAGCCGGTGGGGAAGAAGGCAATTGGGCTTTACAAGCGGAAGTTTCCCGCGGCTGTCTATGAACACAAGGAAGAGCACTACGATAACGACCTATCCCGGCATATCGAAGACATTCGGCATCGCGCGGCGCCGGTCGAGGTAGCCCTCGAGCATCCGGATCTGTTGTTGCGGGCGAATGTAGAAGATGTCGCGGAGATGGCGCGATCGATCATTGCGCGGTACGAACGCACGGAAATCGACGCGGTGTACATCGTCTACAACGAGTTCAAAAGCGTGATCCAGCAGCGCGTTGTGGTGGAGAAGCTGCTGCCCATTCGCAAGCTGGGTGTGCAGGAGATCACGGCCGCCGAAGAGATGACCGAGGAGCAGAAGGAGTCGGCGGCCAAGGCTGCGGAGAGCTCGGGTGTTTCGATCCATGAGCCGGAGCAGACGGAGGTCGATGCCGAGGCCAAAAAGTTTGGGACCGCTGAGGTGGACTACATCTATGACCAGTCGCCGGAGCAGTTGTTCCGGCATTTGATGCCGCGATATATCACGACGCAGATCCTGCATGCGGTTCTGGAGTCGATTGCGGCGGAGCATGCGGCGCGCATGACGGCGACGGATGCCGCCACGAAGAATGCCGGTGATCTGATCGACAAGTTGAGCCTGACGATGAACCGTGTGCGGCAGGCGGCGATTACGAAAGAAATTATTGAGATTGTGAGTGGAGCGGCGGCGCTTTAGCGCGGCTTGCGGAAGAGAGTTATGGCAGACAAGGGCAATATTGGCAAGGTAGTTGCGGTCAGCGGACCGGCTGTGGATGTGCAATTTAGTGAGGCGACGATGCCGCCGATCTATGAGGCGCTGGTGGTGACGAGCGAGGGCTTCGATGTGCCCACGCCGATCAACGTGACGCTCGAGGTGCAGCAGCATCTGGGCGAGGGACGTGTGCGCTGCGTGGCGATGGAAGCGACCGAAGGCATGGTTCGCGGGATGCAGGCTATCGATACGGGTTCGGGCATCATGGTGCCGGTAGGCCGACCGACGCTGGGGCGCGTGTTGAACGTGCTCGGGAAACCCGTGGATGAGTTGGGCCCGGTAAATGCGACCGAGTACCGGCCGATCCACCGGCAGGCGCCGGCGTTTGACGAACAGTCGACGTCGGAAGAGATGTTTGAGACCGGCATCAAGGTCGTGGACCTGATCCTTCCCTTTTTGAAGGGCGGCAAAATTGGCCTGTTCGGCGGCGCGGGTGTGGGGAAGACCGTGGTCATTCAGGAACTGATCAATAACGTTGCGCTGCAGCATGGCGGCTATTCTGTGTTTGCGGGTGTCGGCGAGCGGACGCGCGAGGGCAATGACCTCTGGCACGAGTTTCAGGATTCGGGCGTTATCGATTTGAAGAGCCTGGATAAGTCAAAAGCCGCGCTGGTGTATGGCCAGATGACGGAGCCCCCAGGGGCGCGGTTGCGGGTTGCGCTGACCGGGTTGACAGTGGCCGAGTATTTCCGCGATGAGGAGCATGCGGATACGCTGCTGTTTATCGACAATATTTTTCGGTTTACACAGGCTGGGTCAGAGGTATCGACGCTATTGGGCCGTATGCCTTCCGCCGTGGGCTACCAGCCGAACCTGGCAACGGAGATGGGTGAGTTGCAGGAGCGCATCACGTCGACGAAGAGCGGTTCCGTGACCTCGGTGCAGGCTGTGTATGTGCCCGCCGACGATTTTACCGATCCGGCGCCGGCAACGACGTTTGCTCACCTGGACGCGACGATGTTGCTTTCGCGTCCGCTTTCGGAGCTGGGCATTTATCCGGCTGTCGATCCACTTACGTCGACCTCGCGCATTCTGTCGGAGCGCGTGGTGGGTGCCGAGCACTATGACGTGGCGCAGGGTGTGAAGCGGATTCTGCAGCGATACAAAGATTTGCAGGACATCATTGCGATTCTGGGCATCGACGAGTTGTCGGAAGAGGACAAACTGACCGTGGCACGGGCACGTAAGGTGCAGCGGTTTCTTTCGCAGCCTTTCCATGTGGCCGAGATCTTCACGGGCATCCCGGGCGCGTACGTCAAGGTTGCCGATACGGTGCGGTCCTTCAAGGAAATCATTGAAGGCAAGCATGATGACATTCCGGAGCAGGCCTTCTACATGAAGGGCGGCATTGAGGATGTGTTGGCGGCGGCGGAAAAGATGAAGACAGCGGCGTAAAGCAGATTAGGGGGATCCGGGGACCGGTCGGTCCCTGATTCCAGCTGATCCGGTAAGGGTTGAATGGCAGATGCAGGAAACAATTCGGGGTTGTTGACCGTGCGGCTGGTGACGCCGGAGCGGGTGCTGGTGGACTCTACGGCGGCGGCTGTGGAGCTGCCGTCGATGTCGGGGTACCTGGAGGCGCTGTATGGCGCGGCCCCGTTGCTGGCGGAGCTGGGCGCGGGGGAGGTTCGGCTCCATGGCGGTGCGGCCGGGGAGCAGACGTATTTTGTAGCGTGGGGCTTTGTCGAGGTCTTGCCGGAGCGCGTGACCATTCTGGCGGAACAGGCGCTGAAGCCGAGCGAGATCGATGTGAACTCTGCCCGAGCCGACGAGCAGCATGCGCAGGAGCTTTGGAACCAGGCTGGCGATGACCAGGCAAAGTACGACCAAGCGAATGCTGTCTCGCGTGTGGCCGAGGAAAAGCTGGCGAGCGCGCAGGCCAAGCGTTAGTCCCAGTATGTTCAAAAGGCCCTCGCCGGGAGTTCCGGCGGGGGCTTTGCGTTGGTCCGGGGTCATGGTGGCGCCGGGGGCAAGGTACCTGTTACGGCTGCGTGACTTTGGGTATCGCCGGGAGCATGCCGGATAGGGGAGCGGGTACACTCGGGAAGAAGCTGGGCCGCGTGCGCGCGGGAAGGGAGAGAGCGGTTGCCGACAGAGCTTTATTTTGAGGACTTGCAGCCTGGGACACGGTTTAATTCCGACCGAAGCTACAAGGTCACAGCTGAAGAGATCAAGGAGTTTGCGGAACGGTATGATCCGCAGCCCTTTCACCTGGATGAGGCGGCAGGGGAGAGTTCATTCTTCAGAGGACTGGCGGCTTCCGGGTGGCTGACCGCGGCCATTGTGATGCGGCTGCGGGTGGAGAGCCTGCATATTGCGGGCGGGATTATCGGGGCCGGCGTGGAAGAGATGCGGTGGACGCAGGCGGTGCGGCCGGGGGACTCGCTGCGGACGGAGGCCGAGATCCTGACGGTGCGGACGTCGCAGTCACGGCCGGAGTTTGGGGTAGTGAAGTCACGCACAACGGTTTTCAACCAGCGCGACGAGGTGGTGATGCGGACGGTGGTGAACTTCCTGGCGCCGAAACGTGTACCGTCCTCGGACAAGGCTGGGCAGAGCTAGGGGTTTCTCGGCTTTTTGAGGCATTTTGGCGTATGCTGCTGATGTGCAGATGACGGTGTTAGCGTCGGGGTCGCGGGGGAATGCGACGGTTATTTCGGCGGGCCGAACGCACCTTCTGGTGGATGCGGGGCTGAGTTGCCGTGAGTTGATGCGTCGGATGTGCACGGCGGGGCAGGATCCGACAGCGCTGACGGCTATCCTGATCACGCATGAGCATCTGGACCATGTTGCGGGGCTGAGTGTGCTGGCGCGAAAGCTGGGCGTGCCGGTGTTCTTCACAGAAGCGACGCACCGGGCGTGGGTGCGGATGCTGACGCCGCAGAAGCGGATGACCTATGCGCAATGGTTGGAACAGCTGGCGCGGGAACGGGAGGCGCGGAACGCGGAGCCTCCGGCGGGGCATCTGCCGGCGCACGTGCACCGGGGGGCTGAGGCGGGCGCCGGCGTGCTGGCTGAGGTGAGCGCCGGCGCATTGGCGGTTGCGGAGGCTGAGGGTGGGGATGGATGTGAGGTGGAAGAAGAACGGCCTGCTGTGAAGCGGGATCCGGCGTTTTTGCCGGCGGTGGAGTATTTCAGAGCGGGGCAGCGGTTCCTGATTGGGGAGATTGAGATCAACCCGTTCACGATTCCGCACGATGCGGCGGACCCCTGTGGATTTGTGTTCCATGCGCGCCAGGAGAGCCTGCGCATGGCAATTGCGACGGATCTGGGCTATGTGACGCCGAATGTGAAGCAGGCCTTGCGTGATGTGGATGTGTTACTGCTGGAATCGAATCACGATCTGGAGATGCTGAAGGATGGGCCGTATCCATGGTCGGTAAAGCAGCGGGTGCTGTCGCGGGTTGGGCACCTGTCGAATGCGGCCACGGCGGAGTTTTTGCTGCGGGATTATGACGGCGGGGCGCATACGATTGTGCTGGGGCACCTGTCTGAGCAGAACAACATGCCGGAGTTAGCACGGCTGGCGGCCGAGGCGGCGATTGGAGACCGGCTTTCACTGCTGGGAAACCGGGTGGTACTGGCGGGGCAGGATGCGCCGTTGGAGCCAATCTGCCTGTAGCTTCGGCCTGTACCGGGGCTGGTGCGCAACTCCTTGAATCCGGCGGGTTTCGAGTAGAATCAATAGAGCGTACGCGAAACCTTCCTATGGCGAGCTATCCCCTTTCATCCCGTCGTTCGCGTCACAAAACATGTAACGATCATGTCGTGGGGGCGATCCTTTCTGGATGGCGATACGACATTTCCAGCGTTCCGCCGGAGCTGCGGAAGGACTACGAAGATCATTTAGCCACTTGTGATTACTGCCGCGGAAAGCAGCGTTTGCACCGTACGGTGGACGTGCTTCTCTTTGCCGTAACGACGCTTTCGTTTGCGGCGTTTTTGCTGGCTGCGGTGGTGATGCACAAGGTTCATGCGCTGAGCCATATGGCCGGGCTGCATGTGCCGCTGCATCCGCAGGCGGATTTTGTGCATTCGCGCATTCCGGCCAGCATCACGCTGAGCCTGGAGGCGGTAGCGCTGCTGGGCGTCTTTGTTTCGTTGGTGCTGTGGGTGCTTGTCGCGGTAGCTACGCCGATCCCCGGCATGGTTTCCGAGATGCGGGAGCGGGTTGCGCCCGGCAGCAGCCGGGACCGGCTCCGAAAACAGGCAGCGTAACGTAAAGCTGAGTCCCCAGGTGGCTTTCTCATGAGTGGCACGGCGCGAGGCGGGGCTGAGCTTCCTTCCCAAGCGGAAGTGAGCCGCTCATCTGGAGTTTCGGCGACGATGGAGCAGACGGAACCTCCGTCTTTGCTGGCGTATCCGGCGACCTATCTGCTCATTGGGATCAATCTTGCGGTTTACCTGGCGATGTACCGTTTTGGACCGGTTCCTGGGATCCTGCGCGAGCATGCCGTGGGGGCAGCGGCGCCTGGTTCGGTAGCGGGGTGGCGGGCCCTCGCTCTCGCGCTGACCCAGGTGTTCACGGCTCCCTTCGGCGAGGGAGTTCTGGTTCATTTCGGCAGCTGCATGCCGGGGCGGGTGCTGGCGAATGGCGAGTGGTGGCGGCTGCTCAGCTCGATGTTTGTGCATGTGACGCTGCTGCACCTGCTGCTGAACATGTGGTGTTTGTGGAACCTGGGACTGTTTGGGGAGCCGTTGCTGGGCAAGCCGGGGTTGGTGGCGGTATATCTGCTGACCGGTGCAGCGGGAATGCTGCAGACGGTGATCTGGAGCCGGGCGACGCAGGAATCCGGGCTGATTGTGGCGGGGGCGTCGGGGGCCGTATTTGGGCTGGCGGGCATCCTGATTGTGCTGCTCTCGAACCGGAAGCTGGCGGCACCGTGGAAGGAACTGCGGAGTTTGCGGGCGCAGGTTGTGTTCTTCGCGGTGGCCAACCTGGTGCTGGGGATGTTGCCGGAGCTGGTGATGCGGATGTCCCCGCGGCTGCTGCGCGGGTTGCCGTTCGACCCGACGGACCTGCCGCGCATCGATAACAATGCGCATCTGGGCGGGTTTGTCTGCGGGCTGGTGCTGGGATTTCTGCTCTTTCCCCGGATGACGTCGGGGAGGTCAAGCTACCGGGCGCGGCAGGTCTGGGTCTTTGGCAGCGCGGCGCTGTTTCTGCTGCTGATGGGGTATGCGCTGGCTTCGTTTTCGCGGCCGATGGGCGGCTAATCCGCGTAGTTGCCGGCGGTTGCGGCGAACTTGCGGATCATGGCGAGAAGCAGGCGGCGGTCGCTTTCGGTGAGGTTGGCGGCGTAGCGCTGGATTTCGGTAAGGAAATGGATTTCAGCTTCCTTGAGGACGGGGCCGGGAAGTTCGCGGACAGGTTCCTCGGCGAAGAAGTGGCTGAGCGGCAACTCGAGGGCTACGGCGATTTTCTGCAGTGTCTCCAGCGAGGGCACGGTATGGCCGTTTTCGACGCGGGAGAGGTAACAGCGGAGCAGGCCGGTCCGCTTTTCAATGTCGCCCTGCGACATGCCACGCTGCAGCCGGAACTCGCGAATGGTGATGCCGATGTTGATCGGCGCCGGCTGGGGAAGCACGGCCGGGGTTGGCGGCAGAGCTGTATGCATGTTTGCCATTGACGGGAGAGTAACGGTGGGAAGAGGGTGCCCGCAAGAGCGAAAATTCGTTCGCCCCGGTTTCGTACCAGCGGAGATTCTTATCCGGTGGAGTACAGGTAGCGAGTTGAGCACACCAGCCGTTGCGGAGTGGAACGCATGCACATTGCAAGACTTAGGCGGGCTCAACCCATATACATTCCGCCATTGACGTCGAGGGTGTGTCCGGTGATATAAGCCGCCGCTTCGGAGGCAAGAAAGACGGCGGCAGCGGCCACATCGTTCACCTCACCGTAACGCGCGAGGGGGATCTGGGCCAGGATGCCGGATTTTTGTTCGTCCGTGAGGACGTCGGTCATGGCGGTGCGGATGAAGCCGGGGGCGATGGCGTTCACGGTAATGGCGCGCGAGGCAAATTCGCGGGCGAGGGATTTGGTGAGGCCGAGGAGGCCGGCTTTGGAGGCGGCGTAATTGGCCTGGCCCGCGGCGCCGGTTTCGCCAACCACCGAGGCGATGTTGAGAATGCGGCCCCAGCGGGCCTTCATCATGGGGGACAGCAGGGCTTGGGTGAGCAGGAAGGTGCCGGTGAGATTGGCGTGGAGGACGTCGGTGAAATCGGCGGCTTTCATGCGCAGGGCGAGGGTATCGCGGGTGATGCCGGCATTGTTGACGAGGATATGGACGGCGCCGAAGCGGGCGAGGACGGCTTTGGCGGCGGCTTTGATGGAGGCTTCGGAGGTGAGGTCGAGGGGAAAGGTTGCGGCGGTACCGCCGGTGGCTTCGATTTCAGCTTCGACTTCGGCGAGCTTCGCTTCGTTACGCGCGGCGAGGGCAACGTGGCAACCGTCGGCCGCGAGGGCCAGGGCGATGGCGCGGCCGATGCCCTGGGAGGCTCCGGTGACAAGGGCGATGCGTGGGATTGGGACGGGCACTCGTAAACTCCTGCAACGATTGAGGTAGGGGAACAGGATAAACGGCGGGTGTCTTTTGCAGAGTGATGGTCGATATACTGACGGCCTGATGTGTGCTCTGCTGTCTGACGCCCCTGCCCCTGCCTCCTCCACGAAGTCTTCCCCAAACGGGATTCCGGATCTGTCGGCGGCGGCCAAGGCGGCGACGACAGACGTTTACGCGATCCATGGCGCGGAGCCGGAGGTGCTGGCGTACGCGATGGCGAAGTACTCGCGATCGGCGCTAACGTTGCGGGAATCGCTGGCAGAGATCAGCACGCAGCGGGCTGAGCAGTTTCTGAACACATTTTATTTCCAGTATGGCCACCGGTCCATTGCGGATCTGGCGCATGTGCCGATGGCGGTAGAGCGTTTGAGCTTGCTGGCGGCAATCGCGCTGCTGGACGAGACGCGGTGGGATGGGCAGGAGCGGTCGACGCGGTACCAGAATTTTCGCCAGTCGGGGTGGTTTACGCCGGCAATGAGCGAGGGGGTGCGGGCGAAGTTTGACGAGGCGATTGAGGGACTTTTCAGGGCGTATGAGCGGCTGAGCGATGGGATGCTGGAGGCGCTGAAAGGGAGAGTGGCGCGTCCGGAGGCGATGAAGGCGGACAGCTACGAGCGGACTTTGAGAGCCAGGGCGTTTGACGCGGCGCGCTACCTGCTGCCCCTGGCGACGAATACGTCGTTGGGACAGATTGTGAATGCGCGGACGCTGGAGGGGCAGGTTTCACGGCTGCTGTCGAGTTCGTTTGCGGAGCTTCGGGCGCTGGGAGAGCGGCTGCGTGATGCGGCGAAGGAGCCGGCGTGGAATCTGCTCCGCGACCGTCTGGAGGAGATGGCTGGGGAGGGTGTTGTCGATCCGGACGCGACGCCGGAGCTGTTGCGGGAGCTGATGCCGGAGGTGCGCACGGCGCCGACCCTGGTGAAGTATGCGGAGCCGAATCCTTATCTGAAGCAGAGCTGCAGCGATCTGGACCAGGCTGCGCGGGAGTTGATGGGGGACGCGCCGGTGTATCCGGCTCCGTTGGTGGATTTGCTGGATGACGATGAGGACCTGGAGGTGGAGATTGCGACTTCACTGCTGTATCCGCACTGCCACTACTCCTACCGGCAGCTGCGTGGAGCCGTGGGGGCACTAACGGAGGCTCGGCGGGACGAAATTATTGAGCTGGGTGTCAGGCATCGTGGGCGGCATGATGAGCTGCTGCGCGGGTTCAAGAGTGGGGACGGGTTCCGGTTCGACATTCTGATGGATATTGGCGGTTTCCGCGATATGCACCGGCACCGGCGATGTGTGCAGTTGATCCAGCAGTTCAGCCATGCGCATGGGTGGGAGGAGCCGGTGTGTCCGGGGCAGCCTACGTTGGCGGAGGCTGGGCTTGACGGGCTCTATCGGGATGCCATGACGGCGGCCTATGCGGCATACGAGCGGGTGCGGGGATGTGGGGAGCCCGAGGCTGCGGAGAGTGCGCAGTATCTGCTGCCCTTGGGGACGCGGTGCCGCGCGATGTTCAAGATGGATTTCGCGGAGGCGTTGTATATCTCGGAGCTGCGGAGCGGGGTGGCGGGGCACTACAGCTACCGGCTGGTGGCGTGGGCGATGTATAAGGCGGTGGAGCGACGGCATCCGTCGCTGGCGAAGCTGTACCGAATTCAGGATGTGAGCGAGCCTGTGGATTTGTTGAAGCGATAGCGCTACGACACCGTATCGGAGGTTCGCGCGGCAAACCTGAACGGATTGAAGCTGGTGTGGGTGTCGAATGCGTCGGTGCCTTCGGCGCGTTTGAGGGTGTTGACGACGAGGTAGGTGAGGGGGGTGGCGAGGACTTCGTAGGCCACTTTGAGGAGGTAACCTTGCCAGATGATCGTCAGGAGCGTGTGGGCGGGAAGGCGGCCGGCGAAGGTGAGGGTAATGACCAGGATGGTGTCGACGGCTTGACCGACCACGGTAGAGCCTACGGTGCGCGTCCAGAGGTGGCGGCCTTGCGTGAGGAGTTTGAGGCGGGCCATGGTGTAGGAGTTGGCGAATTCGCCGGCCCAGTAGGCGATGAGCGAGGCGGCGAGGATGCGGGGAAGAAAGCCGAAGACGGTGACGAAGGCGGGTCCGTTGTGCCAGGAGGGGTCGGCGGGAAGGGCGATGACGAGGGCGCTGACGGCGTAGAGCAGGGCGGTGCCGAAAAAGCCGAGCCAGATGGCGCGGCGGGAGGCGGCGTAGCCGTAGACCTCGGTGAAGACGTCGCCGAAGATGTAGGTGATGGGAAAGAGGACCATGGCGCCGGAGGTGGTGACGGGGCCGATGCGGACGATCTTCTGGGCGAGGAGGTTGGAGACGAGAAGGATGACGACGAAGGATGTGGTGAGGGCGTCGAGATAGCGGAAGGAGCGCATGCCGGCGTGCGCTAGAGGGCTGCGTTGAGGACGTCTACGTTTTGGGCTTCGCCGTGTTCTATGCCTTCGCGGATCTGTTCAGGGGTCTTGCCCAGCTTGGTTTGCTGGTAGGTGTAGATTCCCTCGCGCATGCAGGTGGCGCACTCGGCGCCATGGGTGCCTTCGAAGCAGGAGTGGAGGGACTTGTGTTGCAGGCCGCGGTCGCAGCGGCAGTAGCAAGGCTGGGCATAGAGGGCCTTCTCCACTTTTGCGGCCATTTGGTAGGCCACGACCTGATATTGGTGCTGGAAGTAGGGTCCCATGAGTTGGTCGCCCGCCAGGAGAGGGTGGGCGGCGGTATGGGGGGCGATGGAGTAGAAGGCGGGGGTGGTGTCAGTGCCGGGATTCCAGTGGGCGCTGGCGGCTACGGTGGTTGTGGCAAGGAGGGTGTAGCGGAGCCAGGCTTGCATGGTGAGGATTATAGCTTTTGAGGAGTGAGGAGTGGTTTTCTCAAGGCTCGGTCGCCTC
>CAXUDN010000057.1:0-23945 GCA_964249715.1 uncultured Acidobacteriaceae bacterium
AAACGCGCTTGGCGGAAGTTGGCCTAAGTTTATCGCCAAGTGAGCCCGCCTGATTCATTCATCGCTTACCTGCGACGCCGATTCGGTACGTGGTCCGAAGCCGCTTGTCAGGCGAGAAGTGGTGATGAAAGGTTTTATGATCGCGACGCTTCTCAGGCACCATAGCGAGCGAGGAACATCTTCACCGCTTCAGCGACGATGTGTCTTTGCAACTTGGCCGATGGAGGCCTGCTGTCTCCGAGAATGCGGAGCCAGACCGATTGGCCGACCACAAGTTCAACAAACTGGGCCGTGGCGAAATCAGCGTCAAATGCCTTCAGACGGCCTTGCCGATGTAGCGTCTGCAGGTATTCCGTGATGGCCTGTCGAGCGGGATTTCGTCCTGTATCGATGAAAGCTTTTCCCAGTTCAGGAAAGTGGATGCTTTCGGCAACAATCATCCGCAGAAATGCGATGGATTCGTCTGGCACCCAGAAGCTTACGATCGAGTTGCCAATCAGCAACAGCCCCTCTTCCGGAGAGGAGTGTACGGCTATGCTCTTGACGATGTCCGCGATCGGATTTCTTCGCCAAAGACGAACGATCGTGGCGTCGAACAGGGCCTTCTTGCTTTCGAACTGGTTGTAAACCGTGCGTCGCGCTACGTTGGCCTGCTCTGCGATCCGCTCCATGCTGGTGCGCTCGTAGCCTCTGGTCAGAAAGCTCTGCACGGCAGCCTCGAGAATTGCATCTCGAGCCGGGGTATCGCTGGTCAACGTGGTACTCCTTCTTCTGCGGCACTCCGGGATGTATCTACGCGGTCGGTGGCATATCGCTTCGCCCGGGCTCGACTCCTTATTACACATGGATTGCACTCAAGGGTGCAACCTTCAACCCTGCACGCTCATCTGTTCCCCTTGTGCACTATACAGTGCAGTGCACCAGACATCGGTCAAGAACTACGTGCAGGCTCGGACCAAGCTCGCTGGAACCACAAAGTGGACGTAGGAAGAGTAGTGCCCAGGGCGGTGGCCGATGCTGGTCGACGTGCAACCGAACGGAGAGAAAACAATGATCGTTTCCTTCAAAGATGACATGTCCTTCGCTTTTGAATTTGTGCGCAATCTCGGCTTCATGTACTACCAGGGCGCCGACCTCGGTGAGATGATCGTGACCGCAGACAAGATCAAGGCAGGCGACTTCGAGAGCTGGTTTACCCAGTGGGACGAACTCGGGCGCAAGGTCCTTACGAACGCCGATGCGAGTCTCGGTGCAGGCCATCACGAAAGCGCACGGACCGCCTATCTGCGCGCCTCGACGTACTTCCGCATGGCCGAGTTTTACCTGCATGGCAATCCCGGTGATCCCCGCATCCTCTCCGAGGCCAGGGCATCACAGAAGGCGTATGCCGAAGCCGCGAAACTGATGGGCCCAACCTGGGAGCCGGTCGAGATCCCCTACGAAGGAACGATGCTGCCGGGATACTTCTACAAAGTCGACGACTCCGGGAAACCGCGGCCCACGCTCATCTTCACAGGCGGCTTCGACTCGAGCATCGAAGAAATGTACTACTTCGCCGCGGCGGGCGCCGTTGCGCGCGGCTACAACTGCCTTACGTTCGACGGGCCGGGACAAGGTCTCCCGGTACGAGAGCAAAAGCTGCCTTTCCGCTACGACTGGGAAAAGGTGGTCTCCCCAGCGGTCGACTACGCCCTCACCCGTTCCGATGTGGACGCCGAGAAGCTGGCATTGATCGGCATGAGCCTGGGCGGTTACTTCGGTGCGAGGGCCGCGGCCTTCGAACCAAGATTCAAAGCGGCCATTCTTTACGACGGGGTGTACAGCTTTTTCGAGAACGTTCAAGCGACGATCCCGAAGGAGGCGTTTGCTGCCTTCGAGGCAAACGATCTGGTTCGCTGTGAAGAGATTGTCTTAAAGGCCATGCAGACCGACACGTCCCTGCGTTGGGAAGTGGAGAACGGTGTTTGGACGCTCGGAGCCACCGGGTTCGTCGACTTCTTTCAAAAGACCAGGGAGTACACCTTGGATGGTGGTGTCGCCAAGAAGATCCAGTGTCCCTGCTTCGTCATGGAAGCGGGGAGAGACATCTTCTTCGCCGGACAGCCGCAGAAAGTCTACGCAACATTGCAGGTGCCGAAGCAGCTGTTCAAATTTACGGATGAGTTTGGGGCCGAGAATCATTGCCAGTCCGGTGAGTTGTCCTACAAAGATGAGGTCGTCTTCAACTGGCTGGATGAAACGCTAGAGCTGCATGACGGCCGTAAGATGTGAATTGTTTAACCCCTGAACGCCAGTGTGAATCGTTGCGCAGAGGAGCCTCTGCGCAACGCTAAGCTAAGCTCTCTAAGCAGTGGATCATGGAATCGTCATAGCTAGATTGGAACGTGCCGCCGTCGAATCAACGCACTTGCAAGCCGATTACTCCCCGTGCCGACTTCTCGCGACCCCGCGCGGTTCGGACCCGCTCTCGCAGCATCTTAACAACGGAGAGGTAAACATGGTTGAGGGTTCGGTTGTGGCCATTACGGGAGCAAGCAGCGGTATCGGTAAGGCTACGGCGCTCCATCTAGCCAAGGCCGGGGCAAAGGTCGTTCTAGGCGCGAGAGGGGAGGATGGTCTCGCCGCCTTGGTTAGAGAAATCAAAGCCGCAGGTGGTGAAGCGGCTTACCTGGTGACAGACGTCAGCAAGCGAGATGACGTCCAGCAACTTGTTACTTTTGCTCAAGACAGCTTCGGTCGCCTTAACGTGCTCTTTAGCAATGCGGGAGCGATGCCGATCGGTCCGATGGACGATCTCGCGGTGGATGACTGGGAAACCATGGTGGACGTAGATATCAAGGGAGTTCTTTACGGCATCGCCGCTGCCTTACCTGTTTTTCGCAAACAAGGAGCCGGGCACTTCATCTATACAGCTTCCACCGCCGCCCGCAAAACGGTTCCCAACCAGGTCGTCTACTCCGCGACCAAGGCCGCTGTTCTTGCCATCTCGGATGGGTTAAGGCAGGAGCTGGCCGGAGCGCTTCGCGTCAGCACAATCCTGCCCGGGTTTACCGAAACATCCTTTGCAGACCACGTGAAAGATCCCAAGCTGCAGGAGCAACTGCGTGCTGCGGGTTCCAAGTTCGCCATGTCCCCGGATGCTGTAGCCGCCGCTGTTGATTATCTGATCGATCAGCCAGAACAGGTGAACATCGGGGAAGTGACATTGCGATCAACGGCGCAGCCCTGATGAGTCCCGGTAAACGCGCTTCTTGTAAGTGATCGGCCCGAGCTGATCAATGCCCGATGACGAGCTTTACAGCCAATGCGATCAGCAGGGCGGCAAATCCTCTCCGCAACACCACGTCCGACAGGTGCTGTGCCCAGAGACCTCCGACCCAACCTCCAATAGCGAAGCCGACCGCGATGAGAAGGGCGAGCTAAAGGTCGACGTGACCGGCCTTATAGTAAGTTCGGAACGCGAAAATGCCGATTGGCAACAGCAATGTTGCAACCGATGTTCTCTGTGCGGTCTTCTGCGACATTCCATAGAAGAGGATGAGGGCGGGAATCAAAAAGGCACCGCCTCCTATCCCGATCATTCCCGATATCACGCCAATGAGCAGGCCCAGGGCGAGTCCGCCGGTAACAGCGAATAAAGTCATGCGTTTGCTTTCTCTGGATTGTTCCAAGGCATTCGACCCAGGACGGAAGCCATCATGCAGCTGTCACTCACGCCCGCGTAAACGAGACCCGCACCGACCAGACCAGCTCCCAGGAAAAACTTTTTCGACGAGAAGAGACCGAGACCACAAGACGCAATCACCAGTGAACCGGCTGTCACGCGCACTTGCCTCTCCATCGACCAAGGCTTGTTCACGGCCACCGTAAGCGGCTTGCCACTATTCGTCCAAGCTTGCACTCCACCGTCGAGCACCTCGAGTGCGGTAAAACCCTTCTCAGCCAAAGATTGCCTACCCTGTTCCGCGCGATGTCCACTGCGGCAAACGAGGGTCAGCGGCTCCGAGCGGGCCCATCCTTCACTAGCCTTGTCTAATGTTCCGAGCGGAACGAGCTCTGAACCATCGATGTGACCTTCAGCAAACTCAGCGTATTCCCGTACGTCAATCCAACGAGCTTTCATCAGAACCCTTCCTATATTTCGAATAGCAGTACATGCGTCCATAGTAATATCATCACGCAGTGGAGAGGCTGTCGTGACTGACAAAATGCTCAATCTCGTGGCGCGTCGCTTCCGCACGCTTGGAGAGCCGTATCGCCTTCGCATTCTGCAGGAGCTGGAAGCTGGGGAAAGGTCGGTCGGTGAGCTTGTTGCTGTTCTCGATGGAAACCAGCCAAATGTTTCCAAGCATCTGCAGATTCTTTTCGACGCTGGACTCATTGGCCGGAGACGAGAAGGCACGTCCATCTTCTATGCGATCAGCGACCCTATGGTCTTCAAGCTTTGTGCTCTGGTGTGCAGCAGCGAAGCTGAGAAGAGCCGGCGCGAGTTCGAGGAGCTGGGGGGAAGGCACAGACAGGTGAAGCGGTGAAGATCAAGCAATTCGAAGTGGCAGGATTAGCCCAGTACTCCTACGTCGTCTCGTCGGAGGGAGAGGCCGTCGTAATCGACCGACGCGCGACTTCGACCGATACGTGGATTATGCGACAGAGCACGATCTTGCCATCAAGTATGTGACCGAGACCCATCTTCACGCAGACTTCGCTTCCGGTGCACTTGCCCTCGCCCAAGCCACCGGCACGGAGCTGGCTCTCAGCTCGTATGACCAGAAACCCTATCGCTACAGCATGGAGCACCGTGCGCTGAGCGATGGCGATACGCTAGAGATCGGCAAGCTGCGCTTGGTCGCTCTTCATACGCCGGGCCTCACGCCCGAGCACCTGAGCTTTGTATTATTTGACGAGAAGCGTGACGCATCGCAGCCGCTCGCCCTCTTCAGCGAAGACTTCCTCTTTGTAGGCTCTCTTGGCCGCCCGGACCTGCTGGGCGATGAAGCGAAGCAGGAACTTGCCCACTATCTTTACCATAGTCTTCATGAACGCATCGCCTCCCTCCCCGATGGCGTGCAGCTCTATCCGGGTCACGGAGCAGGATCTCTCTGTGGCTCGGGCATGAGCGAGTGGGCAAAATCCACGCTTGGCTAGGAGCGTCAGACTCAGCCGTTGTACAAGCTGAAGGAAAGCGACTCTGTGCGTGAGATTCTGGCGAGTGTTCCACCCATGCCGTCGTATTATCCGCGCATGAAGGAACTGAACTCCAGGGGCGCGCCCGGCGTTGCAGATCTTCCTGGTAAGACTCCGCTCACCGCTGCTCAAGTCGCGACGCTTCTGTCCGATGAACGTGTCACAGTGGTCGATCTACGTCGTCCAGAAGCGTTCGGCGGAGCGCACATTCCCCGGTGCCATGAATATTGGCGCAGGTCAGAACCTGTCACTTTAGGCAGGACGGATGCTGGCACCTAATCAGAAGCTGGTTCTCGTCAACGACGAAGGAGATGACGAGAACTCCCGCAGGTCACTTGCTCGAGTCGGACTCGACCATGTGGAGGGATTTCTGCCGAAGGGCGTGACTGCCTGGGTAAACGCAGGTATGGCGTTCATTTGAACGATGCAACTCTCGACCAACGAGGTTGCCGGTCGGAAGCTCGACACAAAAGTTCTCGATGTTCGTAGCGACAGAGAATGGGCCAGCGGACACATCGAAGGCTCAATTCGTGAGTTGGAGCACCGGATTGGATAACTAAGTGGAGAGGACGAGATTATCGCTGTCTGTGGAAGCGGATATCGCTCCAGCATTGCAGCGAGCCTGCTTCAGGCGAGCGGATTCGCAAGCATCAGTTCGATGGATGGCGGCATCGCGGCTTTGAATATGCGGGACTTGCCGCTGACAGCAAGCAGCCATGACTGAACTATCACGCAGGCTTGTCTCTCTTGAATAGCTTTATAGTCACCTGGATCTCACTTGAACTGTAGGATCCAGTTTAGCCAACGCTCACGACAAAACCTTTTGCGTACTCCACGAGTTTGCCAATAACTGGATTGCCTGACTCTTTACGGAAAGCAATCTCCACAGAGGTGCGTCGCGTAGAGGCGAGTGGGACACAAGAAACTCCGGGGACAAGCACGTTTGCGACGCACGCCGGGGCAATCGAGACACCGAGGCCAGCTCCAATCAAGGTCGCCAGCGAGGTCCATTGCGCCGCTTCGCGCTGCACATCCGGGCTGAACCCGTGCTCAATGCAAAGAGCTACCGTACGCTCATAGGCGACGCTCGCCATGTCCGGCGAGAATAAGATAAAACACTCATGTTTCAAAAGGTTGGGCACAAGCCTCTTGCGCTTCGCCAATGTATGTTTTTTCGGCAGGACAGCAACATACTCTTCTTGAAGAAGCGTGAGCGTTTCCAGCCCGGCCGGATCGCCAGCATCGCGCACGAAACACAGGTCAAGCATCCCTTGCTGCAGAAGTGCAATCTGTTGATTGACATGCATCTCGCGGAGCTCCAAGGTCACGTCGGGGTACAGGGAACGGAACCCGCCAATCATTGCGGAGACGTGCGTCAGCATCACTGACCCACAGAAGCCGACCGTCAAACTGCCCGCTTCGCCACTACCAAGGCTTCGGGCAGTGGCCATCGTGCTTTCGAGACTCTCCAGTAGCAGGATCGCTCGTTTGCGCAAGAACTCTCCGACGGGGCTCAGCTGCACCTCGCGGGCACCGCGCAAGAACAACGGGTAACCTACCTTTGCTTCGAGCCTGGCGATCTGCTGGCTAAGATTCGGCTGTGCCATACCGAGCTTCTTCGCGGCTCGACCGAAATGCAGCATTTCCGCGACCGCTAAAAAGACGCGAAGCTGACCGGTTTCCAAGTCTTTACTCATCACTCAGAACATATCAGAACACAGCTTCTCGATATTGGACACGAATCGCGAACGGCTACTACCTTTTTAAAAGCGCTGTTCACGAAGTGAGGAGAAAGACATGTCTAAAGCTCTGGGAGTGGGGATTATAGGTGCAAGCGCGGCGCGAGGATGGGCAAAGGACTCCCATGTGCCCGCCGTCAAGGGTCTACAGGGATTAAAGCTGGTGGCCGTCGCTGCTGGAGATGAACAGAAGGCGCGAGCAGCGGCACAGGCGTTCGGCGCTCCATCTGGTTATGCCAGCGGCATCGACCTCATCCAAGACCCGACAGTTGACATCGTGACCGTTGCCGTGAAGGTGCCGGACCACCGCGAGTTGGTGTTAGCAGCCATCTCCGCTGGCAAGCATGTCTATTGCGAATGGCCGCTGGGCAAGAACCTCGGGGAGTCGGAGGAGATGGCGGAGGCCGCGAAACGCGCGGGCATACACACCGCGATCGGCTTACAGATGCGGAGCAGCGCCGCGGTTCTGCAGGCGCGCGAGATGCTGGCACAAGGAACCATCGGGAGGCTTTTAACGGCTCGCATCCTGTCGAACACAGCCGCTTTCGGGCCGCATGTCGAGCCGGCGATGAAGTTCGCCGAGGATGACGCGAACGGTGTGACACTAGTCAGCATTCAAGGTGCCCACACCTTTGATCTCGCCATTGCCATCCTTGGAGAGTTCGCCTCGATTTCGGCCCTGGCCACAACGCAATATCCAGAGGTCAAGGTCGGCGACACGGGTAAAGAACAAGCACGAAGGACCAGCGACCATGTCTTCCTCCAAGCGAAGCTCGCTTCCGGCGTTGCTGTTGGAATCGAGGTAGCCGGGGGTCGGCCTCCGCAGGCCCCTACTGTCTTCGAAGTGATTGGAACAGGCGGATCATTAACTCTTCGTGGCGGTGCGATGCGCGGCGTGCAGTCGGGACGGCTCGAGTTGCAAATCAACGGAGAACTCCAGCACTTGGAGGAGGGCGAAGAGACCACCCTGCCCGACGCCGCAGTCAACGTCGCCGGCACCTACGCCACGCTGCGCAATGACATTCAAAATGGCACGTTCGACTCAACGGGGTTCAGCCACGCCGTCCAACTTAAACATCTGGTAGAGGCGGTTCTAAGTTCATCCCGCCAAGGCAAGCGGCAAGTCAACGATGGCTGGCCCGTAAATTAGGTCGCTAAAAGGGATGCCGACTGCAATTTGCAGCGAATCGCAGGACTTCATGAAGAAACTTTGCGCGATCATGGTCTCCGTAGTGGAGCCATCAACATTCCACCGTTGGAGTCACATTCAGCAACTTCGTTCCACCTCGCGCGTGATAGCCGCCGTTACGCTGACCGGCAAGAGCTTTCGCGTTCGTGAAAAGGGCATTCAGCCGGATTTGCCTACACGAAAGTGCTCTGCAAGAGTCTGTTGTAGACCTTCGCCGTACCGACCACACATCAGCTCTCCTCCTCGGATCCGGCAGCTATCTGTATCGGAGTCTTATCCGCGGAAAGAGGTCCTGGGGTACTGCCGGGGCGCAGCACCCTGTCATTTCTACTGAGCGCTAAGATTGCATGTAGCTGCCAAGTAGAAGTGGCTCTGGCTCACTTTTGGTGAAGCTGTCATTTCGGTACGAACCGGAGTAAGCTGCTGTTGATTTGAAAAGGCTTACCGGGTCGCTGCTAATCAGCAGCTGGCGATCAATAATCAAGGTCGCGGTCTTTTCGCCATTTCTGGTCCTCTTTCACCAAAAGTGAGCCAAAGCCTTAGAAGTGTCATGTCCCCGCCCATTAGAATCGTCAGGTTTTAAGGATGGCGTGGACGAGGATGAGCGAGCGCGAGAGTCGGCGTCTGAAGTCTTGAACGAAATGCAGTCAGGCCGACGGTGTCGGCGGCAGGCCATTTGTGCGCTTCGGCCTCGCACACCCTCATCACTTCCAAGTCGTGTTTTCCGGCCCTCTTAGTCATACCCTTGCAGCGAATGAGCACTTCGGCGCGATTGGCCGCGGACTGTTTGACCGCCTCATGAGGGCGTCCCTTACCTGCTCCGAAGCGGTTGGTTTGAGCCCGAAGACTCGGACGCTGGATGCAAACACATGGTGGACGTCGCTGTTCGGCACAACTCACACTCTCATCAGTTCCTGCGCGGTCATCAGTCCGGCATCGAGCGACGAAGTCGTGCAGCGGCACATCGAGGTAATGTGGCAAGGCCTTCGGGGGTTGGCAGCTCCTCTAGAGCTGAAGGCAGCTCAGGCAAAGCGGACGAAAGCAGGCCAAGCCACGAAAAAGGTTGCAGGACCTGCCTCAACAACAAAGGCAAGCTTCCTCTATTGATTCGCTCGCAGTACTGACAAGCCCAAGCTCCCCCTTGTGCCGTCGAGATTCTACGATGGCCTCCTCACATGCCACTTGGTGGCGCGCTCAAACGCCGCAGCCAACGCAAGCACTCGGCCCTCAGAGAACCGGGGCCCCGCGATCATCAGACCAACGGGCAGCCCACCCGGTGTGAAGCCGCAAGGCACGCTGATCGCCGGAATGCCATACAGGTTGAAGGGGAGAGAGTTGAACGTGTTTTCCGGTTCGGTCGGCTCGGGCTTCTCTTCACGCGCGAGCTCCTCACGAATGGTGCGCGGGCCGATCCGGTTCGTCGGCAGGGCGACAAGGTCGAATCCGTCGAACGCATCGTCGATGGTCTTGCGGAGCTCGGCTAGCTGCCAGCCGGCGCGTACAAGATCGGCAGCGCGGCTGGCGCCGGTCTCGTTCGGACTGTCCAGTTCCCTCCTCGTTCCTTCCACGACACCGCGCGTCTGCAAGGAGTAGTCGCCTGCGTGTCTACGGAAGATGTCTTGATGCACAGCTTCCACTTCTGCTGCGCGTACCGCGGTCCAGTCCAGATCGTCGGTTGCCGGAAGGTGGACATCCCGCACCGACTTCACCAGCGTTCGTAGCACGTTGATTGCAGCTTCCGTGGCAGCAGCAGTGTCTGCGTCCAGGCGGTCGAAAAAAGGCTCACGCGGGATGCCGAGGCGCAGCCCCCGGACGGGTTGAAGCATTTGCGACGGGTAATTCTCCGGCGGGTGCTCCACGCTGGCGACGTCGTGCTTGTCGTAACCAGCCATGGCGGTCAGCAAGATTGCGGCGTCCTCCACGGTACGGGTCATGGGACCACAGTGGTCCAGCGAGTAGATCAGCGGAAAGATGCCGCGCAACGAGACCAGCCCGTAGGTAGGCTTCAGCCCAACGACGCTGCACCACGCTGCGGGAATGCGAATGGATCCGCCAGTGTCGGTGCCGAGAGCAGCCGGCGCCAACTCAGCGATCACTGCGGCAGCCGAACCGCCCGATGATCCGCCTGGCACGCGATCCAGCGCCCATGGGTTGTGAACCGGGCCGAAGTAGCTCGTCGCGGAACTTCCCCCCATCGCAAACTCGTGAAGATTTGTCTTGCCCAGCACAAGCGCTCCCGCGCGACGAAGCTGAGCGACAACAAAGGCGTCTTCCACAGGCACATGGTCATCGAAGATCATACTGCCGACGGTGGTGCGGATGCCCGCGGTATCGATGTTGTCCTTGACCGCCAGCGGCACACCGTGCAGCGGTCCACGAAGACGCCCGGCGGAGGCCTCCGCGTCCAGCACGGCCGCATCGCGCATAGCGCTCTCGCGAGCGACGGTGATGAACGCGTTCAGCCTGGAGTTTGCCTGATCAATACGCGCCAACAGAACGCGCACCAGATCCACAGAGGTAAGCTGACGCTTGCGTATGCGTTCGGCTGTCTCGGCCAGTGTCAATGTTTGAGGTGGCAGGCTGCCCGCGGACTGCGCCCAGCCCTGGTGCAGCGCTCCTGCGCCGCTCGCGTACATTGCATGCTGCAGAAAATGTCGCCGCGTCGTGTTCGGCATGTTTGCCTGTTCAACCTCGTCTCGCCACACGCTCGTCCCAGCAGCGCCGGGCCGCCGTTGAACAGATTGCTTGGCAACGTATGTACGGACACTGTATACCGGGGGCGCAACCCAAAGCAGCAGTAATCCCTCTCATGCGAGTTCTCAGCTTATGGCAATACATCTGAAGCGCGGAGCGGCAGCCACGGCCAGGCAGGACCGAGATGCCGAGGTGCGCGCGACCGTTGAACGCATCCTTGCCGATGTAGAACGGCGCGGCGACGCTGCCGTGCGCGAACTCAGCATTCGATTCGACGCATGGGATCGCGAAAGCTATCGGCTGAGTGCGGACGAGATCGAGGGATGCATCCACTCACTCGCCCCCCAAGATCTCCTGGACATCGAGTTCGCTCAAAAACAGGTACGGAACTTCGCGGAGATCCAACGCCGGTCCATGGGCGAGGTCGAAGTAGAAACCTTACCCGGCGTGGTGCTCGGCCATAAACACATCCCGGTCAACGCCGCAGGATGCTATGTTCCCGGCGGCAAATACCCTCTCCTGGCCTCGGCACATATGTCGGTGATCACGGCAAAGGTGGCCGGTGTTCCACGCGTGGTCACGTGTGCGCCGCCCTTCAAAGGAAAACCTGCCCCGGCAATCGTGGCTGCGCAGGCCATGGCCGGTGCTGACGAGATCTACTGCCTGGGCGGGGTGCAGGCCATCGCCTCGATGGCGCTTGGCACCGAAACAATGCCCGCCGTTGATATGCTCGTAGGCCCCGGCAATGCGTTCGTCGCAGAGGCCAAGCGCCAGCTGTTTGGCCGGGTGGGTATCGACCTTTTCGCGGGTCCTACCGAGACACTCGTCATCGCTGATAAAGTCGTGGACGCCGAGATCTGCGCGACCGATCTGTTAGGCCAGGCAGAACATGGCCCCGATAGCCCGGCCATCCTGCTAACTTCTTCTGAAAGCCTGGCAAGGAAAACCATGCTCGAAGTTGAGCGTCTGCTCAGCGTTCTGCCTACCGCGGACATCGCACGCGAAGCCTGGGAGACGCACGGTGAGGTCATTGTGGCCGAGAACGATGAGGAGATGCTGCGGATTGCGGACGCGATCGCTTCAGAGCACGTGCAGGTGATGACCCGTGATCCTGAGTACTTCCTGGAGCACATGACAAACTACGGTGCGCTGTTCCTTGGGCCACGGACAAACGTGGCGTACGGCGATAAGGCGATCGGCACCAATCACACGCTGCCCACGCGCAAGGCCGCGCGGTACACGGGCGGGCTCTGGGTGGGCAAGTTTCTGAAGACCTGCACCTATCAGCGCGTGCTGACCGACCAGGCTTCGGCGATGGTGGGCGAGGTCTGCTCGCGTCTTTGCGCTCTGGAAGGCTTTGCTGGTCACGGCGAGCAGGCGAATCTTCGGGTTCGCCGCTACGGCGGTCGCGACGTGCCGTACGCAGGCAAGGTGGAACCGCAAGGGAACGTCGCGGAGAAGGCGGAACCCATCACCGCATGACCGCGCCAGGACATCTAGTGCTGCCCGATGTGCCGAGGACGCCGTCCCTTCGCGTCGATGGCCTGCGCGCCTTGATCACAGGCGCAGGCCGCGGCATCGGGCTCGCGGCAGCTGCAGCGCTTGCGCAAGCGGGCGCACATGTTGTTCTGCTGGCGCGCTCGCAGGCGGAGGTGGAAGCCGCAGCCCAGGCCATTCGTATCGCTGGTGACAGCGCGGAAGCCCTGGTCTGCGATGTCCTGGACGGCGGTGCGCTGCAAGCTACGCTTGCAGCGCAGATGGCTTTCGACATCCTGGTCAACAACGCTGGAACCAATCGACCGAAGCCGCTGCTCGAAGTCACCGAAGAAGATTTTGACGCAGTGATGGACCTGAACGTCCGAGCGGCGTACTTTGTGGCGCAGACCGTGGCACGCTCCATGGTGACGGTGGGCAGGGGCGGTTCCCTGATCCATATGGGCTCCCAAATGGGTCACGTGGGCGGTCGCGAACGAACGCTGTACTGCGCCTCAAAGTGGGCGCTTGAGGGCATGAGCAAAGCCATGGCGCTGGACCTTGCGGGCTACGGCATCCGCTCCAATACCATCGCCCCCACCTTTACCGAAACGACGCTCACGCGCCCATACTTTGAAGTTGAAGAGTTTCGCCAACGTATCTTGGAGAAGATCAAGCTCGGGCGCCTGGGCACCGTCGAAGATCTCATGGGGGCTGTCGTCTTTTTGGCGTCCCCGGCGTCGGCCATGGTTACCGGAACAAGCCTTGTCGTGGACGGCGGATGGACAGCGGATTAGCGATGCAACAGAGCAACGGGGAACTCAGCTTGAAGGCCCGTCTGGCGACGGGTGACCTGCTCGTAGGCACGTTCGTGAAAACGCCTTCGCCCATCATCGTGGAGGTGCTCGCCCTGACCTCTTTGGACTGCATCTGCCTCGATGCGGAACACGCGCCCTTCGACCGCGGAACCCTGGACACCTGCATCCTCGCCGCACGCGGGAGCGGCATCGATGTGCTTGTACGGACTCCCTCCTCGGCGCCCGAACACGTGCTCCAGGCGCTGGACTGTGGCGCGGCAGGTGTCCTGGTCCCTCACGTGCGATCGGTGGCGGAAGCGGAAGCGGTCGTGAAAGCCGCGCACTACGGCCACGGCGGCCGTGGCTATGCAGGGTCCTCGCGTGCCGCCGGATACACCCTGCTATCCATGGCACAGCACAAATCCCAAAGCGCGCAGGGATCGGTGGTGATCGCGCAGATCGAGGACCCAGAGGCCGTGGAAAGCGTAGAGGCCATCGCAGCTGTCGCAGGGCTTGACGCCCTTTTCGTGGGTCGAGTGGACCTGACGGTCGCATGCGGCGCCGAAAGCCAGGACGACCCGCGCGTGGTTGCTGCAGTAGAGCGGGTCTGTGCGGCCGCTGCAGCCGCTCACAAACCTGCGGGCATGTTTCTGGCGCGGGTGGAAGACGTGCCTCACTGGCGAGCTCGCGGAGCCTCACTCTTTCTGCTGGGCTCAGACCACACATTTCTGCTCGCAGGGGCAAACGAGCTCGCGCGACGCGTGAAACACTAGCCTGCGAAAGCACGCGGACGAAAGGAAGAGAGATGGACACAAGGGGATTCCCTGCAGGATTCGAAGGGCAGGTACGCTACGTTAAAGCGCCGGCACGAAGCTCAGTAGCAGACACGGCGAACGTCGTGGATCTGGTCCGGGAAATCCTGCACGCGGTACAGACAAGTGGTGATGCGGCCCTGCGCGACTACTCGCAGCGCTTCGATGGAGTGTCACTGGATCATTTCGAGGTAAGCGCAGCCGACCGCGCCGCTGCCGTGGAGGCGCTCGACTCGCAGACACGCGCCGACACAGAGTTCGCCATCGAGAACGTGCGTCGCTTTGCCGAAGCGCAACTCAAGACCATTCAGCCGCTGGAGATGGAAGCGTTACCGGGCCTGCACCTCGGCCATCGCATTATCCCTATCCAGCGCGTCGGCGCCTATGTCCCTGGCGGCCGGTTCCCTCTGCTTTCCGCGCCCATCATGACCATCGTCCCCGGCAAGGTCGCTGGCTGCGACGAAGTGATTGCCTGCCTGCCGCCAAAGGCGCGTCCCGCGATGATCGCAGGCTGCCATCTGTCCGGGGCGGATCGGATCTTTCGTGTCGGTGGTGCGCAGGCGATCGCCGCGATGGCCTTCGGCACGGAAAGCGTGCCGCAGGTCAATAAGATTGTTGGCCCCGGAAATGCCTTTGTTAATGAGGCCAAACGGCAGGTCTTCGGTCCTGTCGGCATCGACCAGTTAGCCGGCCCGTCCGAGATCTTCGTCGTAGCCGATGCGACAGGCGATCCGGAGTTGATCGCAACCGACCTGCTGGCACAGGCCGAGCACGACGTGCGCACGCGCGTAGGTCTGATCACCACAGACGAGGCACTGGCCGAAGCCACCGGGCGTGAAGTGCTGCGCCAGTTGGAAACGCTCTCCACGGCCAACATCGCCGGCGAAAGCTGGGCCAACTACGGCGAAATCACGGTGTGCGTCGACGAAGCCGCGCTGATCCGCTACTCCGACTTCATCGCAGCCGAGCACCTGCAGGTCCATACCGCTGACCCACGCGCGTTCGCAAAAAAGCTCCGCAACTACGGATCCTTGTTTATCGGCCAGAACGCCAGCGTCGTGTACTCGGACAAGTGCGTCGGTACCAACCACACTCTGCCGACGATGCACGCCGGGCGCTATACCGGCGGGCTCTGGGTGGGTTCCTATGTCAAAATCGCAACGCATCAGTGGCTGGATGACAGCGCTATAGCCCTGGTAGCGCCACCAGCCACACGGCAAAGCGCCAGCGAAGGCCTGGAAGGCCATCGGCGCGCGGCTGCGATCCGGTACGACCGGCAAGCCGCGACCTTCGCAGCCCTGACGCGTTAGCTGGGAATCCAGACAAGCTCATATCGTCTCCTACTCAGCCTCATGAGCTTGTCTAACGGCTTCAGGCACTCGCACCGCCAAGCGCGCTGACGGGCGCGGACGCAAACGTGGGCATCCGCGGGTCCTCCGTGCCACGCACGACGAACACCACGGCCGGCGCTGAAGCCGTATTGCGCAGGCTGTGCTGCACACCCACGGGCACAGACAACGTGTCGCCCGCAGCCATGAACAGCGATTCTCCCTCCCCATTGTTCATCCAGCTAATCTCGACGGATCCGCTCTGCACAAACAGAACTTCAACTTCCTTGCGCGCGTGCATTGGGATATACGCCCCCGTCTGCAGCGTAAGCCGGCGGAGGTTGAAGTCGTGCGGCCACCAGCCCTCGATCGGACCTGCCGGGAAGCCGTCCGCTGTGGCTTGTGGCACGATGAAGCCCGCCTCTTCTACGCCTTCCCCGGCCAGGGGCGACCTCGGGTTCGGCTTTGCATCGGGCGCTCGCTTAATGCATTTCTCGAGCTCGCTCAACGAGGGCGTCTTCAAGCTTGCGAGTGCCTCATCGCTGGGCGGCGTCTCCAATTCAACATCCTTGAAATGATAATTTCCACTGGACGTATCGATGAGCTTCCCACCTTTGGCGAGCTTCAGGCCATGATCCTCAGCAGCTTTGAACACTGCCGGCGCCCACGTCACCTTGCCCGGGTCGTCCTGGCCCAGCGGCATCCACAAGAAGCCTTTGCCCTCATCCAGCTTGCTGAAGCCGCGAAACATGTGGATTGGCACGGAGGCCACATCGCCCGGTCCGATGTCGAGCGAACCGTCCTCCTTGTTAGGCCCAAAGTGAAGACGCCAATGCCCTGTGTGCACCACAAACACTTCCGCGGTGTCATGGCTGTGCTGCGAATTCACGCAGCCAAACGGCTGGCGCGCGCCGCCGATGTTGAAGCCGTGCTTTTCGCGGATATGTACGTGCTGATCAGGGCTCTCAGACACGCCTGGGCCGATGATGGTGAAGTTTTCCTTCTCCGTAGAACCCGGTGTTCGAGTGTCGATGAAAGCTGTGCGGCAGGCCTGGAGATCGGCGTAGCGAACGAGACGCTCTCGCATGGCCTGGGCGGTCCAGGATGAAGGGCTGGCATCGGGCATAGGTCAATAACTCCCCCACGCCACGGCGGATTGTAAGCCGCGGCGAACGCGATGATTCTACTCATTTGGTAAGTAAACATGCATAGCCTTTTGTCGGGGGCACATGGTAGCGTTCGGACGTGCGCATGAACAAGCACGAAGCCGTTGCTGACGCGGAGGCCTTGCCGCTGGTTCTGTTGCCGGGCACATTGTGCGACGCACGCCTGTTTGGAGCGCTGCAACAACGTCTGCCGGACGTCCGCACGCAGGTTCTGCTGACACCGGATGCCCGCACGGTGCAGCAGGCTGCAGACCAGGTGCTTGCCCGCGCCCCGGAGCGATTTGCGCTGCTGGGTTTCTCGTTGGGTGGCATGGTCGCCATGGAGACGACCCTGCGCGCGCCACAACGCGTAAAGGCACTGACTCTTCTGGGCGCAACGCCGCGTCCCGTCCCCCCGGATCGCCATGGCGCCAGGCGCACAGCGGTACAAGACGCAAGACGGCTGGGTATGCTGCGCTACCTGGAGGAACGCGTGTGGCCCGAGTACCGCAGCTCAGGCTCCCCCGAAACCATGCTGCCGTTGCTGCAAGCCATGGCGTGGTCGCTGGGCCACACCGTCCTTGCACAACAGACCGAGATCGCCCTCGCACGCCCGGACTTCCGGCCACGGCTCTCCGCGATTGTCTGCCCAACGCTGGTGCTGGCGGGAGCCGAGGACAAGTTCTGCCCGCCCGCAGCCCTGGACGAGCTCGCCGCAGGCATTCCTCTCAGCACATCCGTATCGCTTCCCGGCGCCGGGCACTTCGCTTTGCTGGAACAGCCAGACGAAGTAGCCTCGGCTGTGGCAGCATGGTTGCACACAGCCGAAGAACATGAGCACAGCGCGGCAGCAGTCGCGTGTAGAAAGGTTTTGGAGGAGAACGAGTGAGCGAGCAGCGTCAAGAGGACGGAGCCGTTCCGGCCGACGGAAAGGTCCTTCAGGTCGAGCGGCGTGACTTCACGGACTTGGTGCCCAACCATCGTCAACGCGTGCAGAGCATGCGCGGCTTCGACCCCATCTACACCGACATTGTCGACTACATCGTCCGCTGCACGCATCGCATCTGGGACGAACGCGATGTGGGTCTCATCTACACGCATTACACCCACAACTGCGTGTTGTATGGTGTGCTGGGCACCATCTATGACCGTGAAAGCATTGTGCGCGAAACCATTCAACGCATCGTAGAACTCCCCGATCGTCGCGGCATGGCGACCTCGGTCGTGTGGCGCGGCAACGACGTAGACGGCTTCTACACCTCGCACATGACGCACGGCACAGGCCGTCACACGGAATACGGAATCTTCGGCAAGCCCACAGGTCGAACCTTCGTCACCCGCACCATCGTGGATTGCTTGATCCTAGGGAACAAGATTTATCGCGAGTGGGTGGCGCGGGACAACATGGCCCAGCTGATCCAGCTGGGCCTCGACCCGCATGAGTACGCCCTTACTCTCGCACGGAAGAAGTTCGAAGCCGGGGAGGCCGTCGTAGAGATCGCCGAAAATCGAAGGCTGCTGGGCCAGTACCCGCCGGAAACCGAGCCCGATCTGTCGCTCGCGCACACCGAGTTGGAAGCCGAAATCCTGCGCTGGCTCCATCACATCTTCAACAAGCGCATGTTCGGCAAAATCGGCGAAATCTACGCCTCCAACTGCCAGTGGCACGGTCCGCTCATGCGCGAGCTCTACGGTCCCGCAGCTGTGATGCAGCAAACGATGCGTCTGGTCGCAACCATCCCCGATTGCGCCTTTGTACCGCAGCATATCTGCTCAGTAGAGAGCGAAGAGGGTGGGATGAAGGTGGCGATCCGTTGGGTGCTGGACGGGCATCATCTGGGCTACGGCTCGCTGGGAGCCCCTACTGGGCTCAAGCTGGTCGTCATGGGCTTTACGCATCTCCATGTGCGCGATGGCAAGATCTTTGAAGAATGGACGTTGTATGACGAGCTTTCCATGCTGGTACAGCTGAAGCTCGGCGCGATGCAACGCACTGCAGCGTAACAAGCTGGCCACAGTCCAGGCCCTGATCGTCGGTCGCTGAGGTGAGGTCGCATGATCGTGTCACGCGTTTCCGGAACCGCGGGTCCCGCCGTGTTGACGGAAGAGGCCTCCGTAGGCTCACCGGTCCTGGCGTCCTCCACAGGCGCGCTCATCCACCTGCCCCTTCCGCGCAGGCTCACGGCCTTTGGTTTTCTGCTCATCGCCGAGTTCTTCTACGGTTGGGCCTGGAA
The DNA here is from genome assembly GCA_964249715.1 of uncultured Acidobacteriaceae bacterium. GTDB lineage: Bacteria > Acidobacteriota > Terriglobia > Terriglobales > Acidobacteriaceae > Granulicella. The sequence continues at coordinate 18,596 of CAXUDN010000057.1, forward strand.
CACCGTGGATGTGTTGCGGCCGCTCTTTCGCGCCAGCCTGGGCCTTACCCTCACGCAGGCTGGCTCCGCATATTCGGCGCAGGGTGCCGGAGCACTCATCGGAGCTCTGACCATCGGCCAGCTGGCTGACCGGCTCGGCAAGCGCAACATGCTGGTGACCGTCATGGCGGGCTACGGCCTTCTTTTGCTTGCGGGCACACTGGTGCACAGCTATCCCACACTGCTGTTGCAACGTTTTGCGCTCGGGCTGTTTCTGGGCGGCAGCTTCCCTGTGGTGGTGGGCATCTACGTTGAACTTTTCCGGCCCACACTGCGCGGCAAACTCGCCAGCGCAATCAACGCAACGTTCAGCCTGGCGATCATCTCGCTCGGCCTCGCCTTCGGGCATCTTGGCTCGCGCGACTGGCGAACCTTGCTGTGGCTCGGAGGCCTGCCACCCGTGCTCCTCTCGGTGCTCGCTTATATCGTCGTGCCGCAAACGCAAAACGCGCTTAAGGCTCAAAGTAAGCTGCCGATCACCGAGCTGTTTACCGCGGCGCTGCGCAAGCGCACTCTTTTACTCGCCACCATGACGGGCCTGAACTTCTTCGCCTACCAGGCCTTCAGCGGCTGGGTCACGACCTACCTGCTCACCGTGCGTCATCTCGTCCCGCAGGACGTTGGCCATTTAGTGGCCGCGCAGTTCACCGGCAACATCGCGGGAGGATTTTTCTGGGGTTGGGCCAGCGATCGCTTTGGCCGTCGCGCAGGCGCGTCCGGCTTCTTCATCACCGCAGCCGCTATCGTCGCGTACCTCACCGTACCCGGCGGTAAGTGGCCTCTGCTCATCCTGGGTAGCATATACGGCTTCGCTCTGTCTGCGAGCGTGATCTGGGGGCCATGGCTCGCCGAACTCTATCCGCCTCACCTCAAGTCCACCGCCACCTCCATCTTCAACTGGGGACGCCTGGTCAGCTTCTTCTCTCCCCTTCTTACCGGCCTTTTAGCCGAGCACTTCGGTTTGGAGGCCGGCATGCTGGTCAGCAGCGTCGTCTTCGTTATCGCCGGGTCCATCTGGCTCGGCTTGCCCGAAACCCTTCAACCCTCGCCAGCGCGAGGCCGCGCCGCCCTTTAGCTCAAGTAGTTTGATCCCTTTGGTGCTTTGCCCATGCGAAGAATGATTCCGAGGGAGGAGTGCCCGAGCAGGAACTCAATCTGCTCGAGGTCGCCGCCAGTCTTGCGGCAGAGTTCCGCACGTTCGCCGCAGGTCACGGGGCCGAAGCGCTCGATCCCAATCTCCTTGGCGGCTGGAGCACGCTCTTCTGGAAGGTGATGTCGCCCGGTACGAAGAAGCGGTTTCGGCCGTCTGAAATGAGCAGGATTTCTGGGTAGTCCCTCCCCTGAGAGCGATGCGGGCGAGATTGGGCTTTTCGAGTTGTATTGTTCCTCGGGTCTCCCGGGTTATACCCCGAGTCCGCCAGGTCAGGACGATGTCCGCCGACAAAACCCGTGGGGCCCTACTCTTCGCGGGGTCTGGTACTCTGACCCCCGCGGATGCAGCACCGCGTTGCCCTCGTACAGCCACCCCGGTTGGGTAAGCACAAGGTCCTGCACGGAGCGGCCGGGCAGCGAGGACAGCCGGTCCGCAATCTCCTGGGAACCGATCTGCATGGAAGACGATGTGCGCGATGGCACCACCAGCGTGCCGTCCGCATTCACCTGCACAGACGTACTCTGCGGCACGATGGCAAGCTGTAACCTGCGCACGAGCGGGAGTGCGCTGCGGATCTCGAGAACTTCGGAGTCCACCAGCAGGCTGCCGTTGCGGGCCGTGATGCGATAGAAACCGAACGGCAACACCTTGAGGTCGGCCCTGCCGTCGTGATCTGTGCTCAAGTTGCGGTCCACATGCTCGCTCTCGCTGACAACCGCCAAGCTGGCGAAAATGGGGGAGCCGTGCGGATCCACCACGGCCAGATGCAGTTCTCCAGTGTATCCCTGAGCGAGCAAAGTGGCCGACGTGCCAAGCGACAGCAGGATGGCGAGCACAGTCAAGCGGCACGGCATGGAATAGAAGTACACGCTGTATCGGGAAAGTGTCTATTTGCTGTCCGGCAGCTCTTGGTACGGCATCCGGCGCAGGCCCCCTTTTCGCCGTCACTGGCGTCATAGGACTACGGCGTTCTCCGTGCGCGATTCTTGCCCTCAGGCGCTAGTTTACCCAAGCACCCAAGGGGTCTATGTCGGTTCCCTATTTTTGCCTCTTTATCCTGCAAAGAAGTAGTTCGTGGCTGTCTTCGCGGCTTCATATTGCCGCTGTCGCACTGAGCTGCGCTGCCGCTCTAAGCCTTACCGGCTGCGGCATGGCAGGGGGAGGGACCGCTGCCGCTCCCACTCTGGGGTCGAATGGGGGATTGACGATCAGCGGCACGGTGCACGGTGGCCAGCAGCCAGTTGTGGGGGCATCCATCACCTTGTACGCGGCGGGAAAGACGGCGACCGCATCCGCCGCGCGCTCCATGCTGACCCAGTCGGTCAGCAGCGACGCAAGCGGCAATTTCAGCATCACGGGCCTATATAGCTGCCAGACCAGCGACCAGGTATATATCGTTGCTTCTGGAGGAAACGCCGGTGCCGGCAACAACAGTGCGATTCGCCTGATGGCCGCGCTCGGACCATGCAGCACTCTGCTGGCGAATGCATCGTCAACGTTCATCAACATCGACGAAGTGACCACCGTCGGCTCGGTTTACGCGCTGGCTTCGTACATGACAGGATACGCTAACGTAGGCTCCGATCCCAGCACGCCCAGCACCGATACCCTAGCCGCCTTATTTGCAAACACCAAGGCCATGGTCGATACCACCCACGGGGTTGCGCTCGCCACGTCCCAAGGCAACGGCATTGTGCCGCAGACCACGATCAACTCGCTGGCGAACTCCCTCGCGGCGTGCGTCAACTCGACGGCTGCAAACTCAACCAGTTGTTCGGACCTCTTTACGGATACCACCGTGACGGGCAGCGTTCCGGCCGACACGTTGCAGGCGGCGCTGAACCTCGCACACTATCCTGCTACCAACCCGTCGCAGGTATATGTCCTGGCAGGCTCATCCCCACCGTTTCAGCCCTCGCTGACCGCCGCACCCGCCAGCTACGCACTCACTGTCGCTCATCCTAGTGATGTGCTGACATACCATGACACCAACTCCCGCACCGGCGTACAGATGTATGAGACAACACTGACGCCAGCAAACGTGAGCAGCACCAGCTTTGGCAAGCTGCTGAGTTTCCCCGTGGATAGCTACCTGTTCGCGCAGCCGCTCTATGCGGGCGGCATCGGCATGCCCGACGGCGCGCTGCATGACATCGTGCTGGCTGCAACTACCCACGGCACCGTGTACGCCTTCGACGCGGACGGCAACAATCCGACGGCTGGTTTCCTCTGGTCCGTGTCCCTGATTCCCAGCGGCGAACGGTACGCGACCGCCTCCGACTACGGCTGCAGCAACCCTCCCGAAGCCGGGGTGGTTGGAACGCCTGTCATTGACCGGGATACAAAAACCATCTACCTCGTGATGAAGACCATCACGTCTAGCGGCGGCACCTATTACCATCGCCTGCACGCGATCAGCCTGATCGACGGCAGCGAGAGGACGGGAAGCCCCACGGTGATTGCGCCGATATTCACCGGCAGTGGCGCGGGTTCAGCCGGGGGCGCGATTGCCTTCAACGGACAACGCCAGTCCGAGCGTTCCGCCTTAATGCTGGCGCCGAACGGCAGAGGTGGCAAAACCGTCTGGATCTCCTACGCCTCGCATTGCGACATCGGACCCTATCACGGCATTATTCTCGGCTACGACAGCGCGAGTCTCAGCAACAATGCCAGCTTCATCGATACACCTAATGGGGAAGACGGCGGCATCTGGATGTCGAATGGCGGCATTATGGCTGACGCGGCGGGCTACATCTATGCGCTTACCGGCAATGGCACCTTCACGGCCAACACCAACGGCGCAGACTACGGTGACGCTGTGCTGAAGCTCACGCCGCCGGCAGCGGGCGCGAACTCGAATCTCATGGGCGTCTCGCAGTACTTCACCCCGTACAACCAAGCGACCCTAAATGCCCACGATTTGGATGTGGGCGGGGCCGAAGGCATACTAATCTCCGATCCTCAATCTGGGGTTGCACCCCAGGTGCTCCTTGCCAGCGACAAAAACGGAAGCGTTTACCTGATCAACACTGCGCAGATGGACGGCTATGACGACAATGGCACGGGCACGAACGTGAACGGCGATATCCAGGACTTCACCGCGGGCGGCACGTTTATCTACAACTTCTCCTTCTTCAACAATGTGCTGTACACCAGCGCGCCGATGAAGGCCTATAGCTACACGCCGGGTACCTCGACCACAGCCGGATCACTCAACACCGCGCCTATAGCGACTCTCTCCACGACAGCCGCGCCTGTGGTGTCCGTCAATGGAACAAGTAACCCAATTGTCTGGGCACAGGATACCGGCGGCACCCTGCACGCGTACACCGCGAGCAGTCTGACTGAGTTGTACAACACGTCTCAGGCGGCCGGTGGGCGCGACACACCAGCGACCTTCGTTAAGTTCACGTCCCCGGTAATTGCTAATGGCAAAGTCTATCTCAGTGGATATGGAGCTCTGGTGGTATACGGACCCCTGCAGTAGGGCAGAGGCAAGCCGTGTCTTTGCCGATCAAGTGGTTCAGCCCGAAATAAAGGTGCGAAAGTAACTTCGGCAGCGGTTATACCGCAAGGGGATCAGTCTCGCTAACAACTGATTATCCTACCGGGGATGTCAGCGTTGCTTTTACAGTAACTGCAGTATCTACTCGGAGCGGCAGCTCAACGACGCAAGATGGTTCGGGTGCAGGAGTTCCAAATAAGAACCTGCACCGGTTCAGCGCCTGATCCGGGTCAGGGCAACGTCGCTGCAGGAAGTAGCTTCGCAACTTCGGTAACAAATTGGACCCTTACTGGAACCGCCAATCCTTCCGGCAACAGCGTCTGTGCAAGGCACCGGGAACGGCGTGACCGGCCAAGTAAACGATCCTAACGCGCCGTCCAATCTACTCGATTCTGACGGAGATGCGAACGACAACGTAGCCGCGCTAAACGCTTCCGCGGTTGCTAATTTTCCTGTGCTGACCAACGGCCAAATACTGTTTTCGTTGACAATCACTAATTAGAACTACGGCCCGTCCAACTGCAGTTCTTGCGAGGCCAATCCGTATGGACAATTCCCGATAAGCGTCGTATCCTCAACAGCACCAGTCAGTACTAGTGTACTGTCCCGTAAGTATCTTGCAATAAGAATGGCATTTGGCTAGTCTTGTGTAT
>CAXUDN010000058.1:0-22411 GCA_964249715.1 uncultured Acidobacteriaceae bacterium
GTGAACACTTTCTCTCTACCAGGCCGCCAAGGAGATGTTGTGTTCTCGGCGCTTGAAGACGTGCCGCCATAACCAGCAGAGCAGAGATTGGAGAGCGCGGGTCCAGCAGACATGGACTGCCATCCCGTCATAAACTCTTGGGAGTCAATTCAAATCCATCGAGGCGCTTCGTGAGTGCAGGTTCGTCTAGCGTAATTCATTCGAAAGGGACGCGCAGTACGAAAAAACAACGGCGGGAGATCTTCGGCAATGGAGAAATGGCCGATCTTACGCGTGCCTTCGATTGGAGCGGAACTCCAGTTGGCCCAGTAGACGAATGGCCGGATTTGCTGCTGGTGACGGTGAACGCGATCCTGGCGTCACGGCATCCGATGTTTCTGTGGTGGGGCGAAGAACTGATCCAGTTCTATAACGACGGATACCGTCCGAGCATCCGGGCCGACAAACACCCAAGCGCATTAGGACAACGAGGACCGGAGTGCTGGCCTGAGATCTGGTCGATCATTGGGCCTGAAATTCAGGCGGTGATGATTCGAGGCGAGGCCAGTTGGCATGAGGATCAATTGGTACCCATTCATCGGAATGGGAAATTAGAAGATGTGTACTGGACCTATGGGTATAGCCCGCTTCGAGATCCTACAGGACTTATTTGCGGAACTCTCGTGGTCTGTACCGAGACGACCCAGATCGTGCTGGCCAAGCACCAACTGCAATCAGAAAGCGATCGGCTTGGAGATCTATTTCGCCAAGCTCCGGCCTTTTTCGCTGTACTGCGTGGGCCGACCCACGTATTCGAAATGACCAACCCGCCTTACCAGGAATTAATTGGGAGAGACGTAGTGGGCAAAAGCGTCGTAGAAGCCGTACCGGAATCGGAAGAACAGGGCTTCATTCGTTTGTTGGACGGTGTCTATCAGACGGGCGAAGCATTTGTTGGGCGAAGTACTCCGCTACAGCTTGCGCGCAAAGGATCGGACTCTCTCGAGTTGCACTACCTAGATTTTGTGTACCAGCCCATACGGGACAGCAGGGACGAGGTGACCGGGATCCTCGTGCTTGGAATCGATGTCACGGAAAACAAGCGTATAGAACAAATGCTGCTCCAGTCCGAAAAACTGAACGTAGTCGGGCGTTTAGCCAGTTCCATCGCGCACGAGATCAATAATCCCTTGGAAGCGGTGACCAACCTCATCTATCTGGCGCAAGCGGCCGCCGAGAATCCGGATGTTAAGCAGTATTTGCACGATGCTGAAGTCGAGCTGCGGCGCGTCTCTGTGATCGCAAGTCAGACCCTGCGCTTCTACCGACAGACAACGAACTCGACGCCAATTACCGCAAGCGAGATGATCGATGCCACCCTTCCCCTCTATCAAGGCAGGCTTGTGAACTCGAAGATCAGTGTCGAACGGCGCGACCGAACAAACCTTCGCGTAACGTGCTTCGATGGCGAGATTCGGCAGGTTTTGAGCAACTTGATCGCAAATGCAATTGACGCAATGGGACCCTCAGGTGGTCGACTCGTTATTCGTAGCCGAGCGGCAGTTTGTTGGCAGACGCGGCAGAAAGGCATCGTAATCTCTGTGGCAGATACAGGGCCGGGGATGTCTGGCGAAACTCTCTCCAAAATCTTTGAGCCCTTCTTCACGACCAAAGGGCTCAATGGCACGGGACTCGGCTTATGGATCAGTCACGAGATAGTGAGCCGCCACCAGGGTGTGTTGCGAGTTCGATCCTCCCACTTGAAACCTGGTCGCGGCACAGTCTTCGCCCTATTTCTACCGTCTTCCACCGACAACCTCCCATAAGCGTCGTTGAGATCATGTAGGGCGGCGACGACAGGGTCCATACTGCGACCTCCAGTGTCGAGATAGCCGTGTGCCGGCGGTCGTGAAAATGCAAAGATAATGGCTCTAAACAGAAGTCGTCTTCGGGCACGTTTTTTGATTTGCTTTAATCATCCTCAATGAGAATGGTTTCCACCGTGAGCATGTCGATTTGCAACTGGGCCCCATGAAGCGAAATAAGGTATCCGCGGCCTACAAGCACGCAAGGTATAGCATGACGCGCACCTGGGCAAAGGAAGCCAATCGCTGGCACCCGAGCCCACCTCTGTAAAGCCCATTGCCGCAGTACGGCACTTTGCGGTATTGACTGAAAACAAGCGCGTTTGAGGTTCCCTACGGCCTCCGCTGATTGCCTGCTGATCTTTCAGCGCGTAAAGCTGACTCCATTCTTAGGACTGCAACCGAAGGGAGCTGCTTACGTGAGTTACACGTCGGTTAGATCGGAGCGATAGGGTCTCTGAGGTGTTGCGCGATGCCGACGGTGTGGCCTTCGGGGTCGGAGAGGATCACGAACCGCATGAAACCTTTGGCTTCGATCGGCTCTCCGGCGACAATCACGCCGCGTGATCTCAACTCCGCGATGGTTGCGTCGATGTTCTCAGTGGCCAAGGTGATATGTGATAGTTGCTTGCCGATCACACCGGTCTGGTCTCCGGTCTGGTCTCCGAAGATCGTCAGCCGAGAGGCTCCTGTTCGGACTGCGAGGAGTTTGAGCGCTGCAGTCTCTTGTAAAACCGGGAGGCCTAGCTGATCGACATAAAAATGACGAGCGGCCGCGAGATCGCGGACATGAATTTCGAAGCTGGCTGAGGTGAAGGTCATAAGAGAAACTCCGTGTGGTGAGTCTAGAACATGGCGCTCAGCTTTCGATGTCAAAGAGAATCGTACGCTGGGCCGCAAACAAGACTATGGGCGGTCTCAACCGGCGAGAGATAGGTCTCGCGGGATCATCTTGTGAATCGTTTGCAAGCCGGCCTCAGGTCATCGAGACGATTGCGACAAGTGGTCGTTGGATTGCAGCCCCCTGTAACTCATGATCGGGGAGTTCGACGCTCAAAGCGAGCGGCTCCCGTGAATCTTAGCTTGAGGTGATTGGACATATGTCACGCGCTCCCCGACCGCAAAGAACGGAATCTCACATTCAATCCATCATTAAATAAGCGACATCGCGGCCGCCGGGGGGGGACGCTCGCTGCGCCGGCGCGAAAAGTGACCTGTAGCGGAAAGAGCGTAAGATCTCGACAGTTTGGGAGCCAACTGCGAGACATATTCATTAATGAACCCTGATAAAAACTTCCCGGAAAATGTTGTTCACGCGCACAGGCACGCTTACCCAGGGGTCGAACCGATGCTTAGTCCGGCGCGAGCGATGCTTGGCATTGGAGGCGTTCTGGCTCTGGTAGCCGCGGTAGCAGTTGCCAGTGTATGGAAGCCTGATGTCTCGGTTGAGTTACTCAAACCTCGTTGGGCACAACCACCGTCGCAGTTTGTAAAGCTCGATGGTATGCAGGTTCATATCCGGGATGAAGGAATGCGAGACGATCCGACACCCATCGTGTTACTGCACGGAACGGGCGCGGATCTTCACACGTGGGATGGTTGGGCGAGCCAGTTGCAAGCCGCTCATCGTGTGATCCGATTTGATCGGCCCGGATTCGGACTCACCGGGCCAAATCCGAGCGGCGACTACACACTGGACTACTACTCCGGCTTTCTGGAGCGCCTGCTCGACCGACTTGGTGTGAATGGCCCGGTCATCCTTATCGGCAACTCCTCAGGGGGTTATATGGCGTGGCGCTTCGCCGTCGCTCACCCGAATCGGATAGCCAAGCTCGTTCTGATCTCTCCTGCTGGCTATCCGGGTTCCATCGTCGTGCCTGCGGGCATGAAGATGGCACTGAACCCGAAGATGAATGTCATCACTCACCATATCTTGACCAGGTCCCAGGTCCGAAAGAGCCTGGAGCCGATCTATAGCGATCCGTCGAAGATTACGGACGAAGCCGTCGACCGCTCCTATGACCTCTCGCGCCGGAGGGGTAACAGAGCAGCGCTGGGGCAGACGATGCGCGTGTCCATGGGAGAAGCAAACCCGGATTCCATCAATCAGGTCAGGGTCCCGACGCTGATCCTTTGGGGGACCAAAGACAAGACCATTCCCGCTTTTCCTTATGCAGACCAGTTTCATCAGCGCATCGCGGGCAGCGAGCTCATTATGCTTGCCGGTAGCGGTCATATCTCGCAGGAAGAAGACCCTGAGGGTACCCTTTCAGCATTCAAGCAGTGGATTGCAAGTCAGGCGGACTAAACGGGCTTCTTGAGCAAGCCGAGTCGAGCAAAGCTTTCGCCAGACGCAACAATGGCTTTCTCATTTTCACGGGGAATCCAGTCGAGAACGCGCACTGCCTTGAAATTCGAGGCAACCTTGCTGTTGCCGAGCTCGGGGGCGATCGCTCCGATATCCCGAACGAAGAGTGCGAAGAAGCGAACGATCCAGTCGGGTACTTCGCGGCTCGGGACACGATCTGCGGCGCCGCCCATGTGCTTCTTCAAGGACTTCGCTACATCGAGCAGCGAGAGAGAGGAGCCGGCGACGGCCAGAAAACGCTCACCCTTTGCACCAGGATTGGTCATCGCGCGCAAGTGTATGTTGGCTACATCACGAACCTCGACAGCTCCGAAGCCGATGCGCGGGCAGAATGGGACGGCTCCGTTGGAGCAGATGCTGCACAATCAGGATCGAGGTCGCGAAGTCGGGGCGAAGGTTGGCCCAAAGACGCCTACCAGGTTCACCACGGAAAGTTCGGCTCGGAGTACCCTTTGCAGGTGCAGTTTCCGTGTCAAGGCAGCAGCAAGGAGCAATAAACCGAAATACCTTGAGTGGTTTTGACGTGTTCAAGAAGATGTGAGGAGGTGCGATGAAGGCAAAGAAAAACGCGCCTCGCGGGCGCGTTTTCATGCTTTTGGTTGCCCCCCAGGGATTCGAACCCCGATTGATCGGTTCAGAGCCGACTGTCCTACCATTGAACGAGGGGGCAACAATTCAAGGGGAGCTTAGATTAAGTGGCGGTCGGAGCCCAGGCGGGGTAGCGGGCAACATCGACCACCAACCTCAGAATAGGACGAACCGGATCATTCGTCAAGTCCACCCCGCTTTTATTCCTCACGTAGAACTTCGAGCGGTTTCTGGCCGAGTACGCGGTGGCTTGCCAGCCATCCGCAGGCGATGGTCAGGAGCCCGGCGCCGAGCCAGGCAGCCAGGGTGAGGCCAGGCTGAAAGTGGTAGTCGAAGTGCAAGGCACGCAACAGGAGTTCGCGCGAGACCACGTTGGCGAAGAGCAGACCTACGGCGCCGGCAATCAGGCCCAGGGTAGCGAACTCAATAGAGAAGATGGCCGCGATGCGCGGGCGGGTCGCGCCCAGGGTCTTGAGGACGACGACCTCGCGAATGCGGCGATAGCGGGTGCCCGCGATGGCGCTAGCCAGGATGACGATGCCCGCAAAAACGGAGAACGCCGCAAGGAACTGAATGACGTTCACGATCTGCAGAACGGCTTGGCGCACCGTTTCCACCGTGGCGGCCACATCGATGACCGTAATGGACGGAAAATGCTCGTAAAGGACACGCCGAACCTGTGCGGTTGTTTTCGGATCGGCATGGACGCCGCCGTACCAGACTGCCGGCAGATCGTGCAGGATCGGCTCAGGGAGCACAAAACCGGCACGTGAGTAGGCATGCTGGGAATCCGGGTCGAAGATGGCCACCACTCTTGCGGTGAAATCCTTGCCCTGGGACGCAAAGGCGACCTTGCTGCCGACCTTGACGCCGAAGAACTTGGCTTCACCGCTGCCCATGGCCAGCAGGGGCTCTTTCGCGGCGCCGGCGGCCTGCCCCGCGGTCCACCACTTCCCATCGACGACGCGATCGCCCAGCGGGGGTTCGTCCGGCTTCAGCGCGTAGGTGAGGTTTACACTGCCTACGCCGCGACGCCGTCCGATGTGCGGCAGCTTCAGGTCGGCATAGGGGATTCCGTCGACCGCTGTGATCCGGCCGCCGATGACGGGCAGGATTTCGGGCGCACCCTGGACCTGCGGCTGCTGTTGAAGCAGATTTCGCACCGGCTCTACCTCGTCCGGGCTGATGTCGATCAGAAAGAGGTTGGGCAGCTTGCTGAGCGAATTTGTCGAGATGTCGCTGACCACCGCATGCTGGACCGTATACACGATCGCAATCTGCATGACGCCCAGGCCGAGCGCGGCAAGGAGCGCGGCAGAGGGGTTACCAGGGCGATAGAGGTTCGCCAGTCCATGCCGCATCACGGAAGGTAGGTGGAACCGCGTTCGCGCCAGCAAAACTCGCAGGCCTGCAAGCAGGGCGGCTGCCAAGGCAAGTAAAAGCACCAGCACGGCGGCCAGGCCAAAGCCGAAGATGCTTCCGATCTGGCGGGACTCGGAAACGCGAGCCGCCAGGAGCACCAGACCCGCCATAATGACGACAAAGGCCCCGATCTGCACGCCGGAGCCGCGCAACCGGCGCGCGAAGCGCTGCGCGAAGGGGTCGTCAGAGACCTCGACGGCACGGCGAAGGATCAGGGTGGGCCGGACGGAGCGTATATCCAGAAGTGGAGGCAGGCTGAAGAGCAGGGTGGTCAAGACGCCCGCTACGAGGCCCAATTCCAGCGAGCGCGGGTCGAGCCGGAAGGTGGGGGTAAGGTGCAGAAGACGTGCGAGAAACAATGGCATTGTGAGTTGCACGGCGAAGCCCAGCAGAATGCCCAGTCCTGCTCCTGCGAGGCCCAGAAAGACCGTCTGCAGCAGGTAAATCTTCATCACCTGCGCGGATCCCGCGCCGAGCGATTTCATGATGGCAATGGAGTCCAATCGCTGCGCCAGGTGGGCTCGGATAGCCATGGCCACCCCGATTGCGCCCAGCACCAGCGCCACCAGCGACATGAGCGACAGGATGCCGGTTGCGCCGTCCAGCGCGCGCGTCAGCCCCTCGTTGGCCTCGCGGTAGTCCGAGACCGAAGCGTCGGGCAGAATGCCCTGCAACGCGTCTTTGGCTCTGGCGATGCTGTCATCGGACGCCGCCTTGCCACCGCCTGGCGAAGGCATCCGTACAAGCACCCGGCGGGTTGCGCGCGAGCCGGCGGCCAGCAAGCCGGTCTGGTCCAGGGCATGCTGCGAAAGCAGGACACGAGGACCGGCGGCAAAGGAGCCGGACAAGCGGTCGGGCTCGTCTTCCACGACCGCCGCCACCCGGTAAACACGATCGTTGAGCCGGATCGAGTCGCCCAGGCGCAGGTGCAGGCGCAGCAGGAGATCATCCCCCACGGCTACACTCGTGTCTGTGAGCGCCTGCGTGAGCGGGGTGGCGGGCGAGAGCACAACCGCGCCGTAGAACGGATATTTTGCCGGGTCTACCGCCTTCAGAGATACCAAGAGCGGGTCGAGTGAGGTGGAAGCGGACGCCATCGAGAGCAGCTCGGTAACCGGCGTCACCTGGGCGTGTTCCTCCCCCGCAAATTTCGCGATGCCGGCGTTTTCCGCAGGCGTCAGATCCAGGTTCGAGCGGGCTGCCAGGTCGGCTGCCATGATGCTGCGTGCGCGTACCAGCAGCATCGAGCGGAATGCCGCAGAGAAGCCGCGTACGCCGGTCAGCGCTCCCACCCCTATGGCCACGGACAGGACTACAAAAGCAAACTTGGCTCGTGACGAGCGCAACTCCCGCGCCGCAATGCGCGCCGCTGTTCCGTAGGAAAGCCTCGCCATGGGCTAGACCTCCGCCAACGTGACGGCCGGGGCCGCGCTGCGCTCGTCGGCGATCACCAGGCCGTCGCGCAAGACGATGCGCCGCCCGGCATGGGAGGCCAGCGCCGGATCGTGCGTGACCAGCACGAGCGTTGTGCCTTCGGCATGGTTGAGGCGCAGCAGGAGGTCGAGGATGTGCTGCCCATTGGCTGAATCCAGATTGCCTGTAGGCTCGTCGGCGAGCACGATGGGCGGCCGGAGAATGAAGGCCCGGGCGAGCGCTACGCGCTGCTGCTCGCCGCCGGAAAGCTGCACGGGGTAGTGATCTGCCCGTGCACTTAACCCAACGGACTCCAAAAGCGTTCGCGCGCGCTCCAGCCCGGCCTTCAGGTTGCCGCTCTCCTCGTTCAATTCATATGGGAGCAGCACATTTTCAAGCGCGGTCAGCGTGGGGATAAGTTGGTAGCTTTGAAAAACGAAGCCGATGGTGCGCCCCCGCAGCTGCGCAAGCTCATTTTCCGGCAGATAGCTGATCTCGGTTCCAACAAGCGACACGGATCCTGAGGTTGGATTATCCAGACCGGCCAGCAAACCCAGCAAGGTGCTCTTGCCCGAGCCAGACGCGCCCATAATGGCGACGAACTCTCCGCGCTCGACGGTGAAGTCGATGCCTTTGAGAACTTCAACGGTGCTGGCGCCCGTGCGCAAGGATTTGCGCAGCTGCTTGACGGCGATCATAGGTCCGATTACGGCGCCATTTCTCCGTTTGTTCCCTGCCTCACGTTCGCTTATCTGCAAAAAAAGCCGCCCTTTGAATAAAATGAGGATGTGCGATCAGTCCGACCTGCTCTTATCTTAGCGACTGCGGCTGCCCTGCTCTGCGCCACGCGGCTCTCCTTGCATCCGGTCAAGGCCGCTGTTGCGTCTGTTCGCGGCGCCGAACCCAAACGTCTCTCCGACGCGGGCAGCCCCCGCCCCGTGCTCGTCTGCTTTGGCGACAGCCTTACCGCGGGCCTTGGCGTGGAGCCCGAGGAGGCATACCCTGCAGTCTTGCAACAACGTCTTGACCAGGCCGGCTTCAACTACCGTGTCGTGAACGCAGGCATCAGCGGAAACACGACCAAAGACGGCCTCAACCGGCTTGACGAAGTGCTAGGGCAGCACCCACAGGTGGTGGTCGTTGAGTTCGGCGGCAATGACGGTCTGCGGGGCGTCCCCGTGTCTCAGGCGCAACACAATCTCGACACGATCGTGCAACGGCTTAAGGCGAGCGGTGCGCGCGTCGCTCTCGCCGGCATCACGCTGCCGCCGCAGTACGGCGGCGAGTACATACGCAGTTTCAATGCGATGTTCCCCACGGTTGCGACGAAATATCACGTGCCCTTGCTGCCCTTTGTTCTGCAGGATGTGTATGGCGTCCCCGGCGACATTCAGGAAGACGGTGTACACGCGACAGCGCAGGGCAATCGTCAGGTGGCGGTGAATGTGGAGCACCTGGTGCAGCCGCTGCTCAAAAAGTAGCTAGCCCAGCACAACCACCGGCTGCACGAGCGTTCCCGCGATCCTGCGACCGATGCCCAGCAACTCGCGGGGTCCGCTGAAAATCCTGATCATCGGCGCGCGGGAAAATTCCGGAACGTTGGCCTGCATGCCGTTGCGGATCTTGCCCGCTGTCACCTCATCTACCGTGACAGCAGCCATTTGTGGCAAGAGCAAACGCGGATGAACAAGCCGCTGCTCGATCGCATCGGTAGACAGTGACTTTAGTTCGTTCAAAGGGAGCGCATCATCCAGTGTGAACGGCCCTGCCGCAACTCTGCGCAGGCTGGCCAAATGAGCCCCGCACGCTGCAAGCTGGCCTAGCTCATGGGCGACCGAGCGCACATAGCCGCCCGCGGAAACTTGCATGCGAAAGGATGCAACGTCGCGGTCCAGCGAGGTCAGCTCAAAATGGTGAATGGTGATGCGGGCCGGTTTTACAGCGGCTTCCTTGCCTGCGCGCGCGAGCTTGTAAGCGCGTACGCCGTTGATCTTCTTTGCGGAAAAGACCGGCGGCATCTGGTCCAGCTCACCGTGAAATTTTGTCGCCAACCTGCGTAGCTGGTCTAGTGAACAGGCCAGGTTTTGCGGCACAGAGGCTGGCTCGCCGTCAGCGTCGAAGCTGTTTGTGCTCCAGCCAAAGCGGATGCTGCCCTCATAACTTTTGTCCGCTGCGCCGAAAAACTGGGCGAGGCGCGTGTACTTGCCCAGAAGCAGCGGAAGTACGCCCGTGGCCATGGGGTCCAGCGTGCCCAGGTGACCGACGGAGCGCTCACCCGTGGCACGGCGCACGATGGCTACGACGTCATGCGACGTCATCCCGGCAGGTTTATCGAGTACAAGAAGACCATTCATATCTGGAGGGGGCAAACAGTTTCAATGGTGCTGCGCAATCAGCGAAAGGAATTCATTTCGCGTCTGGATTTGTGTTTTGAAGACCCCCAGCATGGCGCTTGTGACGGTCCGGGAGCTTTGCTTTTCCACGCCGCGCATCATCATGCAAAGATGCTGCGCTTCGATGGTCACGGCGACACCCTGGGGATGGGTGGCTCCTTCGATGGCCTCAGCCACCTGCCGTGTGAGGCGCTCCTGCACCTGCAAACGCCGCGCGAAAACATCCACAATACGCGGAATTTTGCTCAGACCGATGACTTTGCCCTGGGGGATGTAGGCGACATGCGCTCGACCAAAGAAGGGCAGCAGATGATGCTCGCACATGGAGAAGAACTCGATGTCACGCACGATGACCATCTCGTCGTAGTCGACGTCAAACAGGGCTCCGTGGATGGCTGCCTCGACGGTCTGCTCGTAGCCTTTTGTGAGGAACTCCATGGACCTTTCCATGCGAAGCGGTGTGTTCACAAGGCCATCGCGAGAGGCATCTTCGCCGATGCGCGTAAGCACTTCAGCATAGATCTCGCGCAGACTCGCGTCCTGCAGACGCACCTCACCGACCGCTTCTGCCTGCTCGGCCGCTGTCCTGGTTCCGTTCCCGTTCGCTGCGGAACCTTGCCGGCCTGGGCCTTCTACTGGTGCTTTCGTTTTCATCTGGACGTGGTACTGCCTTTCTGCGCGGCTCTACGGCTGGGCGGGCACGCCCTCGCCAAAGTAGTCGAAGGCATTGTTGCTCGTCTCCTCGACCCGAATGCGCCGAAGCACGAGGCCCGCATGCTGCCCCGCGAAGCTCTGAAACACGCGCCACAGTTCCACACAGACATTCTCTGTGCTCGGCACGCAGTGCCGAAAAGCGGCGTCTTCATTCAGATTCGCATAATCGAAGCGCGGCAGCACCTCGCGCGCCGTGAAATCGTCAATATCGGATAGGTTGACTACCATTCCAGTGTCCTTGTTCACCGGACCTGCGACCGTCACCTGCACCGTGTAATTGTGTCCATGGCCGAAAGGGTTGTTGCACTTACCGAAGAGTTCCCGGTTGCGGTCACCGGAGAGATGATTCACATGCAAGCGGTGTGAGGCGCTGAAGCGAAAGCGTCGCGATAGCTGTACCTGCGGCTCGGGTGTTGCGTTCATGCGTCCTCCGCCAAAACGTCGGCGAAAAGATCCGGCGCCTCGTAGACACGGACCCGATGCAACGTCGCGCGGGGAACCTTACCCTCCAGCCTGCGCCAGATAGAAAGCGCGATGTTCTCCGTTGTCGGTTGCAGGGTTCCGAACTCGGGCACTTCATAGTTCAGGTGCCGGTGGTCGAAGACCTGCACCACCTCGCGCTCCATCACGTCGCGAAGCTCTTTCAAGTCGACAACAAAGCCCGTCAGCGGATCCGTCTCGCCCTTCACGGTGACCTCGAGCGTGTAGTTGTGTCCGTGGCCGTGCCGGTTGGCGCACTTGCCGAAGACGCGGCGGTTTTCTTCCTCACTCCACTCTGGATTCCAGTAGAAGTGGGCAGCGGCGAACTCGGCTTTGCGGGTCAGCAGAATCATGGGCGCAGAGTGTTGGATGCAGGGTGTCCGGTCACGTTGCGGTGGGGTCTAGGTGCGGTACTCGCGACCTTTCCATGTGACGGTGTGCAAGAATTTGTGGCGCACATAACTCCCCAAGAGCAGGTAGACAAACAGCGGCAGCCCTAGCGGCGCGATCGCTGAATCCAGGAGAGGGAAATGCGCACGAGCCACCCGTTGATAGAAACGCAACAGCGTGCGCGCCCACAGCGCCACAATCGCTACACGTTGCCACATGACGAGATAGGGCAGCAGCCAGAGCAACACTGGAAGCAGCAGAAGCAGGATGTCCAGCACGCGCCATAACGCCAGCCGAAGTGCATTCGGGAAGAGCAGCGCAAGATTCTTTGTCCAACCCTCGACCATGTCGCCAAAGCCGCGGTACATCCGCGTGGAGAGCGCGTCGGGAGCATAGCGCAGACGAATGCCATGCTTGGCGCGCTTCATATTCCAGGCCAGGTCGACATCTTCCAGAACGGAGCGCCCGACCAGCCTATGGCCGCCCACGGCGAAGTACGCTTCGCGCTCGGCCAGCAGAAATTGCCCGTTGGCTGCCGCGGTTCGCTCCGCCGGGTCGTTGACCTTGGCGGGCGGGTACGTGCTGGCGAGTTCGGAAAAGATCAGCGGCAGGAGCACCCGCTGCGCTATCCCCGTCATGATCTGCCGTGGTGAATACGACAGCAGGCAAACCCGATTCCGTTCAGCCTCATGCAGCGCCCGCCGGAGATTGCCCGGCTCATGCCGCGTATCCGCGTCGGTAAACAGGAGCCATCGTCCCTGCGAGGCCTGTGCGGCAGCCCAGCACGCATTCGTCTTGCCTGTGAAGCCGCGTTGCGAGCCGCGCAGCTCCAAGGGCGGGGCGCTCAACACCCGTACTCCTGGAAATCGCACAGCGAATTCGTCTGCGATCGACCGCGTGCGATCTTCGGAGGCATCATCGACCACCAGAAGCTCCCAATCCCGGTTCAGCTCGAAGATCTTTTCGCTTTGCGTCACAAGGCTTTCCAGACAAGCGGCGAGGTTCGCCTCTTCGTTGCGTGCCGGCACGATCACGGAAAGCTCGAGCGGAGCACGTTCCTTCGGCTCGGCATGGGGCGCGACGACCGGCGAGGGCCGTGGTTCGTCGTCGGAAAACAAGCCCAGCACCGGCGTGTAGCTCGCCCCTGCCGGACGCGCCGGCTTGTCTCCCTTGTTGCCGTCCCCTGACGGTGTTCCAAACCCAATTCGCACAGCTTCGTATGATAGTGCTATGCCCTCCCGCCTGCGACCGCAGAGCCCGTCCCGCGCCGCAGCGGGGTTTTTAGTACTGGCCGCCTTGACTGGATGCGACCGCGGCAGTCACCCGGAGCAGCTCGGGCGGCCCGCGCCCCAGTTCGCTGTAAACGATGGGCAGCACGCGCTAAGCCTGCGCGATTTGCGCGGCCAGGTCGTTGTCCTGAACTTCTGGGCAAGCTGGTGCGCCCCGTGCCTGGCCGAGTTCCCTTCCCTGGAAGCCTTGCAGCAGCAGCTTCCGCAGATCAAGGTCGTCGGGATAGCGTTTGACGAAGACCTCCCCACCTACCAGGCCTATCTTCAGCGGCGTCCTCTTCCGTTTCCGAGTGTTCTTGACACCACCGGGGCCGCGCACACCAGCTTCGGCACCTTCCGGCCGCCGGAAACCTACATTCTCGATAAAAGTGGAACCATCCGCCGGAAGTTCATTGGGGCGCAGGATTGGACCAGCCCAGAGATCGTTGCGACGCTGCAACATCTGGCGGATGAACCGGCTCCAACCCACCTCGCCGCCTCGCTGGGCACTGCGCCCTGAGGCTCTGCTAGCATCGGCTCATGACGCAGTTAGACACCCTTTACCGCTACGGGCGGCCGCCGGGCGAAACCACGGGTATGGCCCTGGCCAAGGTGCGCGAGGTTTACGGTATCCGCAGCCTGGCAGTGAATGAGGCAGACCACACCGTCCGAGTCGAATTCGACGCTTCCCGTCTGACCGAAGCGGTGATTCACGGTCTTTTACGCCGCACCGGTCTCGACCTGATTGAGCGTGTTTCGCTCATCCCGGACCAAGCTCCTTCCGAGCCCGCAACGACCCCCGCCATCGCAAAGTAATCATGATGCCATCGCGCCCGACGGGCCGGTCAAACAAGGTGCAGCGATCGGCGAATCCCGCACATCCTAGTTGTTCCCTGCGGCGCAATACGTTAGACTAGCAAGGTTGCTTTGACGCAATGTGCGCCCGTAGCTCAGCTGGATAGAGCAACTGGCTACGAACCAGTAGGTCGGAGGTTCGACTCCTTCCGGGCGCACCATCTCTCCCTCACCATCTCCTGCACCTTCCGGCTTACGGCGGACATCTTAGGCGTATATTGAAACAGGACTGATTCAGTCTTGATTTGAGAGGCGGCTTGAAGGTGACCCTGCTCAGCGACATGAAGGTCGGCGGTTCCGGCGTTCTGGAAAGCGTGGAATTGCCCGAGGATGTCAGCCACCACCTTGCCCACCTGGGGTTCCTGCCGGGCGCCAGTTTAGAGGTGCTTCGCCGCGCGCCTGCGGGCGATCCGACGGTGTATCGCGTTGACGGCGTTGAGGTAGGGTTGCGCAGCGAAACTGCGCGCCACATTCTGATCGATACCGCGGAGCCATCGGCACCTCCTGCCGAAATACGTCCATGAGCTGTCACGTCACTGCCGTTGCGGAGCCGCCGGCTCCTGGTCCTGGCTTACGCAGCGGCATCCGTACGGCAGCTCTTGTCGGGCCGCCGAACTGCGGCAAGTCGACCCTCTTCAACCGGCTTACGGGTTTGCGGCAGAAGGTAGCCAACTACCCCGGCGTAACGGTCGAGCACCACTCCGGCCGCATGAAGGGCATCGGCCGGCCCGATCTCACCTGCATTGATCTGCCCGGTATTTACTCCCTCGCGACCTACTCCGAGGATGCCCGTGTTGCGGTGGATGTATTGACCGGCCGGATGCCGGGTGTGCCGCCGCCGGATGTTGTGTTGCTGGTACTCGATTCCGTGCACATGAATCGGCAGCTCATGCTGGCGCAGACCGTTTTTTCGCTTGGTCTGCCGACCATGGTGCTGCTCAACATGAGCGACCTGCTCGAGCAGCGTGGCGGCAGGCTCGACCCCCTCTCGCTTTCGCACGAACTTGGCCACCCTGTCGCGCTGATCTCCTCGGCGCAGGGCACGGGGATGGACCTGATTGCGAGTTTTTTGCATTCGGTCTCCGACGCGGCGCGTGGACCCGATGCCCGCCCGCAGCCTCTTCGTCTGCCGGTGCTACAGGCTCCTGCGGTGAGTCGCAAGTGGGCCGCACAGGTTTCACAGCGTACGAATTATCAGGCTCCCGATGCACCCCTGTGGACCAAGCGCCTCGACAGTGTCCTTCTACACCGCATTTGGGGGCCGCTGATTTTCCTGGTGGTCGTCATTGGCGTGTTCCAGGTTGTCTTTTCGCTCGGGCAGCCCCTCTCTGACTGGCTCGGGAGAGTCCTCACGGATGCGGGCGCACATGCCGCCAATGCGTTACCCGACAACTGGCTCCGTCCACTGCTCCGCGATGGTCTTTGGAACGGCGTGCAATCCGTGCTTGTCTTTCTGCCGCAGATTCTGCTGCTGTTTCTATTTATCGGGATTCTTGAAGATTCAGGGTACCTGGCCAGGGCGGCGCTGATTGCTGACCGCGTGATGCGCGCCATTGGGCTGAACGGCAAATCGTTCATCCCGCTACTTTCGGCGTATGCCTGCGCCGTGCCTGCCATCATGGCAACGCGCACCATAGAAAACAAGCGCGAGCGTTTGGCGACCATTCTGGTTGCGCCGTTCATGACCTGTTCGGCGCGGCTTCCGGTTTACACGCTGATCATTGCTGCTTTTATCCCGAACAAACACATCCTTGGCGGCCTGTTGGGGCTCCGGGCGGGGGTCATGCTCGGGCTGTACGCACTCGGCTTCCTGGCCGCGCTGGTCACTGCACGGCTTCTGAACAGCTCGGTCCTGAAAGCCGCACCAACGCCCTTTGTTCTCGAGATGCCGCAGTACCGGTGGCCTATGCCGCGTTCCCTGGCGTTGCGCCTTTATGACCGCGGCAAGCTCTTTCTTCACAAGGCAGGCACCATCATCCTGGGCGTGACGTTCCTTGTCTGGGTGATGAGTGTGTTGCCGGTTCACCAGGGCCAGTTTGCTGCGCTGACGGACAGCATCATTGGGCACATTGGCCACTTCCTTGAGCCTGTCCTTCACCCGCTTGGTTTTAACTGGAAGATCGGCATCGGGCTGCTCAGTTCCATTGTTGCCCGCGAGGTGATTGTCGGCACATTGGGTACCCTGTATGGAGTTGACCCGGAGACCCATGCGTTCGGCCTGCAGCAGGCTCTTCGGCATGACATGGGCCTCGGTGGGGCGATTGCTCTGGTGGTTTTCTTTGCCTTCGCCATGCAGTGCACCAGCACCCTTGCCGTGGTGCGGCGCGAGACGAATAGCTGGAAGCTACCCGCATTGCAGTTCGCGTACATGACCGGCTGCGCTTACGTGGCCGCGCTGGTGACGAACCAGATCATTTCCCGCTTCTTCTAGCTTTCATCGTCAACCTGGCTATCCGGGCCGAGCGCCCACCGCTACGTTCCGCGACACGCCACGTCTCCGCCGGAAGTTTTGCGTCATCAACCGCTCGCTCATCAGGCATTCGGACGGGTCACTGCTTTGGCATCGCAACAGGGGCGGGAGTAATCCCGGTACCTCCAACCTAGAAGGATTCACATGCCGACAACGCGCATTAAGACCACCCTCGAAGCGATCCAGGGCGGCGTCAAAAGCTTCACCATTGAAAAGGCCACCACCAACATCGAAGGGTGGGAAGACTACCTCTCCAAGCATGAGCACGAGGGCGTGCAGAAGGTCGTTCAGGACCTCGGCAAGCTGAAGAAACTTCTGCATGCCAAGGAGCTTGACGGCGAGGCTGTCAAGAAGCTGGTTGCCAAACTGGGCAAGGACACCGTTGCGGTTGCAGGCGACGAGCAGAACGCGAATGCCAAGCACATCCGTGAGCTCGGCGAAGCTCTTTCTCACGCTGCTCAGGACGGCGATGCTGCCGGCTCCGGAGACGCGGAACAGTCATCCCACGCCAAAAAGACCACTACCGCCGCTGGCAAGTAACGAAACCTTGCGCGAGCAGGGATCTGCTTCAACATCCCTGCTTGCGTGTACCCCTTCTGGCTCCCCGCTGACCCGCCGTGATTTTGTTCTGGCTTACCGGCCACACACCGCGCTCGTCCGAGCTGAACCTTTACTGCTCGCCCCAACTCAATTTCGACCGTAATACGTTAAACAGCCCGTTCTGTCGCAGCCGCAACAGGCGCACCTTGTGTTCGGATCTCCGGCACACAATGCGGTCGCCCAACAGCAGTTCCACGACTTCCTGGCCGTCGACCGTTATGTAGGTTTCATGCGGAACCACATCGACCGTCACGGCGATCTCACTGGACCCAGGAACCACGATGGGCCGAATCGTTAACAGGTGCGGACAGATCGCGGTGATAACCAGCCCATCGACGGAGGGCATCACGATGGGTCCGTTGGCGGCAAGATTGTAGGCGGTGGAACCGGTGGGCGTGGAAACGATCACTCCGTCGGCTCGGAAGCGCGCGACGAACTGCCCATCCAGCTCGATGGCATACTCGCCGATTCGGGCGATGGCGCCCTTGGCGAGAACCACATCGTTCAGCGCTTCCCAGTGCCGAAAGATGCGTTCATCGCGAACGAGAACTGTGTGCATCAGGTTGCGGCAGTCAACGACGGCCTTGCCCGCCAGCCAGGCTTCCAGCGTGACATACAAATCACCCAAAGGAACCTCGGTGAGGAAGCCCAGCGAACCTAGATTGACGCCCAGCAAGGGGACTTCCTCTTGCGCAAAGGCGCGGGCAGCCGAAAGCAAAGTGCCATCGCCACCCAGTGTGATCACAATATTCGGCTTCCCCTCGGGCATTTCCGGCCGCTCAACCGCCTCGTCTTCGCGGTTCAGGTAGCGAGCGCTGTTGGGGTCTAAAAGAAATGTGAAGCCGTGCCCTGAAAGCCAGGCGAGAAGGTCGGGGAGGATCTGCTCCAGTTCCGGCTTCTGGGGCTTGGCAATGATGGCGGCAAGGGGCATTCGGCTCTAGTGTACCCGCCTTAGGTGGGTTGCCGGCATGACGGAAACCGGGCGTGCAACAGGAACTCACGATTGCCTTCCATGCCCAGGATCGGTGAATCCATCACATCCAGGACCTCGCCACCCAGGTCGCGCACAGTTGACGCGACACGCTCCACCGCCAGTTGGTGCGCCTCGGGATCGCGCACAATACCGCCCTTGCCTACATGCTCGCGCCCGGCCTCAAACTGTGGCTTGACCAGAACGACGGCTTCGCCTGACCAGGGCGCAAGCGGGGATCCGAGCGCCGCGAAGACGGGTGGCAAAACCAGGCTCGCTCCGATAAAGGAGACATCCATGGCGAACAGAGTGATGATGGCTTCCGGCCGGTAGAGGCTTCCTGGCGCCAGCGTGCGGGCGTTCGTCCGCTCCATCAGACGCACCCTTGGGTCAACTCGCAGCTTGTGCGCAATCTGCCCGTAACCTGTGTCAACTGCCAGGACGGAGGCTGCGCCGTGCTGCAGAAGGCAATCGGTGAAGCCCCCCGTGGAGGCGCCCACGTCTGCGCATGCGAGGTCTTCGACGCGGATACCCCAGGCCTGCAGTGCCCCCTCCAGCTTCAGTCCACCCCGCGAAACATAGCGCAGATCCTCGCCGAGCAGGCGTATCGTCGCGTCGGCAGCCACCGGCGCACCGGGTTTGTCGACCCGTTGTTCTTCCACCAGGACACGCCCGGCGAGCACAAGGGCCTGCGCCCGCTCGCGTGAGGCGGCCAGCCCACGTTCGACAAGGAGTTTGTCCAGGCGCAGCCTGGCGGGTATTCGGGGAGGTGTCTGAGAGGGTGCTTGGGTGGGCATCTGGGAGAGTTCGGGTGTAGCCAGTGCATTCCAGCATACGGGGCATCGCTACAATCAGCGTCGATGGGCTACACTTACTTCCGTTACTCACCTCCTATGACCATTGTGTCGGAGAGTTGCTGCTTGGATATCCAATCCACTGCGTTCGCGTGTGCGTTGAATGCATAGAACGATGGACAGACCGCTCGGCAGCGCCGGCGACGACAGCGTTCTTCTGGAACGTGTGCGTCGTGGCGATGAAGCCGCGATGGCGGCGCTCTATGACCGGTATTCAAGAATTGTTTACTCCGTCGCCCTCCGAGTTCTCCGTGACGTAGCTGCTGCCGAAGATGTGCTTCAGGAGATCTTCATGCAGGTTTGGCGTAATCCGGGCGGCTTTCTGGAGACCAAAGGGTCGCTCGGCGGGTGGCTGGCCGTGGTTGCCCGCAACCGTTCCATTGATACCCTCCGCCGGCGAAAACCCACAGATCAGGTGGAAGAGGTTTACCTTGCTTCCCCTTTCAATCTTGCCGAGGAAGCCGAGCGAAACTCCATGATGGAGCATGCACGGGCGGCAATCGTGAAGCTGCCCTCCGAGCAGCGCAAGATGCTGGAAATGGCCTTCTTCGACGGCCTGACACACACGGAGATCGCTGAGATGACCGGCGATCCTCTGGGAACCGTAAAGACTCGCATCCGCAGCGCGCTGCTCACGCTGAGAAAGGCGTTCAGTGCATGAACCTGGTAAATCAACATATTCCTGAAGACGATCTCGCGCTGTTCGCCCTGGCGCTGATGCCGCCCGAAGAGGCCGCGTACACGCTGGCCCATCTGAAGCATTGCGAAGAGTGCCGTGGCGCGGTGGCGCAGATGCAGGGCGATCTGGCCGGCTACGCGCTCAGTGCCGATTTCCACGATCCCGCTCCCCAGGTCCGTATCCGGTTTCTTGACGCCGTGTCGCAGGAGAAGAAGCTGCATGTCGCGCCACCCGCCGCGGAGCCGGTCCTTGCGCCGCGCAGCAGCAACTTGCTGGATCGCGAGTCCCGTTCTAAGCCTGCGCCTCGGCGTGAGTTCGGCTTCTTTGGATGGGCCGGCTGGGCGCTGGCAGCTTGCGGCATAGGCTTTGCTGGATGGCAGTTCCATCAAGGGCTCGATCTGCGCGAGCAACTTGCAGAGCAGACTGCCGCCACCGAGCAGGTGCATACCGAATCCGCGCGCGCCCAACGCGTTTTGCAGGCTTTGACCGATCCAACAGCCATGCAGGTCGCCCTGCGATTGCCGGCCAGCGCCACCACGCCGCCCAAGCCTGAAGGCCATGCCTCCTATAACGCGAGCCGGGGCGAGCTGATCTTTGTGGCGAACCATCTGCAAAGTCTGCAACCGAACAAGACGTATGAGCTTTGGATTTTGCCGGAGACCAAGGGTGCCGCGCCGGTGGCCGCCGGGCTGTTCAAGCCCAATGCCCTGGGCAATGCCTCCATTGTGCTGCCGACGTTGCCCCCCAACGTTGCCGCAAGAGGATTTGGCGTAACGGTCGAAGCCGAGGGTGGGTCCCCTGCGCCAACCCTGCCCATCGTGCTGGCCAGCGGATAACCGCTTCCCTGCGCAGTCGTGCAAGCAGAAGAGCCGCCAGTGGGCGGCTCTTCTGCATGTGACATGGACCAGCCTAGCGGGCGCTCAGCAGCACCCGTAAGCCTGCGCCCTGCAGATTAATATGCGTGTCCACGGTATCGGTGTCCGTCTCGATCACGGTCATGTAATTGCTGTCCGGTGAGGTGACATAGACCTTCCCGGTCGGTGTCCCCGTGGTGGCAGCAATGGTGGTCGGATGCCCATACACACAGGCATTGGTTGCGCCTGTCGCTACCGCGGTCACCGGGCAACCAGGGGCGATGTTGTAATTTATGCTTCCGTTGCTGTTATAGGTTGTCACACCGGTAATGGTTGCGGTCACGGTCCCGCTTACAAGATTCACCACGCTCACGGAGCCCTCGACATCGGTAGGCTGTGCTGAAGTCGGTGGAACGCCGTTATTCGCAACGAACGCCTGGCTCCCATCGATCAACGCGGAGACCTGCGTCGGATTGATGCCGACCGGCACCGTCGCCAGCACTTGCCCGAAACCCTGACCGTCTATGGGGTTGGTGGCGTTGCAGGAGGGATTGGTAGGTTGGGCAACCGCATTGCAGAGCGGAATATTGATGATGCTCAGATACCCGGTAGCGTTCCCGGCGCGCTGGCTGATCACGATGAGCTGGTTTGTATCGGTCGCAATATCTGCCCACACGGGCTGCAAGCCGGTGACGCCATTCACGTTGAGGTTGATCGTCGGATTGGCGCTGTCAATTGCGTTGTTGATGACATTAATGACCGAGACCGTTCCCGAGCCATTGTTCAGGATGAAGGCACGGCGGACATCCGTGGTTTCAACGCCATAAACCGGATTGTTGCCAACCGGGATAGTTGCGGAAACGGACAGGCTGGTGCCCTCAATAGCCGCCACCTGGCCCGGAGTCGTTCCGTTGCTGATGACATAAGCGCGCGGTGTGCTCGAAGTTCCGACGACGTATACGGGATGCGTTCCGACACTGATCGCCTGCTGCAGCGCAGGGCTGGTCGAGGAAAAAAGGGCTACCTGCGACAAGCCGATCTCCGGAACGAAGATCCGGGCGGCGCCGCCAAAGGTGAAGCCGCTGAGACTGGGCGCGTTGGCACCCGTGGGCAACGTGGTCTGTACCACCTGGCTGGTAATGAGCGACGTCGGCGCGGAGACCGGAACCGAATCCAGCGAGTTCTGGGCATTCACGACATACCCTTGCGAGCCATCGGCCGACACCGCGAAGTAGGTTGGCGTCGGAATCAACGCAGGCGTGGAGAGGATGGTATCGCCGGAGACGTCAACCGAGGTCAGCAACCCACCCAGCGTGCCACTCGCATTGCCATCGTTCGGGTCGGAAACGGCATAGGCGTATTTGGTTGGCTGCCCGGCAGGCCCTACCGGGTTAATTGCCGCGACCACCGGCCGGTACTGCATCGCGCATCCGCTGAGCGCGAGCGCCGCGATCCCTGCACATCCCGCCAGACAGCGCTGCGGCCTAGGTATTTCAGCTTTCTGATCCATCCAACGGTGAGGCAAACCTGCTCCTGCGTACATGGGCTGAAGATCCCGCCCGTATCCGCCTCATTGTATCGTGCGGAGCACTTTCCAAGCCGCTCGGCAGCCGGGTGGGGGCGCATCCAATTCGACGTATGAACCATCCGTCCGTCATCCTCGACATGCTCGGCGGCGCCGCGCGCGCGCCACGAACGCTGGCTGTTGTCGGCCTTTCCGACGACCCCCGCAAACCCAGCCATTCCGTTTCCGCGTACATGCAACGCGCAGGCTATCGCATTCTCCCTGTAAACCCGGGCGTGGAGCAGGTGTTAGGCGAGAAAAGCTACACCTCGCTGGCGGATCTGCCCGTCAAGCCGGATGTGGTAAACGTCTTTCGCCTGCCCCGCTACCTTCCGGCCATTGTCGAGGAGATGATTGCACTGGGTTTGCGTGATCTTTGGGTGCAGATGGGCATTGTTCATGTACCCGCAGCCGAACGTGCAGAGGCGGCGGGGCTTCGCGTTGTGATGGACCGGTGTATTTTGATCGAACACAGCCGTCTTTTCGTCCCATAAGGCAGCGCCGCCGCGCGCGCATCTTCGGCATATGGGTTCTACAATGGAGGGTGTGGGCGTGACTCGTTCGGGACGTACCGTTGGTCGTTCAGTGGTGTTTTTCCTCGCGGTTTTCCTGTGCGCGCTGGGGAAGCCAGGTGCGCGCGCTCAGATTGTGGAGGTCGGCGACGGCGGGCCAGGCCCGGTGAAGG
>CAXUDN010000059.1:0-10654 GCA_964249715.1 uncultured Acidobacteriaceae bacterium
TTCGCGTCATCTCACGACTGGCACGTTCAACTATGTTGTCAAAGATCCTGACTGCATCGGCCTGAACCGGCAGTTTTGGATCAAGGACTCCGGCGGGCAATGCCACAACCTTGTGTCCTCGAACTTGATGCGCTGTCTGTCTGGTGGTGCCATGCGAGGAGCGCTTCAGCAACTCTCTCACCCTTTGGCCTCGCCGCAGTGTTTTGCGCGACTCACCCAGACTATCGAACTCCGATTCATTCTGTCAACCCCAACCCCAACCACTCGGCTTGAGAAGTCGCGATCACCCAATCCCCAGCTTTTCCCGTCAGGGAGTGGGCAAACAGGTGATCCCATGTTGGAATCGCATCAGTTTACGAGTTCGGACAACGCCAAAAATCAAATATCAATTCGATCTGCTTTCGCGGATCGCGGAGCCTTTTGCTCCTTCTCTTGCAGTGGCTTGGGTTTGTTCCAGCGGGCCTCAGGCTCACACTGGCAGTTCAAACGCTTGGACTGCGCTACGCTAGCCGGTTGTTTTCAGCAGGGCAGCATCTGTTGCTTTTCGTAAGATAGCTGATCGTTTCCGATTTTGCAACCTTAACTCATCGACCGCTCACAACCGCTCGCGTCGACAAGATGAATAGTAACAACTCCCCGAGCGCTCGGCAAGTCTCGCGGCACACACAGACCGGCAAGTCCTTCAACTCCCACCCTGAACACAACAAAGTCCAAAGAAATGCCCAGCAATTCGCTAACTTGCTCCTGTAAGGAGCTCAGTTCATCTCTCGACGGCTGCCATCCAACAGACTCTCGTTTACACAGGTTTTCCGCAGCCGACCGGTCCTCATCCCACGCTTCACGCTATCCTTCCGCGATGGAAGCAGCAGAAGTGTCGGAGTTTGCCAAAGAAATGCGCGAGGCCGGTGAGGCCAGCATGACCCGTGTCTCCCTGATCATCAGTGTCTTGGCCGTCCTTGTGGCGATGGTGACCGTTCTCAGCCATCGCGAACACACCAAGGCCGTTCTGTCGCAGGCACGCGCCTCAGACCAGTGGGGCGAATACCAGGGTCGACGCATACGCCAGGCCCAGTTCGCCTTCGCTCAGGACCTGCTCACATGGCAGCCAGGCCTCAGCGCTTCAACACAAAGCAGCAAAACAGCCCAATACAAAGCTGCACAGGAGCGCTTACAAGGCCAGCTTGATGAAGACACCCACAAAGCCAGAGATCTCGAAATCGAAGTAGAAGCGGCCGAAAAAAAAGCCGCCCGCTATGATCTAGGCGAGGCCCTCCTGCAGATCTCGGTGGTTCTCGCCTCCATCACACTTCTGACGAAACGCTGGTGGTACGTGCTCGGGGCGGTCGTTCTTGGCTCCGCAGGTATCCTCGCCGCGTGTTCCGCTCTTTTCCTGCGCTGACCAGCGGCCTCGCAGGTCACGGCTTCGAGATCACGCCTAAATCCACCAGACCATTTACAAAATTCTGCACCGCCAGCGCTACCAGCAGAAGCCCCATGATCCGCACCAGAATGCGAATCCCGGTCTCCCCCAACGCCCGCGCCACCCGCACGGCACTGCCCAGCACCACAAAACAGACGATGCAGGTCACCAGGATTGCACTGTAGATCGCCAACCGCTCCCGCAGATCCTGCGCCTGCCCTACAAGGACCATCACACTCGTGATCGCGCCCGGCCCGGCAAGCATCGGTATGCCCATTGGAACGATACCGGCGTCATCCTTGGTAGCGGCGTCCTCCGTCTCGGGCACAGACTCCTGCGTCGGGGACCGCTTCGCCTCCAGCATATCCAGCCCGATCAGCAGCAGAATGATGCCTCCAGCAATCTCAAACGCCGGCAATGTGATTCCAAAAACACGAAAGATGTACTGCCCGGCCGCCGCGAAAGCCGTCAAAATCAAGAATGCCGTCAATGACGCTTTGCGCGCGGTGCGTACCCGCTTCTGCGCGTCCTGATCCGATGTCACTGCCAGAAACGTTGGCAAAGCCGCGAACGGATCCACGAGAAAGAAGATCGAGCTCAACGCTAGCAGCGAGAACCGGACATATGGCGAGCTGCCCAGGTGGGAAAACGAGATGGACGGCATCCAGACCACGGCGAATCCATTGTGGCACGCTGCCCGGCCAGGGTTCCGGATTGATTCTGCCGCCACAACAGGATCGAACGGGTGCGCTGACTATGGGCGTCGTCCCATCTCAAACAGGACAAGATCTCAGCGGCTGGTTCGAATGATGTACCAATCCGTGTCTTTCGCGTTGGGCACATAGTCTGGACGGGAATAGCTGCTCTCATCTACAAGCGTCCACTCCCCTGACCTTAACTTGCCCATAATCATGGCATCCAGATCGCGCTGCGCAATGGGCCGGCCGTGGTTATACAGCCGCTCGGATCCGTTCATGATGTTCAGTTGCCGTTGGTAGACAATCCATGGCGGTGGGTCAGTCGCAAGCTCCCGCACCAAGCTCTCCACTGTACTGCGGGCAGACGTGTCGAAAAATGTCTGGACGTAGTTGTGCCAAGGCGGGGTATCGCAAAAGTAGTTCGGGTATGGATAAGGCAACGACAGCAACGCAGGCCCGGGTCGTCCGGGAACAGCGCCGATATCGGCACAAACCCGTTGGCTGAAGTTGAGCAGGTCGCGATCGATGTACATCTCGCCATACACGGGATGGTGAAACCATGCGCGGTTGTGGAACATCGCGTCGTAGTGGTAGTTCTGCCACGAGTACGGCAGCTTGATCTTTACTGCTACGCCATTGATTGTAACCAGCGTCAGGATGGTGAGCAGGTACGGATTCGCCCACGCGGCATAGCGACGAAACGGCTGCAAAACAGGAACTAGCAGCAACAACAGCGCGACCGGCTCGTAATAGTTTGTAAGCGGTTCAGCGGCGGCACCGGCCGAGTAAGACGCCCACTCTAAAATCGGCAGCACGATCAGGATCTGCCGAATATCCCACAGATTTCGTCCCGAAAGATGACGCACCAGGCGAACCAGCACGACGGCAGCCGCCAGATACATCAAGAGCGTGACAATGAGAACCACAGTCTCGAAGAAAAGACCCTTCTCCACCATCTGCCGCTTGGCGTACGGCAGCAGCCGCAACATCAGAAAGGCGAAGCCAAGCTGCAAGGGAAAGAGATAAGCGATCCCTCGCTTCCAGAACCTGACCACGGCGATCCCGAGCAGCAAAAGACAAGCGATTGTCGCTGAAACCAACCGCAACCCGCGGACTGCTTGCCACGTGTTGCCGATCATCAGAAATGGCGCGGCAAAGATACTGCCGGTCCCACCCTTGCTGCCGGCCGCGTGGAAGATGCTGTTCGCCAGGTAAGCCGAAAGCGTATCGCCGGTAAGCTTCACCACCACGATCACGGTCAAGCCGCATACCGCCAGCAGCAGCGCCAGCAACGGGAGACGCCTTCGCTTCAAAAGCACGGGAAGACAGATCACCGCGGCGGTTACGAGGGCGGCACCATCGGTGACGCGAGTCACCACGGTGAGCCCACATACAAGGCCCAGAAGCGTCACAAACCACAAGGTTCTCTTCCGGTCTGTCTGTACATCGGGCCTGCCGATCCTGAGCAGCAGCAGCAGCGCATAAACGATCTGTGCCTCCGCCACAACGTGGTAATCGTCAAACCGGTACGAGTGCCCGAGAACGATATAAACAAACGTTCCGAGCAGAACCAGCGCCTTCTGCCAATCCGGCCAATCCGACTCACGCAGCACAAGCTGAATGCCGAGCATCAGCAAGAAGGCATGGATCAGCGAAGGTATTTCATAAATGGCGATCTTCGTCCCAAACAGCCGCATCCAGGTTGCTGTTTCAAGCACAAAGAGCGGCTGTAATGCCGTGTGGAGGTCCGAATACAGCTTGACGCCATGCTGAAACGTAGTGGCATACCAGAACCACATCGCCTCGCCGCTCATCTGCGTGTTCAGGACCATGAGCACTGCTAAAGCGAAGCAGAACAGAATGGCAAATGACTGCCAAACCACTCCCTGTCCTTGTGCCCCGTTCGAGCGCTTGAAGAAGCTCATCCGCGCTACTTGCTCCCGCCCCGCAGACCGGCTGCAGCGCAGAGGCAGAGTTCACCAGCGCACCTGAGGTGCCGTCGTGCTGCTTCTCGGGGTACGAGAGTTGAACTCTTTCTCAATCCATCTGCTCCAGGGAGGGGTGTGCAACGCGTTCCGAGGCCATTATTCCACGAGCTTCCACGCTGTCCCCTTAACCGATGTGTACTGCCCATGCCGGTGCCCGAAGACCTCCTGGCTCTACCTCTCACGCCATCTCAGATACGAATCCGAACAGCCTAATGTAGGCTTGGATTCACGGCGTCGCCGGCAATGTCCGACCCCGAAAGGTTTCCCTATGCCCATCCAACCCACCCCGCACATCTGGCACAACGGCCAGCTCATCCCCTGGGACAAAGCCCAGATCCACGTCATGAGTCATGTCATTCACTACGGCTCCTCTGTCTTCGAAGGCATTCGGTGCTACACCCAGCAAGGAAACACAGCAGCCATCTTCCGCCTCCCGGAACACATGCGCCGCATGATCGATTCCGCCAAGATCTACCGCATGCCCCTGGCCTACACCGTCGATCAACTCAGCGAAGCTGTTGTCGAGGTCGTCGAAGCCAACGGCGTTGCACCCTGCTATATCCGCCCCTTCGCCTTCCGCGGCTACGGCGAGATCGGCGTCAACCCCCTCAAGTCGCCCGTCGAGATCTACATCGCCAATTTTCCCTGGGGCAAATACGTCCAGGGCGACACCGGCGCCGACGTCTGCGTCTCCAGTTGGAACCGCCTCGCGCCCAACACCATGCCCTCGCTCGCCAAGGCTGGCGCCAACTACATGAACTCGCAACTCATTCGCATGGAAGCCGACATCAACGGCTACGTCGAAGGCATCGCCCTCGACCGCAACGGCTACCTCTCCG
Source organism: uncultured Acidobacteriaceae bacterium (assembly GCA_964249715.1). GTDB lineage: Bacteria > Acidobacteriota > Terriglobia > Terriglobales > Acidobacteriaceae > Granulicella. The sequence goes on from CAXUDN010000059.1 coordinate 4,946, forward strand.
AAGGCTCCGGCGAAAACCTCTTCCTCGTGCGCAATGGCGTCCTCTACACCTCGCCCCTCGCCAACTCCGTCCTGAACGGCATCACCCGGGACTCCATCCTCGTCCTCGCCCGCCAGCACGGCTTACCCGTGGTTGAGCAGGCTCTACCCCGCGAGTTCCTCTACATCTGCGACGAAGCCTTCTTCACCGGCACCGCTGCCGAGGTCACCCACCTCCGCTCCGTCGACCGCATCCTTATCGGCGATGGCACCATGGGCCCGATCACCAAAACGTTGCATAAGGCCTACTTTGACATCCTCCACGGCCTCACCCCCGACCGCTACAACTGGCTCACCCCGGTGACCGTCCGCTCCCACGAAGACGTCGGCGAACCCATCAATGCCTAGCAACGTGATACGCAGAAAAGGCAAGGACGTCGACCATGTCCTTGCCTTTTACTGCCGAACAGCGTGCCCTTTCAGGTACACGGCGTCTCGATTTCAGGTGGCCCTGTGCATAAGCTCGCGGGCCGGCCCTTGTCTGTAGTGAAAGGGATGCCGTTCAAGACTTCGAGGCTTCCGGGGTCAACACTGCTTCCTTCTTGTCGATGCTCTTGAGGAACTGCTCCCCGGTCCCAATATGCTGGTCCACCAGCCGTGATGGCGTATGCGCAAGCCACTCGGCCAGCGAGATATCCTCATAGAACGGCGTCGGAAAGACCTCCAGAAACACTAGATCGTCGTCACCAAGATTTTCAATATAGTGCGGCAGCGACTGATCGATGTACCCTACATCACCGGGGTGAAAGTCCATCGTGCGCGCATGCCCGCCGGCCGAGAAAACCGTCATCCGCCCAGTCCCTTTCACGTAATACTGCCACTCATCGTCGTTCGGGTGCCAATGCAACTCACGCAATCCACCCGGCTTTACGGTAACTATCGCCGCCGCAATATTGGTCGCCGGAAAGTTCTTGCGATCGACGATCTTGACGCTGCCACCAGCCGTCGTCTTCGTCGGCTGCATCTTGTCAAGAAAGAAGGCAAAGCTGTTTGGAATCGTCCCCGTCCCTGCAGCCACTTCCTTCTTCTCCTCAGCCAAAGGCCGCGGAAGATCGCGCGGAAAGATGAACAACTCCCGCTTAGGCACATTGTCGAACGTCGTCGCCGGCACACCGAAGTTCTTGGCGAGAACTTCCTTGGGCGTATGGTGCAGCCAGTCGGTCAGCAAAAAAGTCTCAAATTCGTTGAAGTTGCCATCGTTGAAGACCAGCAGAAACTGACATCCATCCTCACCCACGCCTTGGATCGAATGCGGAATCCCACCTGGGAAGATCCACAAATCGCCCTCTTTCACGTCCTCGACAAAACCGTTTCCATGCTGATCGACAGCTGTGATGCGGGCGGTTCCGGCTGTCATAAACGCCCACTCCGCACCGACGTGCCAGTGCAGTTCCCGAATACCACCTTTGATCAGCCGCATCTCAACGCCCGCCATCTTCTTGGACAAGGGGAAATCACGCACCGTCACCTGCCGCGTCCATCCACCTTCCTCCACCCGCCGATGCCCAAACGCAAACGGATACTTAAAGGGAGGCTGCCCACCGGCATCCGTCGTCGGCGGGAATACCGAGTCCGGCTCCTGATCCTCAACAACCTTGTTCTCAGGCCCAAGCTGTTTCTCGTTCACGCCGGTATGCGTGTCGTGGCTCATGTCCTTGGTCTGCGGCAGCGCCAGGTTTTGCGCACTCTGTGCCGCCGCTAACGGCGCAACCGCCGCCGTCGCAGCTAACGCCGCCGCCGTATTTCGCAGGAAATTCCTGCGCGAGAGGCCGGGTATCGCCGCCTCTGTATCCTTTATCTCAGCCATCTTGTCCTTACTCCTTAATCGCGATCTCAACCATACACAGCAACCCGCTTGTACTATCGCCCGTCCTGCGGCTTGTGCGCGTCAATCAACTGCGGCTCCTTTGGCGCCTTCAACTTTACCGCCTGATCTTCCACGGGCCTTCGCCGTCGCGTATATGGCTCTAGGTTCTGCGGCTGCCCCGTAGCAAGCGCTCTTTCCACCGCGGCGATGACCCTGATATCCAGCATTCCCTCTTCACCGTCCGCTTCCGGTTGCTTGCCCTCGCGAATGCAATCGGAAAAATATTTCAGCTCTCCGCCGAAGTGATCCGTCTTCGGAAAACTCTCTTCACTCTTGCTCTTGCCAACCGTCACCACATGCTTCATCGCCTGATTTACTCCAAAGGCCGGGCTCGAATATAGATCCCCAAGCGTCCCCACCACCCTGTAGTCCTCCAGTTCTGCCCCCGAGTAGCTCATCAGCATCGTTGCCACGCGCTCCCCCGGGAACTTCAAACTTACTGCTACCTGGTCATCGAAATCCCTGAACCGCTCCGGATCCGTTCGCACCCCCAGCGCACTCACCTCCAACGGCTCTGCCGTAAACAGATTCCGCACCGTGTTGATCGGATACGGTCCCATGTCCGGCACCGGCCCCGCCCAGTACCCATGCTTCGCCCGATGATTCTGGTAATTCACCGGCTGCGAAAACGAGGAATTAAAGTACCGTAATTGCCCCAGCTTGCCCGACCGCGCCACTTCGAATGCCTTCAGTGTCCCTGGCTCATGGTGCAGCCGGTAGGCGATCATCAACTTCGCCCCTGACTCCTCCGACGCCGTAATGATCTCCTGGCATTGCTCTACGGACACCGCCATCGGCTTCTCGAGCAGCAAATGAATGCCAGCCTTCAACGTCCGGACCGAAAGGTCCACATGATCGAAGTTCGGCGTCGCCAGATATACCGCATCGATCGTTCCCGAAGCCAGCAGTTCGTCATAGTCTTCGTAGCTGTAAAGCGCGGAGACCCCATACTTCTCCCCCACTTTTGCCGCCTTCTCTTCGTGGCCGCTCACAAAAGCTACAACCTCGCTATTTCCCGTGTGCTCTACCCCAGGGAGAAACGAGCTCTGCGAGATCCATCCAATGCCCACAACTGCGTACCGAACCTTGCGGTCTTTCACCACCACGGCCCTACCCATAAGCGTCAACTCCTGCTTTCAGGGCACTCCGCCCGTAGCAGCTTGGGATGCCGTTCTGCACTGAAGTGGTGTCTATCGCGTCACGACCCGTTTCGCTAACCGACCGGAGCCGCTGCTTCTATCGCCCCCACAGCTGTTGAAGGCGTCGACGACGTATCCGGCCCAGTCTTCTCCGCCAGCTGACCCCACCCGGGCAAATCCTGCGACCCCACAATCAGCCGCACGCCATCCCGCAACGTCACATACGTCCAGAACCAACTGCGAAATACCCCCAGGCGATTTCTGAACCCAATCAGGAAAAAGATATGCACCACTAACCACATCATCCACGCGATAAACCCACCCAGATGTGCATGGAACGGCCAGGCCACACGAGCCACCGCCGCCTTGCGTCCGATTGTCGCCATATCGCCCTTGTCAAAGTAGTGGAACGGCTTCTGCTTCGCCGCGCGATCCCCACCCTCCATCAGCAGCAGAATCCGCTTTGCCGCATAGTCACCCATCTGCATCGCCGGCTGCGCCACCCCTGGAACCTGCTTGCCCTTTTCCTCAACGTGCGCCAGATCCCCGAGCACAAAGATCTCCGGATGTGCCGGGGGATTCAGGTGCTCATCCACTGCCACGCACCCCTTCTTATCCGTCGGGAAACCCATCATCTTCCCCAGCGGCGACGCTTGGACGCCCGCACCCCACAGCGTGCATACACTCTCAATGCGCTCGTCGCCGACCTTCACATACCCCGGGCAGACCTCTGTGACGTGCGCCCCCGTCCGGCATTTCACCCCTAAAGCCTGCAACTGCTCCACGGCCTTCTTCTGCAGATCCTCCGGATACGCTCCTAAAATGTGCTGCGAACCCTCCAAAATCATGACATTCGCCGACCCCGGATCAATGTGTCGGAAGTCCTTCGTCATATACAGCCGCGCGATATCCGAGATCGCCCCCGCCAGTTCCACACCCGTAGGTCCGCCCCCAATCACCACAAAATTCAAAGGCGGATGCGACCCCGTCTCCAGCTTCTGCCGCTCTGCCAACTCAAACGCCAGCAGCACCCGCCGCCGGATCTCCGTGGCATCTTCCACCGACTTCAGCCCCGGCGCCAGCTTCGCCCATTCATCATGCCCAAAGTAGCTGTGCGTCGCCCCTGTCGCTACAATCAGGTAGTCATACACAATCTCCGCGCCACTCTTCACGTGCACTCGCCGTGCTGCTGTGTCGACCCCGATTACCTCATCCATCAGCACTTCTGTGTTTTTGTTATCCCGCAATATCGACCGGATTGGCTGCGCGATATCCCCCGGCGACAATACCGCCAATGCGACCTGATACAGCAAAGGCTGAAATGTATGGTGGTTGCGCCGGTCCAGCACCGTCACATCCGCCGCGGCGTTCTTCAGCCCCTGCGCCGCATGAATTCCGCCAAATCCCGCTCCCACAATCACCACTCGCGGACGCCGTCCGCTCGTGTTCGTCGCCGCTGCAATCACGGTTCACCCTCCTGCTTCGTGTCCTTCTTTCGATGCTGCGCAAACCTCGTTTGGTGCCGTCGAACCAGGTATCCTTTCACAGCAGCAACGCCGGCCTGGGCATTGAAACCCCTCATGAGCACCGCAACCGTCACCCTCGGCCAAACCAATAACTCGGCACTTCAGACATGGACCTCATCGGCATCAGCTTCAACACCTGGGCCATCGGCAGAGGCAATGGCAATACGCCTGGGCTCCCAGGATGACAGTGACTCCCTCACCACCATCTACCGCGCCCTCAAAGCCGGCGTCAGTTGATTGACACCGCCGCCGTCTATGGCCTCGGCCACACCGTCGTTGCCGGCGGACGCAGCGCCGCACAAATGGAAGGCAGCCTTCCCGCCGCCACCTTCCACCTCACCGAACCCAGATACATCGAAATGAATCAGCTCCTCGAGCAGCACCCCGCCGAAGCACAATCCTTTTAAAACGAAGAGGCCTTCGCGACTCTGCGCAGGCCTTTCCGTTCCCGAAGACGCGACCTCACCCCTTCGCGCTCCGGAACACCTCGACCGGCGTTGACGTCCCCGCCACTTTCTCCGTCCCCTCCACACCAAACGCAATCCAACCCGAATTCATGGCATCCGTCATCTCTTCAAACGCCTCCGTCCCCGAAGTCATCCCGAACGACGCCAGCGTTGCCCTCCACTGCGCCCGAGGCACCGCCTCCGCCCGCACGGTCCGCCCCAGCACCTCTCCCATCGCCTTCGCCAGGTCATCCGCACTGATCGGCGACCCCAACTCCACAACCTTTTTCCCGCTCCAGCCCTCCACCAACAATCGAGCCGCCTCTTTGCCAATATCGTCCGTCGCAATCATCGGCACAGCCCGGTCCGTCGGTGCGTAAAACGTGTAGAACACCCCTGAACCCGCCGACATACTCAGCCCCCCAACATAATTTTCCAGAAACGACCCTGCCCGGATAAATGCCACCGGAAAAGCCAGATTACCCAGAGCCTCTTCCAGTAGATGAGTCGTCGTAATCAACCCCACCCCACTCGTCTTCTCCGACCCGATGGAAGACAACGCCACCAACCGCGGCACGGGCGCCTCTTCCAAAGCCTGCACCAGGCTTGAAATGAATCCCTTCGCCTCCGGAAACCCCGGCGCTGGCGTCATGATCGGAGGCAACATGACATAAGCGCCCTCCACCCCACGCA